>DWWZ01000126.1 GCA_019119435.1 Candidatus Butyricicoccus avicola
CGCAGGCTTCCGCTGCGCACCTGTCCCGCCAACAGCGTCAGATGCAGCACAAGGGAGACGAATGCGCTGTCGCTGAACACAAAACGGCCGCTGCGCTCAAATGCCTGCAAAACCGAACCGACTGCCTGCAAATCGTTGCGGTCCAGCAGATCCAGGGTCGTCCCGGCCTGCCGGCTGTTCAAAAATTGCTACCAATCCATCTGAGTCAGCTGAGGACGCAGCCGGATGCCCATTGCCCGCCGCAAATTTTCCGGCGTGCCTTCCATCCAGACGCCTACGCCCGTGCGCCGCTTGATCGCCGCGCCGCGCGCACGCAGCCACTCGTCCGCCGTGCCCAGGTCGCTCAGGAGCGTGTGCTCGGAAATATCCAGCTTTTCAGCGAGCCACTGTGTCTTGACCGGCTCCGCCGCCGCAAACAGCAGGACGAGCAGCCGGTCAATCCGCTCGGACTTGGACAGCGCCATGCCGCCGCCCTCCAAGAGCGCGCGCAACGCCGCGCGGCGGTCCTCCGCTTCCTCCAGCCGCACGCCCTGCCCTGGGCTGCGGACAAAACGGAACCCTGCGGCGCGCAGCCATTTCTCCATCCCAGGTAATTCGCGCATGACCGTGCGCCGGCTGACGCCGACGCTCTCCCCCAAAGCGGCTGCGGTCAGCCATACCGGCGGCAGCTCGGATAATTTACGGATCAGCCGCCGCCCATTGTCGGTCAGCATCGGCAGATTGGTTTGCTGTTCCAACGCAATCCCCCCTCTCATTTCCTTGTTTGTGTATTCTTATTATATCACAGCCCATACCAAAAAGATATATTTGTACCCGCCCTGCCGGGCGCCTTGGCCGGCGGCAATTTTGGCCCTTTCGCCTGGTGCCAAATCCGTATATCTCCCGGCTGTTTCCGCGGTATCTCCGGCAAATCACACAAATCTGTCACGCATGCCTAGACGTTTTGCACAAGTGCCCTGCATTTGGCACCATCATATCCGGACAATTGTGCCATAAGTCCTGCTTGTCATGCCGCGCTCCGGCCGGTACAATGGAACCACAGAACGAAAGCCCAAGCGTTTCCCCCAGCCGCCGCACGGGCCACACCGTGCCGCGGCAATGATAGAGAGAGAAAGAGAGAAAAGGAGTGCGTCCCGCATGAAAAATACAATTGCCAGATTTGGCAAGTTCCTCAGCGCCATGGTCATGCCGAACATTGGCGCCTTCATCGCCTGGGGCTTTATCACTGCCCTATTCATCGAAAATGGTTGGTTCCCGAACGCGCAGTTGGCCTCGATCCAGCCGTTTATGCTGACCTTCCTTCTGCCGGTTCTGATCGCCGCCCAAGGCGGTAAGATGGTCGGCGGGGACCGCGGCCGCGTTATGGGTGCCATTGCAGTCATGGGCTGCATCGCCGGCGTCGGCGGCACCGACGGCCAGCCAATGCTGATGGGCGCCATGATCATGGGCCCGCTTGCCGGTTTCGTCATCAAGAAGTTTGACCAGGCCATGGACGGCCGCATGCCAGCCGGCTTCGAGATGCTGATCAATAACTTTTCGGTCGGTATCCTCGGCATGGTCATGGCTATCCTGGGCTATTATGCGATCGGCCCGGTTATGAGCGCGATCCTGGCGTTCCTGTCCGCAGGCGTCAACCTGCTCGTTCAGCACAGCCTGCTTCCGCTGGTCTCCATCTTCCTCGAGCCCGCCAAGGTGCTGTTCCTCAACAACGCCATCAACCACGGCGTGTTCACACCTATCGGCGCCGAGCAAGTCGCAGAAGCCGGAAAGTCCATCATGTATATGCTGGAAACCAACCCCGGCCCCGGCCTCGGTGTCCTGGTCGCATACTGGCTGTTCTCCAAGGACCGTACCACCAAGGATTCGGCCCCCGGTGCAATTATTATCCACCTGTTTGGCGGTATCCATGAGATCTATTTCCCGTATATCCTGATGAATCCCATGGTCATTATCGCCCCGATCGTGGGCAACGCCTGCGCGATCTTCTTCTTCAGCATCATGAACGCCGGCCTGAACGGCCCGGCGGCGCCCGGCTCGATCATCGCCTTCCTGATGATGTCGCCGCGCGACAGCATCCTTGTCAGCCTGATCGGCGTCATTTTAGCGGCGGCCGTCTCGTTTGTCATCGCCTCGCCCATTGTCAAAATGGCCGGCACAAAGAACCTAGAAGACGCGCAGAACAAGATGCAGGAAATGAAGGCACAGGCCAAGGGGACGGCTGCACCGTCCGCGGCTCCGTTGACCGATTGTACGGCCGTCAAGAAGGTCATCTTTGCCTGTGACGCCGGCATGGGTTCCTCGGCGATGGGCGCAACCAAGTTCCGCAACCGAATCAAAGCCCAGCGCCCCGACCTGACCATCACAAACACCAGCGTAGACAACATCCCGGCAGATGCCGATATCGTTGTCTGCCAGCAGGTCCTGGCCGACCGTGCACGCGCCTGTGCGCCGCAGGCCCATCTGGTCGCAATCGGCAACTTCCTGGCCGATCCTGGTCTGGATGAGCTCTACCATACGCTGACTGCCGAGCAGGCAGCGCCCGCCCCGCAGACTAACGCCCCGCAGGCGGCGCCGGAGAGTAAAAAGCGTACGACGATCACTGCGGATTGTGTCAAGCTCGGCTTGCCGTCGGTGTCCAAAGAGGATGCCATCCGCGCAGCCGGCCGGCTGCTGGTCGAGCAGGGATGCGTAGACGAGGCATATATCGATTCCATGCTCGAGCGCGAGCGCCTGGTCACGACCTACATGGGCATGGGCATCGCCATCCCGCACGGCACCACCGCACAAAAGGCGCGCGTCAAGCGCTCCGGCATCGTGATGCTGCAGTATCCTGACGGCATTGATTTCGGCGGCGAAAAGGCGCAGCTCGTCTTTGGCATCGCCGGCGTTGGCGACGAGCACATCGACCTGCTCAGCAACATTTGCACTGCACTGGAGGATGAAAGCGTCCTCAGCCAGCTCAAGTCCACCAAGGATGTCTCGTTCGTCCTGAAATGCCTGGAATTCCAGGACTGACGTGACAAAGTTTTACCCCCTCCACACAAAAGAGGCATGGCCCATCAGGCCATGCCTCTTTTCCGTTTCCGGGATGTTCTTATTTCTGCGGGAAATCCTTGGGCAGGATCGCTGGGCGGACGCAGGTGGTGGTCATGTGCAGCCATTTCTCCTGCTTGGCCGCCTCGACCAGGCTCTCCAGCACCTCGAGCACGTGCAGGCCCATCTGCGCGTCGGCACGCGCCATGCGGCCCTCTTGGATGGCCAGCGCCTGGTCGACCAGCCCGATGCCGCGGCTGTTGCGGTCATGGCCGGTCTCGGAAAACGGACGCGTATTCGGGATCTTCTCAAACGGCAACGACTCCACACCAGCAGGGCGCGGCATCTGGCCCCAGCGGAAGTCTTCCTTGCGGCGCAGCCAGATCTCGCCGCCAAAAATGTTCGGGCCGCTATTAGGGTCGGGCTCTGCCATCAGGAGCGTGCCTTCGGTGCCATACAGCTCCAGGCGCGGGCGTACCGAATCCCACACATCAAAGCTGAAGGTTGCGCTGACGACCGCACCCGAGGCAAAGCGCAGCACGCCGGACACATGCGTATCGATCTCAACCGGGACGGTCTTCCCGGTGGTCGGCAGATAGCGTGTATCCGACGACCGGCTGGACATTGCGGTCACTGCCTCAACCGGCCCCAAGAGCGAGACCAAGGCGGTCAGATAGTAGGGGCCCATGTCCAGGGTCGGGCCGCCGCCCGGCCGATAGTAAAAGGCAACATTGGGATGATAACACTCCCAGCCATGGCATAGCATGGCGGCTTCGCCGCCTGTGATCTTGCCGATCAGCCCGGCGTCGATCTGTTCGCGCATGGTCTGCACACGGCCGCCCAGAAAAGTATCCGGCGCACAGCACACAGTCAGCCCTTTTTCTCGGGCGAGATCCATAATCTGCTTGCCCTCGGCAAACGTTGCGGCCAGTGGCTTTTCGGTATAGACATGCTTGCCCGCCGCAAGGGCTGCCAGGTTGTACTTGGCATGCGCATCGGGTGTGGTCAGGTTGAGCACGATATCGATCTCAGGATCGGCCAACAGCGCATCGACCGACGGATACACGAAATCGATGCCGAGCGTCTTGGCGCGGCCGCACGTCTTCTCATAGTTGCGCGCAGCGCAGCCCTTGATCTCAACGATATCGGGATACTGCTTGAGGTTATCGACATACTTGTTGCTGATGTCGCCCACGCCGATCAGGCCAACCTTCATCTTTCTCATGGGAAAGCCTTCCTTTCATAGTTTAAAGTTATAAAATAACACGTTTCACAAAAAGGCCGGGCGACATCCCGGCCCTCTTGTTTCGCGCTTAAAATACGCAGTATTTTTCCATATAGGATTCCATCAGCGGCAGGATCTCCCCGTAAGTGCCCTGCTGCTTGAGATATTCATAGATATCCTGCACTGTGATGAGTGCGTGCACCTTGATGCCAAACTCCTCGCCGACTTCCATGACCGCGGTCTTGCCTGGGGTCTGGCCGACCTCACAGCGGTTGACCGAGATGAACATATCGGTCACCTTGACGTCTGCGCAGCCCTGCAGCACGGGCATGGTCTCACGGATCGCCGTACCTGCAGTGATGACGTCCTCAATGATGATGATACGGTCCCCGTCCTTGGGCTTATAGCCGACAATATTGCCGCCCTCGCCATGGTCCTTGGCTTCCTTGCGGTTGAAGAAAAACGGCTTGTCGATGCCATAATTGCGCGCGAGTGCCCCCGCAACCGAGGTTGCAAGCGGAATACCCTTATAAGCCGGGCCAAACATTGCGTCAAAGTCCTCGCCGACGGTCTCCTTGACCAAGGCAGCATAGAACTCACCCAGCTTGGAGTTCTGCAAGCCGGTCTTATAGTTGCCGGTATTGACAAAATACGGAGTATTTCTGCCGCTCTTGGTGACAAAATCCCCGAATCGGAGCACATCTGCCCCCATCATAAACTCAATAAATTCCTTCTTTGCCGGAGTCAGCATAGTC
Organism: Candidatus Butyricicoccus avicola; assembly: GCA_019119435.1. GTDB lineage: Bacteria > Bacillota > Clostridia > Oscillospirales > Butyricicoccaceae > Butyricicoccus > Butyricicoccus avicola. The sequence continues at coordinate 5,014 of DWWZ01000126.1, forward strand.
ATATTCTCCCTTTCAAACTTCGTTGGTATTATTCTAACATATCGGCCATATCTGGGCAAGTGGGAATCTCCCGGAACCGGCCTTTGTGAATGCCGATTTGCCCGCCAAATCTGTTAATTTTTGAATTTCTTGTCTCGGGCCTCGGCAGGGCCATCCGCCCGCTCTGCCGCCTTTTGCGGAGCTGTCCTCCCGTTTCCTATACCGCCAAAACGCCGTGGGAAAAGGGCTCCAAGCGCTCACGTCAGGGCCCCGGAGGCAAATTTTATAAATTCCTGCCAAAATGCGCCGCTCAGCAGCAGGCCGCTGCCGCTTTCCATCCGGCACAAAAAAAGAGACAGGCAAATGTGCCTGTCTCTCTTGTACGCGATCCAAATAAGATTACTTGAGGGTAACCTTTGCGCCAGCCTCTTCCAGCTGCGCCTTGATGGACTCTGCGTCCTCCTTGGAAGCAGCCTCCTTGATGATAGCCGGAGCGCCGTCAACCTTCTCCTTAGCCTCCTTCAGGCCCAGGCCGGTGATTGCACGGACAACCTTGATAACGTTGATCTTAGAAGCGCCAGCGTCGGTCAGCTCAACGTCAAACTCGGTCTTCTCCTCAGCAGCCGGAGCAGCAGCGCCGCCAGCAGCGCCAGCAACAGCAACAGGCATAGCGGATACGCCGAACTCTTCCTCCAGAGCCTTAACCAGCTCAGCCAGCTCCAGGACCTTCAGGCCCTTTACAGCTTCCATAATCTCTGCAACAGTCATGGTATAAACCTCCAATTTACAAATTTAAATAAACAATAAATTCCTATGCCGGTAAAAATTACTCGGCAGCAGCCTCTTCCTTGGGCGCAACCAGGGTGGAGACCAGGGCTTCGCCGTCCTCGGTCTTCTTTGCGATGTTGTCAAGCGCAATAACCAGCTGCGTAATCGGGAAATTGAAGCCGTACAGAACCTGTGCGATGAGGCCTTCCTTGGACGGCATCTCGGCCAGGGTCATGACCTCGGAAACCGGGATCGCCTCACCCTCGAGGTAACCGGCCTTGATCTTGAAGTTGTCATGCTTCTTGGCATACTCGTTCAGGATCTTTGCAGGCGCAACGACATCGTCGGTGGTGCTGATCGCCAGGGCGGTCGTACCGTTCAGGTGCTCCTCAAATGCGTCGAAGCCCAGCTCCTTGGCGGCAAAGCGCAGCATGGTATTCTTTACAACAGCATACTCAACGCCGGCCTCGCGCAGCTCACGGCGCAGCTTGGTATCGTCCTCAACGTTGATACCCTTGTAATCGACCAGAACGCCCGCCGGGCTGTTCTTGATCTTCTCGACCAGAGAAGCGACCAGAGCCTTCTTTTCTTCCAGAACCTTTGCGTTAGGCATCTTGTTTCACCTCCATCAAAAATAAAGTACCCTCTTGTGCAAAGACACAGGAGGGTACACAAAACATCTATCGTTCGTGCTGACCTCGGCGGGCGGCGGGAAATCGCCTTTCAAGCCATACGGCTGCCTGCTGTCTTTGACCAAGCTATTAAATTATAGCATGGGACATACGCCCTGTCAACACATTTCTGTGATTTCCGGCAAAATAATTTAGTCGGAAACCTTTGCCGCGTTGACCTTGACGCCGGGGCCCATGGTGGACGCAACGACGCAGGAGCGGACGTACTGACCCTTTGCAGCGGCCGGCTTTGCCTTGATGATTGCACCCATGAGCGCGTTGAAGTTGTCCTGCAGCTTCTCAACGCCGAAGGAAGCCTTGCCGATCGGGCAGTGGATGATGTTGGTCTTGTCCAGGCGGTACTCGATCTTACCAGCCTTGGACTCCTGAACCGCCTTGGCGACGTCCATCGAAACGGTGCCGGCCTTGGGGTTCGGCATGAGGCCCTTGGGGCCCAGGATCTTACCGAGGCGGCCGACAACGCCCATCATGTCCGGGGTAGCGATGACGACGTCATAGTCGAAGAAGTTCTCGTTCTGGATCTTCGCGACCATGTCCTCTGCGCCGACATACTCTGCGCCAGCAGCCGCGGCCTCGTCAGCCTTGGGGCCCTTGGCGAATACCAGCACGCGGACCTGCTTGCCGGTGCCGTGCGGCAGGACGATCGCGCCGCGGACCTGCTGGTCTGCATGACGGGAGTCAACGCCCAGCTTGACGTGCAGCTCGATGGTCTCGTCGAACTTTGCCTTTGCGGTAGAAACAACGGTTGCAAGCGCCTCAGCGGGATCGTACAGCTTGGAACGATCTACCAGCTTTGCGCTCTCTACATACTTTTTACCTTTGCGCACAATAATATCCTCCTTTAGTGGTACTGCGGGAATTTCCCTCCCACTTAGACGGCCGTGTCCGCCGTCAAACAGTGAAACTCAGCTTAAAATTACTCTTCTACGGTGATGCCCATGGAGCGGCAGGTGCCGGCGATCATGCTCATCGCGGCCTCGAGGGAAGCGGCGTTGAGGTCGGGCATCTTGGTCTCTGCGATCTTCTGGACGTCTGCCTTGGAGATCTTTGCGACCTTGGTCTTGTTCGGGACCGCAGAACCAGACTCGATCTTGCAAGCCTTCTTGATCAGGACGGCTGCCGGGGGAGTCTTGGTAACAAAGCTGAAGGAACGGTCTGCATAAACCGTGATGACAACGGGGATGATGAGGCCCGCGTCATTCTTGGTGCGCTCGTTGAATTCCTTGGTGAAAGCCATGATGTTGACACCATGCTGACCCAGAGCCGGGCCAACCGGGGGCGCAGGGGTTGCCTTGCCCGCAGGAATCTGGAGCTTGATATAGCCTACTACTTTCTGTGCCATTTTGAGGTATCCTCCTTAAAAAATGTGGTGGCTGGCGAGTCGGGCACTTTCCTGCCCACTCTCCCACTTGCCAGGGAGCGCGCCTGCGCTCCGCCGTCTGTCTTCCGTCGTGGAAGACGGACTCAATCGTTCAGCGTCTCGACCTGGTCGAGCTCCAGCTCGACAGGGGTCTCGCGGCCAAACATCGATACGACAACGCGTACCTTGTTCTTGTCGGGCTCCAGCTCATCGACCACGCCGATAAAGCCTGCCAGCGGCCCGTCAATGACGCGCACGCTGTCGCCCAAGTCATAATTGATTTCGATTTCACGCTTCTCCACGCCCATCTTCATGACTTCCTCATCGGAAAGCGGAAGCGGTTTGTTGGAGTTCGGGCCGACGAATCCTGTGCAGCCGCGCGTATTGCGCACGAGGTACCAGCTTTCATCGGTCAGGATCATCTTGACCAGTACATACCCCGGGAAGAGCTTGCGCTCGATTTCGCGGGTCTTGCCGTCCTTTACTTCGGTCACGCGCTCAACGGGGACGTTGACCGCGGTGATGAGGTCGTGGAGTTTCCGGTTTTCCACCGCTTTTTCGATGGACGAGGCTACTTTGTTCTCATAGCCCGAGTATGTGTGTACGACATACCACTTTGCTGCGTCTGACATAATTTATCCGGCCCCTCTCAGAATCAGGCGGCGAAGAAGCCGACGAGTGTCTGGAAGCCGAAGCCAAAGATTGCGTCGAGAATCCAGATGAACACGCCAAGAACCAAACAGCATCCCAAAACAACCAGCGTGTTGTTGATGGTCTGCTGGCGGGTGGGCCAAACAATCTTTTTGACCTCGCTCTTCAGTTCGCGGAACCAGTTACGGATGCGGGAGAAGATCGAAGGCTTTTTGGCCTTTGCCGGCTTGTTAGTCTGCTTCTTTACAGCGGGAGTGGATTTTTCCTGCTCTGCCATAAAGCTTACTTCCTTTCTCGTCGATTACTTGGTCTCACGATGCAAAGTATGCTTTTTGCAGAATCGGCAGTACTTGTTCATCTCAAGACGGTCGGGATCGTTCTTCTTGTTCTTCATCGTATTGTAGTTTCTTTGCTTGCACTCCGTGCAGGCCAGCGTTACCTTAACGCGCATAACGGCACCTCCTTGAATTGTGTTTGTGCCCGCCGGCCTGTGCGGCCCGTGGGCGTGATTGCCTCCCTTTGCAGGCTCGACCGAGAAAAATCAGGCATAAAAAAAAGAACCTACATAGGTGTAATTATTGTATCACGCCTTCATGTGCAAGTCAAGCATCATTTTTTGAGTTTTGTGTACAAATCGGGCGGGCATTGTGCTATAATGATTGCACAGAACCGATAGATAGACCCCAGAGGGAGGAAACGCGATCTTGAAAATCTTAGGTATCGACTACGGCGATGCGCGCACCGGGCTCTCTGTCTCCGACCCCACCGGCCTCATTGCCGGTTCCCCGTCGGTGATCGCAGAGTGGAACCGCGACAAGCTGCTGGAAAAACTGACCGCCTATATCCGGGACAACCGGATTGAGACCATCGTGCTCGGTTATCCCAAGAACATGGATGGCTCGGTCGGCGCGCGCGCGGAAAAGTGCGCGGCGCTTGCCGAGGACCTCAAAGCCCGCACCGGCGTTCCGGTCGTACTGTGGGACGAACGCCGGACCACGGTGGAGGCCCATCAGATCCTGCGCGAGGCCGGCAAAAAGACCAAAAAACACAAAAAGAATGTGGACGCTGTCGCAGCGACCCTCATCCTGCAAGGTTATCTGGACGCCCAGCGTCTGCGCTGAGCCCTGCTGCCCTGCCAAGCACAAAAAATGCCCCCATTTGGGGCATTTTTTATTGTTTTGCTCCCAATTTCCTTTTCTGTTCCCAAAGTTGAACCAGATTGGTCGAGTGTAGGTTTATTCATTGTGAGATATAATTGTTTCGGTATTGTTTTGTCCCGTTGGATTGCTCTTTTCTGCCCTTAGGTATAGGAAAAAGGCAGTCGAAAAATCGGCTGCCTTTTTAGATGGATTATTTCGTATTATGGCATATAGCTCAATGTGTGAGTTACTTAATTAAGTCAGCAAGCGTCCGTTGTCATTCCATTCGCCATACATAATGTTAGCTTTCGTATTATCTAATAATTTTTGTAAGCGGCTTTGGAATAATTCCGGTTGCTTTTTCTTTATCTGAATGGTATCAATTCTTACCCGCTGATATAGCGGCGGAAATTTTTGAAAATTCCGCCAGATTTCTGGATCGGCCTGCAACGCCTCCAAAATAACACTGTCAATCACAAATCCCTGTTCTGACATATCGGGTAACATGGCCC
>DWWZ01000127.1 GCA_019119435.1 Candidatus Butyricicoccus avicola
GGCCGTCCAGGGCCTTGATGTCCCAGGGCATATTGTAGGCGTACTCCACAATGCGGTGGTCGCAGAACGGCACGCGGACTTCCAGGCCAAAGTACATGCTCATGCGGTCCTTGCGGTCGAGCAGGGTGGCCATGAACCATTGCAGGTTGAGCGCGAACATCTCGCGCATGCGCGCGTCCTTCTTGCTGTCGGTGTCCAGCTTGGGCGCCGACTGGCAGGTGCGCTGGTAGTGCGCGCGGACAAACGCCTCGCCGTCGCGGATGACCCCGTCGTGCAGCAGCGACTGCCGCAGCGCGGTCGAGCGCGACCAGGGGAAGCAGTCCTCGAACAGGATCTCTTCGCGGTGATACCACGGATAGCCGCCGAACAGCTCGTCGGCGCATTCGCCCGACTGGCAGACCGTAAATCCGGCCTGCTTGACCGCCTGGCAGAACAGCAGGAAGGACGAGTCCACGTCGGCCATGCCCGGCAGGTCGCGCGCGAGCACGGCGTCATCCAGCGCCGCGGCCAGCGCCTCGTGCTCCAATATGACGTTATGGTGGGTGGAGCCGATGAAGCTGGCGATGCCTGGAATATACGTACTGTCAGAATTTGGCTGAAAAATACTTTTTGTAAAATATTTGTCGTTGTCGCGATAGTCCACCGAGAAGGTATGTAAAGTCTCGCCGCGGGCGCGCAGGGTGCGTGAGGCCAGCATGGATAGGATGGAGGAGTCCAGGCCGCCGGACAGGAAGGTCGCGAGCGGCACGTCGGACACGAGCTGGCGCTTGGCCGCGTCCTCGATGAGCGCGCGGGTGTGCTCGATGGTCTGCGCGAGGTTGTCGGGATGGGGGCGCGCGGTCAGCTTCCAGTACGTGTGATAGTGCAGGCCGTCCGCGTCAAAGACCAGGTACTGGCCGGGGAGCACCGAGTGGATATCATGGAACACGCCGGACTCGGGCGGGCGGGCCGGGCCCAGGAGCAGGATGCTGCGCAGGCCGTCCTCGTCGAGCTGGGCGGGGATATCCGGATGGCACAGGATGGCCTTGATCTCCGAGCCGAAGGTCAGCATTTGCCCGCGGCGCGCATAAAACAGCGGCTTGACGCCCAGGCGGTCGCGGCACAGCGTCAGGCGGCGCGCCGCCTTGTCCCATAGCGCAAAGGCGTAGATGCCGTTGAACTTCTGGAAGGCCTCCGTGCCCCAGGCCAGATAGGCGTGCAGCACGACCTCGGTATCCGAATGGCCGCGGAACGTATGCCCGAGGGCAGCCAGTTCGCGGCGGATATCCTCGGTGTTATATAACTCTCCGTTATAAATTAAAATAATATTTCCCTCTGGATCATACATAGGCTGTCCGCCGCCTGCGGGGTCGACGACGATCAGACGGCGGTGGACGAGCAGGGCGTGCGCGTCTTGATAGACGCCGCCGGCGTCCGGGCCGCGGCGGGACAGGGCGCGGGCCATGCGCTCCGGCAGGCCGGCCAGGCCGCGCACATCGCGGCCAAGGTCAATCGTTCCGGCAATACCACACATAAGTCAGTCACTCCTTTTCAGCATTTCCTGTTATCCTATGCGCGGCGGCCCGCATGCGGAACCGCCCGAATAGAACGAAAGAGGTAGGTTTTGGCGGGAAATCGGCCGTTCACCAGGGTTCGCTCCAGAAATCCCGCGCGGGGCGGGTGGATAGGATGCGGCGGACCTGGCGCTCGGACAGGCCGTAAGCCAGGGCGAGCTGGGACAAGGGGACGCCGCGGGCCGCGTCCTGGCGGATCAGGCGGTTGCGGTGGGGACGGTCGAATCCCTCGAGTTTGGGGATGTACAGGTTGGAGCCACCGAACGCCCGGCACAGCTTGCGCGTGTTGCGCACGCCGATGGTCGCCCGCAGGGCGGCCAAGGTCTGGGACGGCAGCGCCGCAGTCGGTTTGACGGGTTTCATCGCGGGGCCTCCGTTTCTTTGGGATATCTACATGATAACGCACAAGTCGTGCGATGTCTAGATAATTTTCAAACAAATGTTCGATTATTTTCGACACACCGCGTCCCGGGGCGACGGCAAACGACAGGGATGGGATCTGGTACAAAATCCAGCAGGACGGGGCCAGAATACCGGGAAAAATGCGGATTGGGATGCAGGCGGGGGCAGGGAAGCACGCCTGCTTTTTGGCCCTGGCGCGCAGTGTGCACGGCCCAGGGAGCCTGGCTTGGCCGCAGCGGCAGCAAAAAAACCAGAGCCGGAAGCGGACATAAATCGCAGACATACGCCGGGTAGACGGTGTCACCCAGGCGTGGTATGCTAGAGACAACGAACAGAAGTTCGAATTTCAATGCGAGGGGAGGTGAGGCCGCGTATGGCAAACCGCAGACAGGACGCGGCGGTCGAGCAGGCGCTCTACCAGAGTGCGGTCGGCGGCGTACGGCCGGTGAGCAAGCTTTTCAAGCTCAAGCGGGTGGAGTACGACGACCAGACGGGCAAGAAGGTGCGCGAATATGAGGAGATTGTCACGGGCACCGAGGAAGTCTATGATACGCCTTCGACCACGGCCCAGCAGTTTTGGCTGAAAAACCGTCTGCCGCGGCAGTGGGGCGGCGGGGAGGACCCGGCGCCGGACGGGCTGGCGACCGGCGTTGTCGAGCTGCCGGCGGCAGCGGACGGCCCCGAAAGCGGCGGCGCGTCCGGTTGACAAAATAGGCCATTCTGGCATAGATCGGCTGTTTTGCAGGATTTTAAATAAAATAATTCATACAGAGAAAAAATCTAGCATAAATATACAGTCGATCATGGACGGGAAATAGCCGGAAAGGAGGAAAACGGGGACACATGGTTTTGTGGACGCCGCAGCGGCGGCAGGCGGACTTCCTGGCCCGTTTTGAGGATGAGGCGCTTTACGGCGGGGCGGCGGGCGGCGGCAAGAGCGAGGCCCTCGTGGCCGAGGCGCTCAGACAGGCGCACATCCCCCATTACCGCGCGCTCATCCTGCGAAAGACCTATCCGGAGCTTTCCGAGCTGATAGATAAATCGCAGCGCTATTACCGGGGCGCATTCCCCGGCGCACAGTGGAGCGAGGCCCGGCACATGTGGCGGTTCCCCTCGGGCGCGAAGATCTATTTTGGCGCGATGCAGCACACGAACGACCGTTTTAAATACCAAGGCCGCGCCTATGATTATATCGCCTTCGACGAGCTGACCCATTTTACCCAGGACGAGTACCTCTATCTGCTCTCGCGCAACCGCGCGTCCGGCCCCGGCACCCGGGTCTATCTGCGGGCCTCGGCAAACCCGGGCGGCATCGGGCACGGCTGGGTCAAGGCACGGTTTTTGACCCCGGCCCCGCCCATGCAGACCATCTGGGAGGATGTGCAGGTGCGCACACCGGATGGGGCCGTGCACACCGCGCGGCGCAGCCGGATCTTTGTGCCGAGCACGGTCTTTGACAACCAGATCCTGCTCCAAAATGACCCGGCCTATGCCGCGCGCCTGGCCGCCCTGCCAGACGCGGACAGGCGTGCCCTGCTCTACGGCGACTGGGATGCCTTTGCCGGCCAGGTCTTTTCCGAGTGGCGCGCCGACCCAGCGCACTACGCCGACCGGCGCTATACTCACGTCGTCGACCCGTTCCCTATTCCCAGAGGATGGCGCGTGGTGCGCGGGTTCGACTTCGGCTATTCCCGGCCGTTCTCGGTCGGGTGGTGGGCCATCAGCCCGGACGGTGCGCTCTGCCGTATCCGGGAACTGTATGGCTGCACGGGCACGCCCAATGAGGGTGTGCGGTGGGAGCCCGCGCGCATCGCGCGCGAGATCAAAAAAATCGAGCAGGACGACCCCAACATCCGGGGGCGCACGGTGCGCGGGGTGGCCGACCCGTCGATCTTCGACGAGAGCCGCGGCGAGAGCGTGGCCCAGATGATGGAGCGGGAGGGCATCTTTTTTGACCGGGGGGACAACAGCCGCATCGCGGGCAAGATGCAGGTGCACCACAGGCTGGCGTTTGACCAAAACGGGGCGCCCGGCCTGACGGTATTTTCCACCTGCCGGCATTTTATCCGCACGGTGCCCGCGCTGGTGTACGATCCGGTCAACGTGGAGGACGTGAATACCGCGATGGAGGACCATATTTACGACGAAATGCGGTATGTCGTGATGGAGTTTTCGCAGTAAGTCGATTTTTTTCAAGAAGGAGGTCTTTTCTCTCGTGCAATCCCAAAAACATACCATCGGTAAGGCCGAAGTGCAGCGCGCGGCCGACCTGCTCGCGGCCTACCGGCGCGGCAAGCAGGCCCTAGACCGCCGCATCCTGGAGGATGAGCGCTGGTATCGCCTGCGCCACGGGGCGGCGGTCCGGCCGGGCGAACCGGCGCCGGCGTCCGCCTGGCTGCTCAACAGCCTGCTCGGCAAGCACGGCGACATCATGGACAATTATCCGGCGCCCGATGTGCTCCCGCGCGAGCCGGGCGACGCCCAGGACGCCAAGACCCTGTCACGCATCCTGCCCGTGCTGCTGGAGCGCTCGGACTTCGAGGAGATCTATTCGCGCAATGCCTATCCCAAACTGCGCCACGGCACGGCCTGTTACGGCGTGTTCTGGGACCCTGAGGCCGAGGACGGCATGGGCGATATCCGCGTGACCGCGGTCGACCTGCTCAACCTGTTCTGGGAGCCGGGCGTGCGCGACATCCAGGACAGCCGCAACCTGTTCCTGGTCACCCAGTGCGACAATGACCTGCTGGATGCCGCGTATCCCGCCCTGCGCGGCAAGCTGCGCGCGCCGGCGGACAGCCCGCTGCAGCGCCTGCATGAGGACGCCCTGGACCGTACGGGCAAGTCACAGGTGGTGGACTGGTACTACAAAAAGCGCCGCCCGGACGGCCGCGTGGCCGTACACTTCTGCAAGTTCGTCGGCACGACCGTGCTTTACGCCACAGAAAACGAACAAATGTTTCAAGAAAGCGGCTTGTATGACCACGGACAGTATCCCTTTGTGCTCGACGTGCTGTTCCCTGTGGAGGACAGCCCGGCCGGGTTCGGCTATGTGGACCTTATGAAAGGCACCCAGGGTTACATCGACCAGCTGGACAGCATCATCTTGAACAACGCCCGCCTAGCCGGGCGGCCGCGCTGGTTCTACCGCGACGCGTGCGGCGTCAACGAGCAGGAATTTGCCGACTTTACCCGGGACTTTGTCCACGTCACCGGGCGGCTGGACCCGGATGACCTGCGCCAGATCGAGACCCAGCCGCTGCCCGCGTTCATCGCAAACCATTTGCAGAGCAAGGTCGAGGA
>DWWZ01000128.1 GCA_019119435.1 Candidatus Butyricicoccus avicola
ATTTTACCACGATCTTACAAAACTTTTTGCATATAATGCCGTCATTTCACAATTCTGTTTGCTGGGTAATCCTTCAAATCCCCGATTTTTTTCAGTTTTTTGTGCAAATTATACAAATAACAGTCTGGAAAAAGGTGTAAGTTGCCCGAATGCTTTTCTTTCTCTGTATGTTATAATAAATATGCTGGTGGGAACCAGAAATTTGGACGAAATGACGAATCAGATCAGGATTCGTCGAACATGGACGAAACGGAGGCAAACGGAATATGAAAAAATACGTGTACCTGTTCTCAGAGGGCAACGGCTCCATGCGTGAGCTCCTGGGCGGCAAGGGCGCAAACCTTGCCGAGATGACCAATCTCGGCATGCCTGTGCCGCAGGGCTTCACCATCACCACCGAGGCCTGCACCCGCTACTATGAGGACGGCCGTCAGATTTATCCCGACATCCAGGAGCAGATCCTGGACTATCTCGACAAGCTCGAGAAGATGACCGGCAAGCACCTGGGTGATCCGGAGTCCCCGCTGCTCGTCTCGGTCCGCTCGGGCGCGCGCGCGTCCATGCCCGGCATGATGGACACCATCCTGAACCTCGGCATGAATGACGTCATCTGCGAGGCGATCGCCAAGCTGACCGGCAACCCGCGCTTTGCGCGCGACTCGTACCGCCGCTTTATCCAGATGTTCTCGGACGTCGTCATGGAGCTGCCCAAGAGCACCTTTGAGCAGTTCATCGACCAGGTCAAGGAAAAGCGCGGCGTGACCCAGGACAATGAGCTGGACGAAAACGACATGCTCGAGCTCATCAACCTGTTCAAGGACCACTACGAAAAGAACCTCGGCGAGCCCTTCCCGCAGGACCCCAAGAAGCAGCTAATGGAGGCTGTGCGCGCGGTCTTCCGCTCGTGGGACAACCCACGTGCCAACACCTATCGCCGCATGAACGATATCCCCTACTCGTGGGGCACCGCAGTCAACGTCCAGTCCATGGTCTTCGGCAACATGGGCGAGACCTCGGGCACCGGCGTTGCGTTCACCCGCAGCCCCTCGACCGGCGAGAAGAAGCTGTTCGGCGAGTTCCTGATGAATGCGCAGGGCGAGGACGTCGTCGCCGGCATCCGCACCCCGCAGCCGATCTCCACCCTGGCAGACACCATGCCGGACGTCTACCAGCAGTTTGTCGATATCTCCACCCGTCTGGAGCAGCACTATAAGGACATGCAGGACATGGAGTTCACCATCGAGAACGGGAAGCTCTACATGCTGCAGACCAGAAACGGCAAGCGCACCGCACAGGCGGCCCTCAAGGTCGCGGTTGACCTCGTGGACGAGGGCATCTGCACCAAGGAGGAGGCCATCCTCAAGGTAGAGCCGCAGCAGCTCGACGCGCTTCTGCATCCGACCTTCAAACCCGAGGCCCTCAAGGCTGCCACCCCGATCGCGACCGGCCTGCCCGCTTCCCCTGGCGCCGCCTGCGGCGCGGTCTACTTCACCGCAGAGGAAGCCGTCGCCGCGCACAAGACCGGCCTCAAGGTCGTCCTAGTCCGCCAGGAGACCTCGCCCGAGGACATTGACGGCATGGTCTCGGCCGAGGGCGTCATGACCGCACGCGGCGGCATGACCTCGCACGCGGCCGTTGTCGCGCGCGGCATGGGTACCTGCTGCGTCGCCGGCGTCACCGGCGTCAAGGTCTCTGAGGAAGACAAGACCATCACCTTTGCAAACGGTACGGTCCTGCACGAGGGCGACTTTATCTCGCTCGACGGCTCGACCGGTAACGTATATGTCGGCAAGATCGAAACCCAGGAAGCCGAGCTGACCGGCGACTTTGGCCGGTTCATGGGCTGGGCGGACGAGCTGCGCACGCTCAAGGTACGCACCAACGGCGATACCCCGCGCGACGCGACCCAGGCCCGCAAGTTTGGCGCCGAGGGCATCGGCCTGTGCCGCACCGAGCACATGTTCTTCGAGGAAAGCCGCATCCGCGCCGTGCGCGAGATGATCATTGCGCCCGACGAGGCCCAGCGCCGCCGTGCCCTGGCCAAGATCCTGCCTATGCAGCGCGGCGACTTTGAGGCCATCTACCGCGCGATGGGCGGCCTGCCGGTCACCATCCGCCTGCTCGACCCCCCGCTGCATGAGTTCCTGCCGACCGACCCCGCGGACATCGCAGAGCTCGCTGCCGAGATGGACATTGACGCGCAGAAGCTGACCAACATCGTCGAGGGCCTGCACGAGTTCAACCCCATGCTGGGCACCCGTGGCTGCCGTCTGGACGTGCTGTATCCTGAGATTGCTGAGATGCAGACCGAGGCCATCATCTCGGCTGCCATCAACGTCTGGAAGCAGGACGGCCTGCGCATCACGCCCGAGATCATGGTCCCGCTGGTCGTGGACGTCAAGGAGCTGCGCTTTGTTAAGCGCAAGATCAAGGCGGTCGCAGACGAGCTCATCGAAGCGGCCGGCATCCCGATGAAGTACCTGGTCGGCACCATGATCGAGACCCCGCGCGCCGCGCTGACCGCGGGCAAGATCGCCGAGGAGGCTGAGTTCTTCTCCTTCGGCACCAACGACCTGACCCAGATGACCTATGGCTTCTCGCGCGACGACGTCGGCAAGATCCTGGAGCGCTACTTCGAGGAGAAGATCCTGGAGTCCGACCCGTTTGCCCGCCTGGACCAGGAGGGCGTGGGCCAGCTGGTCAAGATGGCTGTCGAGAACGGCCGCAAGACCCGCCCGGATATCAAGCTCGGCATCTGCGGCGAGCACGGCGGCGACCTGTCGTCTGTCGAGTTCTGCCACAGGGTTGGCCTCAACTATGTCTCCTGCTCGCCTTACCGCGTGCCGATTGCGCGCCTGGCAGCCGCGCAGGCAGCGGTCAAGTACCAGAGAACCTAAATAAAGCCCGGATCGAATCGCGGAAACCGGCGAAAAACCCTCCTCCTTTTTATTCAGCCCTCCGTGAATCGTCCAAATATCCCAAGGAGAGCGCCGTCCCCTGCACATGGGGGCGGCGCTCTCCGCGTCTTTCTGGAACCTATTTTCTTCCGTCCAGCCAGATGTGCCGCCGGTATATGGCCAGCCTTGCCAGCGGCTGTGCAGCGCACCGCTCCACAGACAGCGAAATTGAAAATTTGCGCGGCAATTTCATATAAAACTCCATTTTTATCCCCTTTCCGGGCAAAAAAATCAGCGTGAAATCAAAAGATGATTTCACGCTGAACCATTATACGCGCTTTTCTTGATAGAATGGTTTTATCATATCTCTTTTCAAAATTGCAAGAATAAACTTTCTATAACCTTTCGCCCATACAGAGGCAGGGCGTCCCGTTCCGCTTTCGCCGTCCCTTTCATCGGTCACATCTGATATTCTTCCTTGTCGCTCGCGCGCGGCGGCTCCATCGGGCGCAAATTGTACGAGATCGCCACATTGAGCGTGGGGTTCTCGCGCTTAAAGTTGCGTGTCAGGCGCTCGCAGACCATCTGGCCCATCTCATACGTGACCGTCGGCAGCATGATGACGAGCTGTGCCGGGCTATAGCGCGCGATCATATCGCCGCGGCGCAGGCTCAGGCGGGCGCTCTCGATGAGGCGGTCCATGACCTTGGCGAGCATCTGCGGCTCGGGCTGGCAGACGCGGTTGTCGGTAACAGTCAAAAGGCCGATGAACGCGCGGCCGCCGTAGCGGGCCAGGCTGCGCGCCTCCAGGCGGTAGATGTCCTTAAAAATCTCGTACGGGCAGACAAACGCGCCGGGCTGGGTGTCGCTCTCGCGCAGGTCGGCGCAGATCGAGTCGATGTCGGCGCCGACCTTGCGCTCGACCGCCGCGATGCGGTGATACAGGCCGCGCAGCTCCTCGGAGGGCTGCACGCCGAGCTGGGAATAATACAGCTCGGTAATCTGGTTATAGTGCTGGATGGCCTCCTGGTTGCGGCCGCTCTCGGCCAGGGCAAAGATCAGCTCGCGGTTGATCGATTCGTCCATCTGGTCGATCTCCAGGGCGTTCCGGCACAGGCTGACGATCTGGTCGAACTGGCCGCGGCTGCGCAGGATCTCGATGAGGCGGTGCACCGCGCGCAGGTAATAGGTGTGCATACGGATGTCCGGCCCGGTCGCCCACAGCTCCCCGCTGGCGTCGGACAGGAAGCGGCCGCGATACATCTTGCACGCGTCGATCAGGCGCACGCGGGCGGTCTCCTCGCTGGCGCGGCCGGACAGGCCGGCCGTGCACAGGGCCTCGAAGTGCTCAAAGTCATAGATGCAGTCGAGCGCCGGGTTCCAGCGGCAGGTGCGCTGCCGGGCAATGATAAACTCCATATCCACGGGCGCGCCGCCGGCGGACAGCGTCGTGCGCAGGCGGTGCACCAGGATCTTGAGTGCGTTGCGCGGGTTTTTGCTGTCCTGTTCGGGCCAAAGGGCCTCGATGATCTCGTCGTTCGGCACGGCGCGGTTATGGTTCAAGATCAGGTATTCCGCCAGATGTTTGAGCTTTTTGGAGCGGCCGATCTGTCCGCTGACCAACTGATCGTCTACATAGATTTCAAAGCGTCCCAATGTGCGGACTTCCACCATAGGCATAATCCAATTCTCCGTTTCCTGTCTATATTTTGAAGCGCCGGGGCAGAAGTGTTTGGATACATTCTGCACCGTCGCCGAGAGTTCTTTTTATAAATATAACTATATCATAGTTATCCCCCGGAATCTACGTCCATACGGACTTTTTTGTAAATTTTTTTCTGTCCACAGGCTGGTTGTGCATACCTGTGGACAATTGTGGATAAGTCTGTGGATGATGTTGATAACTTTGCGTTAAGGCATTTTGTCGAGCGGGCGGCGATGGGCGCGGATGGGCGCGAATCATTACCTTTGGTATAATTTCCTGTCTGCCGCTGTCCACAGTGTTTGTGGATAACCTTGTGGACATTGTTGATAACTCAAGGTTATCAGGCGGATTTTCCCACGAAAATTCGGGCTTTTTCGATTACGTATGGTAGACTTCTATTTTTCCACAGCGCAGTGGATAACTGTGGATAACTCTGTGGACACTGTTGATAACTCTAAGTTAATGCGAACAAACGTGCAAAATCGAAAAAATAATGGGTATACAGAGCGTAAAACTGCCGAAATCCGCACAGAATACAGGTGGATACCGGCGCCGTCCGGGGCGGACGATATCCGGAAAGGGAGGAACCGAAGTTATGGAATACACAAAGGAGACCGAGGCGCCGGCCACGGTGCCCATGGACGGCAGCATCACGCAGACCGGCTCGGTCACGGCGCGCACCCGCCGGGGTACCATCCACTCGATCACGATCGTCGGGCAGATCGAGGGACATATGGAGGCGCCGCAGCAGACCAAGACGACCAAATATGAGCACATCATCCCGCAGATCACGGCGGTGGAGGAGTCCGAGGAGATCGACGGCCTGCTCGTACTGCTCAACACGGTCGGCGGCGACGTGGAGGCCGGCCTGGCCATCGCCGAGCTGATCGCCGGCATGCGCAAGCCGACCGTGTCGCTGGTCCTGGGGGGCGGGCACTCGATCGGCGTGCCGCTGGCGGTCGCCGCCAAGCGCTCGTTCATCGCGCCGTCGGCCGCGATGACCATCCATCCGGTGCGCATGAGCGGGACGATCATCGCCTCGCCGCAAACCTATGCCTATTTCCAGAAGATCCAGGAGCGCATCGTGGGGTTCATCACGGCGCACAGCCATGTGTCCGCGAAAGAGTTCACGCGGATGATGATGGAAACCCAGGAACTGTCCGCAGATACCGGCACGATCGTATCCGGGGACGAGGCGGTCTCGTGCGGCCTCATCGACCAGGTCGGCAGCCTGGCCGACGCGCTCGATGCGCTGCACGAGATGATCGATGCGCGGCGGCCGCTGTGCCCGGTGTGCGGAGTCAGGCATGGCGGTTGACCCAAGCACCGCGCCCATCACTGAAAGTTTCGTGTTGGGCACGGTGTTTTTCTCTACAAAAAAATCCCCGGGGATCTCTCCTCGGGGATTTTCTATCTCTATCTTACTTGCCAGCCTTTGCCGCGCGGATCGCGTCGATCATCAGCGGGACAACCTTGAACAGGTCGCCGCAGATGCCGTAATCGGCAACGTCAAAGATCGGGGCTGCGTCGTTCTTATTGACCGCAACGATG
>DWWZ01000129.1 GCA_019119435.1 Candidatus Butyricicoccus avicola
TCATCGGCCACATCCTATTTTCGCGCGTGGACATTGGCGGGCAGGCGGCGCTTGCGCTCGCCCCGCTCGCCGTCCTGCCCGCGTTCCAGCACCAGGGCGTCGGCAGCGCCCTGGTTCAGGCCGGCCACCGCATTGCGGCCAGCCTCGGGTACAGCTACGCGGTAGTGCTGGGCAGTGAGACCTACTATCCCCGCTTCGGCTATCGCCCGGCGGGCGCATTCGGCATTGCCGCCCCCTTCGCCGCGCCGCCCGAAAACTTTATGGCAATCCGCCTGCGGGATGATGCACCTGCGGTGCACGGCGTTGTCCGGTATGACCCGGCGTTCGGGATCTAGCGCGCCGGCGGCCGGTATGTTTGGGCTGTGTATTTTTTCACGTTGCGAATTGCCCGGACATGCAGTATAATACAGATATCTATGAATCGATAGGAGTTGTTTTCTATGGGTTGTTCGCATAACTGCGAATCCTGTTCTTCGAACTGCGGCGCGCCCAAGAGCCTGCAGGTCGCGCCCAACAAACTGTCCACCATCCGCAAGGTCATCGGCGTTGTCTCGGGCAAGGGCGGCGTGGGCAAGTCGCTTGTCACCTCCATGCTGGCGGTTGCCATGACCCGCCGCGGCTATCACAGCGCCATCCTGGACGCCGACATCACTGGCCCATCCATCCCCAAGGCCTTTGGCATGTCGGGCGAGCTGGAGGGTTGCGACGAGGGCATTTATCCCAAGACCTCGGCCACCGGCATCGACATGATTTCCATCAACTTCCTGCTGCCGCACGCCGACGATCCGGTCGTCTACCGCGGCCCCATCATCGCTGAGACTGTCAAGCAGTTCTGGTCTGACGTCATCTGGCAGGACGTAGACTTCATGTTTGTCGATATGCCTCCCGGAACGGGAGACGTGCCGCTGACCGTATTCCAGTCGCTGCCGGTCGACGGCATCATCGTTATGACCTCGCCCCAGGACCTCGTTGCCATGATCGTGGGCAAGGCGGTCAAAATGGCGCAAATGATGAATATCCCGGTACTGGGCGTCATTGAAAACTACAGCTATGTCGAGTGCCCGGACTGTGGCAAGCACATCGAGGTCTTTGGCAAGAGCCGGGTCGAGGAGGTTGCCGCACAGTACGGCGTGCCCGTCCTGGCCAAGCTGCCGATCGACCCCAAGCTGGCCGAGGCCGTGGACGCCGGCCAGATCGAGGACGTCAAGCTGCCGGATTCACTCAAGGGCGCGACTGCCATGCTAGAAAAGCTTCTCTAACGCAGCGCCATAGGCAGAAAGGATGCTTTTATTATGAAAATTGCGATTGCTTACGCGGACGGCTCGGTCGCTTCCGACCTGGGCACGTGCCAGCAGTTTTTGATCGTGACTGCTGAGGGCGGGCAGCCCACCGCCAAGGACCTTATCGCCTGCCCCGGCGAGGGCCACATCCGCCTTCTGAGTTTTATCGGCCACTATGCCATCGACGTGCTGATCTGCGGTCAGCTCGGCATTGCCTCGCGCAACGCGCTCGAGATGCTGGGCGTGCTGCTCGTGCCCGGCGTGACCGGCTCGGCCGAGGAGGCAGCTGCCAAGTTCCTGGTTGGGGAAAAGCAGGGCGATGACACCGTACTGCGCGTGTGCCGCGAGGAGGACCCCGACGACCCGATGGCCTGCATGCACGACTGCTCCAAGTGCGCCGGCTGCGGCCCCATCCAGGTCGATCTGGACAAGCTGGACCTGCCCGAAGTCAAGTAAATACTGTCTAAAACCTATAAAAAAGCCGAATCCTGATGGATTCGGCTTTTTTTGCTGCAATCAATCGCTTATCGTGCGGGAACATACCAGCGCGGCGGCTCACAGGGCGTAAAGCCGCGGAAATCGCGCGCTGCGCGCACATAGCTTGCCTGCATCTGCTGTACGGCGTCCGCGCCGTGCCCCTGCGCCTCAACGATCTGCCGGATGGCCCCATAAGCCGCCTCATAGGCAAGGGCCTCCCAGAATTCTGCCGGCGGCTCGCCGCAGAAGTACGCATGGATCTGGCCGTTGACAAAGGCGGCCGAGCGCGGCACGGTAAATGTCTGGGCCCGCTGGAAGTCCTGCCAGCGATCGCCCACCCGGCAGCGGTCAAACCCAATGACGGCCAGTTTGCCCTCGGGCGTCAGCAGCAGGTTACCGCTGTGGAAGTCGCCGTGCAGGCCGGCCAGCCGCTTGGGCGGCGCGACATGCTTGGCCACAAAGATGACCGTGGCATCGTCGCCTGCCATGCGGTGCCGGCTGGCCAGATAGCGGAAAACCATCTGTTTGCGCGCTTCGGCCTCGCCGTCGGCGTGCCGCCGTTCGGCGGGCTCGAGCACAACGCTGTGGATGGCCGCCAGGGCCCGCCCGGCCTCCTGTCCCAAGCGGTACTGCTCGTCCTCCGGCATGCCAATCAGCTCCTGCGAGAGCGGCTCTCCCGGCACAAAGGTCAACAGCTCATACACCCGGCCCGCGTGCAGGCCGCAGGCGACCGGCCGCGGCATGGGAAAGCCCAATGCCTGGCAGCGCTGCATGAACGCAAACTCCGCGTACTTGCGCCGGGTCTGGCTTTCGTCGGCCACGCGCAGGATGAGGTGCTCTCCGGTACGGGTAAAAATCTCAAACTTTTCGTCTGTACTCAGGCCGCCGCGCACAGGCAACACCTTGCGCCAGTCCTCTGCTCCGGGAAAACGGCTCAGCCAGGTGCGGTCAATGGTCCGGATCTTCATGCACCCATTCCTTTCAGCAGCAGGTCGACAACTTCCTCCACCGGCACATCATGGCTTTTGAACATGGGTGCCGGGATGGACGCCAGCAGGGTCGCCGCGACAGCAGGGTCCAGGTCGGCGCGCAGTTCTCCGGCCTCCTGTGCGCGGACAACCGCGCTGACCAGCGCCGTATACTCCTCCGCTACATAGTGCTGGGCCATCTTGTCGAGCAGCGCCATGGACTGGTTCTCCTGAAACAGCCCGAGCAGCTTCTGTCCCATCTGGGCAAGCAAGCTGGTCAGGAAGCGCATATAGCTGACCATCTTGCTGCGGAATGGCTGGTCACTATTGAGGATACGGCCGATCTCTTCGGCCGCGCGGCCGGCCATCTGTTCCCCGACCGCACTCAAAAGCGCGGTCTTGGAGGAAAAATACTCGTAGATAGTGGACTTGCCGATGCCGGCGCGCGCGGCAATGGCGTCCATGCGGGCGTGCTCAAAGCCGCTCTGCCAAAATTCCTCTGCGGCGGCGGTCAGGATGGCCTGCCTGCGTCTGCCGCGGATGTCATTTTTTTCAATTACTTTGGTCATGTCTGCGATCCCTCCGGCTGTGTTGGATTGTGCGGCGTATGCCGCGAAAGGCGATTTTTGACAAATTCTGTCAAGCTGTCAATGAGTGAATAGTAGACCGGCGTGAACAGCAGCGTGACGATGGTCGACAGGATCATGCCCGCGATCATAACAATCGCCATCGGCTGCATCATCTCGGCGCCCTCGCCGTTCGAGAACACCATCGGCACAAGGCCCAGGATCGTGGTGAGCGTCGTCATCAGGACCGGACGCACACGGCGCGGGCACGCATTCAAGATCGCCGTATTCTTATCTTCGCCGCGGCCGCGCCGGATATTCGTGTAATCGATCAGGACGATGGACGAGTTGACCACGGTGCCGGCCAGCATGATGATGCCGATGAAGGCCAGCATAGAGATCTTATTGCCGGTGAAGGGCAGCGGGAACAGCGAGCCCAGCAGGCTGATGGGCAGGATGGTCATAATAATGACCGGCATGATGAAGGACTCGAACTGGCTGGCCAGGACAAAATAGACCAGGCCCAGCGCGATGACCAGCGCGTAAGCTAACTGGGAGAAGGTCTCAATGAGTTCCTCCATCTCGCCGCCTGCCTCGTAGGTGATGCCCTCCGGCAGGTCAAAGGTCTCCATGGCCGCTTCCACCGCTTCGCTCATCTCGGTCGTCGAGACATCCTCAGAGGCATCGCCGGTCACTGTGACCGTGCGGCTCTGATTCAAGCGGTTGATGCTCTGGGGCGCCAGCACGGTCTCCACATCCGCGACCAGGGACAGCGGCACCGAGCCGCCGGTCTGTGTCGGGATCATTACGCTGCGCAGCGCGTCCAGGCTGCTGCCCGCGCGGCTGTCGCCGCGCACGCTGACCGTGATCTCCTCGCCGTCCACTTTGAGCTGGGTGGCTGTCTGGCCAGCCAGCTCGCCGCGCACGGCCTGGCCGATGGTCGCCGCGGTCAGTCCAAAGCGTGCCGCGTTCTCGCGGTTGAGCGTGATATCGACCTCCGGCACCTCGTCAGAGGCCGAGTTTGTCATCTCGACCGCACCCGGCAGGGCTGCCAGGGTGGTGGTCAGCCGGTTGGCCGTCTCGGTCAGAAGGTCATAGTCGTCGCCGCGCAGCGTCACCGAGATGGCGTCCCCGGTCATGGAGGACATATCCATCGTACCCGAGGCGGAAACTCCGATCTCTGCGCCGGCCAGTTCCTGCAGCCGCGGCCGCAGGCTGTCTGCCACCTCGGCCGATGTGCGGTCACGGTCGCCCTTGTCGACCAGGTTAATCGTGACCGACGCGCTGTTGGCGGTGGAAGTCGTGCTCATGCTGGTGCCGCCCGTCGAGTAGTAGACGCTCTCGAGCTCGGGCACGTCCTCCATGACGATATCCACCACGCGGTCGGCCATGGCCGAGATATCTTCAAGCTCGGAGCCGACCGGCATATCGATGTCGACCGCAACCATGCTCTCATCCATCTCGGGCATCAGCTCCACGCCGGTCAGGGCGATGGTGCCGAGGAACAGGACGATCATGCCGCACGAGATCAGCACAGCGGTCTTGCGGTGATGGATAAAGTAGCCCAAAAGCTGCTTATACTTGCGCATGAGCGGACGGTCGGCGATGTCGTGGCCGGTGTCCGGCGTGCGCATCTTATGTTTGCCGCCGCGGTCAAGCAGGGCATAGCTCAGGATGGGCACGAGCGTGACCGCAATGAGCAGCGAGGCGAACAGCAGCGCACAGATCGTGATGCAGAATTCCCGGAACAGCATGCCCATCAGGCCCCCGGACAGGCCGATTGGCAGGAATACGGCGACCGTCGTGAGCGTTGAGGCCGAGATCGACAGCGCGACTTCCTTGGTGCCCTCCACACACGACTCGTAGCGGCCGTAACCGTCCGAGCGATAGTGAAAGATATTTTCCAGCACAACGATGGAGTTATCGACAATCATGCCGACGCCCATCGCAATGCCGCCCAGCGACATCATGTTCATGGTGATATCAAACACCTGCATGATGAGGAAGACCGAGATGATACAGATCGGCATGGACACCGAGATAACTGCGGTCGCGCCCAAATCGCGCAGGAAAAAGAACAGCACGAGGGCGGCCAGGATGACGCCGATCACGATGTTCTGGATGACTGAATCTACGGTCATATTGATCATATCGCTCTGATCCATGAGCAGCGACCAATCCAGGCCGGGCTGTTCGGCCGTCACCTCATTGAGCGCCTCCTTGACGCGCTCGGCGACCTGCAGGGTATTTGTGTCCGACTGCTTGTTGACCGAGATCGTGACGCTGGGCTCGCCGCCAATTTTAGCGATGGCGGTCTGCTCCTGCGGTGCGAGGTAGACGTCAGCGACCTCGCCCAGGCGGATGGTACCGCCGGCCGGCAGCGGGATCAGGGTGTTGGCGATGTCCTGGACCGAACTGTACTCGCCGTCCGTGCGCACCGAGAAACTCTGCGCGCCCGACTGGACATCGCCGGCCGGCAGCGCAACGTTTTCGGCCGCCAGGATCTGGGAGATATAGGAGACCGACAGGCCGTAGCCGGCCAGGCGGTCGGCGTCGGTGTCGATGGCGATCTCATTGTCATAGCCACCTGCAATGTCAACCGAGGCCACGCCGTCAATGCGTTCGAGGGCTGGCTGGATGTCGTCCTCGGCGATGGACTGCAGGATTGACAGGTCGGCGCCCTTGAGGCCGACCGTGACGACCGGCATGGAATCTACGTCCATGGTCATGGTCATCGGCGCATCGGCATCTTCAGGCAGGTAGCCCTTGACGCGGTCCACGCGGTCGCGCAGGTCGACCATCGCCTCATCCATGTCGGTGCCGTCGACAAAGGTCACCATGACCATAGACGACCCCTCTGAGGACAGCGACTGGATCTCATCCATGCCGGCTACGCTGGCGCAGGCCGATTCGATGGTCCGCGTGACCATGTTCTCAACCTCCTGCGGGCCGGCATTTGCATAGGTCGTGTAGACCACCGCCATCGGCAGCTCAATGTTCGGCATAAGCGCCAGCGGCAGCGAAGTGAAGCCCATGATGCCAAAGATAACGATCAGCACATAGGCCATAATGGTCGTGACCTTATGTTTCAGACAAAAGTCCGCAATATTCATGGTGTATCCTCCCCGGAAACCACGCGGACCGCCGCGCCGTCGGTGAGGTAGGTCTGGCCCTTCACAACAAGCGTCTCGCCGCCCGCAAGCCCTTCGGTGATCTCGGTCACGCCGTCACCGACCACGCCGGTCTGGACCGTGACCTTTTTCGCCGTATCGCCCTGCACCACAAAGACATACTGCTCGGTGCCGTCGGTCAGGATCGCGTCCGAGGGCACGGTCACGGCGTCCGGGCGCTGGTTGGTGTAAAAGGTGACGTCGGCAAATGCGCCGATGGGATAGGTCACGTCGGCCGGCGTGTACAGGCGGACCTCATAGAGGGCGGTCTGTGCATTCGCCGCCGGGGCGATCGAGGCAATCGAGGCCGAGAATGGCGTGGGCGAAACCGCCGAGACCGTCACCTGGGCCGCATCCCCGACCTTGAGCTGGCTGAGCAGTTCCTCGGAGACCTGCACCGAGATGCGCGTGCGGCCGCCCTCCGCGATCACAACCGCAGCGCCCGTCTGACCGGCCATACCGCCCTCGACGATATTGACCGCCGTGATCAGGCCGCTGCAGGGCGCTGTCACCGTGCCGGCCGCAGCCTGCGTGCGGATTTGATCGAGCGAGGACTCGATCTGCGCGAGCTGGGCCTTCTGGCTGGCCCGCGCCTGGGAGACTGCGGACTTGGCCTGCGAGAGCTGGTTGTTCGCCTGGTCGAGCTGGCTTCTGGCCTGGTCGAGCTCGACCTGGGAGGCCGCGCCCACATTGAACAGCGCCAGGGTGTTATTATAGTTGGCCTGGGCCGTCGTGACCGCGCTCTGCGCCAGGGGCAGCGCGTCCTGTGCGTTCTGGATGGCCTCGTTTGTCATCTGCTGGGTCGCGCTGTAGCTCTCCTGCAGCGCGCCGTACGAGCTCGTGATCTGGCTCGTGTCAATCTGGAACAAAAGCTGGCCCTTTTGGACCGTGTCGCCCGCCTTGACCGGCAGGCTCTTGACCGTGCCGCCAATGGTCGGCACGACCGAAACCGAGGTGTCGGCGATGATCTGGCCGGACACCATATTTTCATTGGACAGATCGGTGCGCGTGACCGTCTGCGTCTCCACCGCCGTCCCCATGTCCTGTTCCTGCTGGGCGGCGGCCTCCGTCTCGCTGCTGTCCCCGCCGCAGCCGGCCATCGTCAGCAGCATCAGGCAGGCAAGCAGCCCTGCCGCAACTCGTTTTGCCTTCATCGTTTACATTCCTCCTGTGCTGCCCATCACGCCCTGGCAGGCCCACTGATACTGCATGTAGGCCGAGAACAGGTCAATCTGTGCCAGCTTAACATTGGACTCTGCCACGGCCTGGTTGACCTGCGCCTCGATGTAGGCATTGCGTGAGATCGTCCCCAGGTCATATTTGAGCTTCTGGGTCTCAGTGACCTCATTCTGATAGTCCAGCGCCTCGCGTGCGACCGAGAGCAAGCGGTTGTTCTCACTGACCGCGCGGAACAGCTTGGTAAAATTCTGCTGGAAGCTCTCCTCGGCCGACTCGAGCTGGTATTCGGCGGCGCGGATCTGCTCGTCGCGGCCGTCGGTGTCGCGGTCCAGGTCCTCGGCCTCCTCAACGGCCTGCTCGGCCGCGTAGATGTCGTAGCTCTGCTCCTGGCCGCGGGCCATGTCGGTGTCCAGGTCCAAGAGCGCCAGCATATCAGGCGTGACGGCCGGCAGGGTGTCCAGCATGTAGCTGCGCGCCGGGTCGCGGCCGAGCATGAGACTCAGGTCCTCCTTCGCGTTGCGCAGGGTCAGGTACAGGCTCTGGATGGCGCTGTCGGTCTGTGTCTTGGCTAGACGCGCCTGGTCAAGCTGCTGCTGTGAGATCTGGCCGAGCTGGAAGCGGGTCTGCATCTCATTATAGGTCACGTTGGTCAAGTCCGACTGCTGGACGGTGACAATATAATTCTGCTGGATGGTCATCAGACCGATGTAAGCCGCCTGGGCCGCCATGACGAGCTGATTCTCAATGGACTCGAACTGCTTTTCATACGGCTCATAGTCGGTGTCCTCCAGCTCGTCGAGCTGGTCCTCGAGCTGCGCGAGCTGGGTCTCCATCTGGGTGATGTTGCCCTGCAGGAGGGCGACGGTGGCGCTGCCGATGGTGACCGTTGCGGCGCCGTTCTGGACGGTGGGATCGACCGTGGTCAGCGAAGTCGATACGCTGCTGGCCAGCTGCTGCATGGCCGAGATGCCCTGCTTCATGCTGTCAATGGCGTCTTCCATGTCGTCGATGGCCTCGTCGATATCGACCGCCTCAATGCCGGCCAGGGTCTCCCGGTTGGCCAGGACGGTCTTGTTCTGGGTGCGCACGAGCGGCTCGATCTGGTCATAGGACAGCATCTCGGCGTTGGCGATCTCCGGGTCCTGCTGCTGGAGATAGAAGGTCGCTTCCTCGGCAGAAAAGCCCAGCCAGTAGGTTGGATAGACGTCGCCGGTGTTGGTCGTGACCGTGCCGGGCGTCCCGGCGGCCTGGCCGGTCGAGGGGATGTACGTCTGGGTCGTGGTGGCCGTGGACGAGGTGGACGAGGGCGCTGTGACCGCGCCCGCATTCGGGTCCAGCCAGGCTGGCATCTGGCTGCTTGACGCCGCGGATGACGCTGAAGTCGCCGCGGGCGCAGAAGTTGCCGCTGAAGAAGCCGTCGTGCTGGGCGGCACAACCGTGCCCTGCACGGTCTGTACAGACGTCTGCCCGGCAGATGCAGCCGGCGTCGTGACCGCGCCTGCATCCGGATTGAGCCATGCGGGCATCTGCTCTGTGCCCATCCAAGCCGCGCCGGCCGCCGGGCCCATGAGCATGCTGCCTGCCAATGCCGCCGCGCAAATTTGTCTTTTCATATATCCGCCTGCTTTCTGGAAATCCAAGTCTGTGAAACCGACCGACTCGTCGGTCGGAAATCTTATCCTATTATACGCCAACGCCCGGTTCGCCGTCAATTCTTAGGACACACAAGTTCACACAAAAGTCACCAAATGTTCACAGAACGCCCGGGCACCCTTCCCAGCCTATGCCGTCCATAATGCAGAAAGACCGCCTATCCTAGGCGGCCTTTCCCTCATCGTGCTCGGTCTCATTCTGTAGTAAAATCTCTTGCAGCCTCTCATACACCTGCGTTTCCTCGAGCAGCCGGTCGCAAAACTTCCGGCCTTCGCGTACGATATAGCCACCCGAATCAAACAGGTGGACCTGAATCTGCCCTTCCTGGGTATCGACCGCGACATACAGATAGTCCCCCATACCGCCCGGCGGGGCGATGAGCGTCTGCTGCCGCCGGCTGTCCGCCAGGATGTCCAGCACTGACTGTTCCTGCTCTGCCGTCAGCACGGGTCTTCTGCCCTCTCCTTGGGAAGGCTGATAGTAGATGGTCTGTATTGACGCGCCCTGCCGCTTGATGCAGGGCCGCGGGATAAAGCAATCAGCTATACAGCCCACCAATAGACAAGATAACAGGATAAACAAATACTTTTTATATTTCATCTTATAGACCGCCGATCTGTCCTTTCCGGAATAAATTTTCTGCCTTTATTTATATGATCTGCCATATCTATTAATGGCTTATTTTTATCTTCATATAATCTCTGTCATATTGCAGAGATTTTTATGCATTTTTAAGATGCACCGCTTTGCAGGGTCATAGCAACTCACGCGAAATGATGCTCGTGCGCAGGTGTATGACTGGATCGGCCGGCATGCGTCCACGGCACACGAGGTCATAGAGCACTTCGACCGCACGGCGTGCCTGCCCGGAAAAATCCTGGTCAATGACGAAATCCACCCGGCCGTCAGACAGATATTCGCGCGCATAGGGGGTCAGGTCATTGCATACGACGTGGATGGGCTGGGGCGCGCGGGCGCGGGAGAGTGCATCCATACAGCCCTTGACGCTCTCGTTTGCCATATAGATGGCGCGCAGGCGCGGATTGCGGCGCACCTCACGCAGCACGCCGTCATAGGTCAGGTCGTAGCGCTCGATGCACTCGATGACGTGCGCGTGGCCGATGTCGCCCTCCAGCTCGTACAGGCGGTCGAGAAAGCCCTCGACGCGCAGGCGGTGCGCGGTGAACTCACGGTTGCCGCACACGATCAGCACATCACCGCCCGACAGGACGGGCACCAGCAGCCCGGCCGCCACCCGGCCGGACTTGACCAGATCCTGCCCCACGTGGCACACACGCGCCGAACCCGGCACATCCGAGTTACAGGTCACGACCGGCACGCCGGCCTCGGCCAGGCGGTTGATCTCCTGCTCCATGGGCGCGGTATCGGCCGCATTGAGCACCAGCCCATCCACCTGCGCCGCCTCGAGCGCAGCAATGCACGCGCAGTACTCCTGGTTGGACCGGCCGCGCATTTCCCGCGCCTCCACCCGGAAGCCCGCATCGCCGATGCGCCGCAGGGCGGACTGGATGCCGCGCCGGGTCTGCCGGATATAGTAATCCCCCCACGCCGGGATGATGAAGCCGATGGTCGCCCCCTGCTGGGCCGGCCGGGCCTGCCGCCGCTGGGCCGGCGTGCGATAGCCGAGCTCGTCAATGATGCGCTGCACCCGCGCGCGCACCTCTGGCGCGACGTTTGCCCGGCCGTTGACCACGCGGTCGACCGTCCCGCGCGACACGCCGCACCGGTCGGCAATCATCTGGGATGTAATCTTCATGAGGCCTTCCCTCCGCAAGTTCTGTTTTCATTCTTTACCATCCTATCACGGCGGGCACGCCCACGCAAGCATTCGCCGTGCATTTTCTCTTTTTTGAACAATGCACACCAACCCCCGTCCGCCTTTCCATCTATATTTGCGCAAATTGCACAAATAAACGCCTTGTTTTTGGAAGGTTTCACAAATTTCAATTCCCCCACTTGCCCCCTCCCGCAGGGCGTTTTATAATAGAAACATAAGTTGTAATTGTGCCCTTTTGGGTACAAAATCCAGATCTCAGTAAAAGATCAAAGGAGATATGTGTTATGGCTAATTTAAAGATTGGCGTCGTCGGCTGTGGCCGAATCGGCAAGCTGCACATTGACAACCTGACCAATGCCGTACCGGGCGTAGAGGTTGTAGCGGTAGCCGATCCGATGATCGACAAGTCCGGCGCGCGCGACTGGTGCGCAGCACGCGGCATCACCAACGTATCCACCGATTACATGGATATCGTAAACAACCCGGAGATCGACGTTGTATTCGTATGCTCGTCGACCGACACCCACTCCATCATCTCTCTGGCCGCAGTCAACGCTGGCAAGCATGTCTTCTGCGAGAAGCCGGTTGACTACGACGTAGACAAGATCAAGGCTGTTATGGCAGCAGTTGAGGAGAAGGGCGTTAAGTTCCAGGTTGGCTTCAACCGCCGCTTCGACCACAACCACAAGGCTGTAGCTGACGCAGTGAAGTCGGGCAAGATCGGCGATCCCCACATCGTCATCGTTTCCTCCCGTGACCCTGAGCCGCCCCCGGCATCCTATGTTGCAGTATCCGGCGGTATCTTCTATGATATGATGATCCACGACTTCGACATGGTTCGCTACGTAACCGGTTCTGAGGCGGTTGAGATCTCGGCTGTTGGCTCCTGCCTGGTAAACCCGAACCTGCAGGAAGAGTCCGGCATTCCGGACGTTGACACCGCGGTTGTCACCATGAAGATGGCAAACGGCTGCATCGCTGTCATCAACAACTCCCGTCAGGCTGTTTACGGCTACGACCAGCGCGTTGAGGTATTCGGCTCCAAGGGCATGGCTTCCGACGCCAACGACCTCATCAACACCACCACCATCATGACCGCTGACGGCGCACACTCTGAGAAGCCGCTGTGGTTCTTCCTCGAGCGCTACAACCAGGCGTTCATCGAGCAGGTTAAGTTCTTCGTTGACTCCATCGTCAACGACAAGCCGGTTGTTGTCGGCGCAATCGACGGTCTGCGTCCTGTCCTCATGGCTCAGGCTGCTACCGAGTCCTGCCGCAACGGTGGCGTTTACGTCAAGGTTCCGCAGTAAT
>DWWZ01000130.1 GCA_019119435.1 Candidatus Butyricicoccus avicola
TCTGACCACCTGGGCTTTTCCAGGGCGAGGCCATACGGACAGCCGGGTCAACTGCCGATGGGCGGCGCAGGCCGCTATTATTGATTGAGTTAAAAGCTCAATTTTATAAGTTGGTTACTTTATAACCGGTGTGCGGTACGCATACGCAACTTGTAAAACGGTCAATAAGAGTAGTAACAGTAAGTATTTGCTATAAGACTCTATACAGAACCTGATATCACATGGAGCCTGGGGCTTTCCTTCCGCATGCGCGGAATCTAAATTCGCCCTTTTCCCATATGATTTTTTACAAGCAGTGTGTTTTCCGCGCACTGCTTGTTTTTTTATTTTTTACGAGTGAGAAGGAGCGCCTGCGGTATGGCGGAAAAATTAAAACTTTACGGATTCAACAACCTCACGAAGTCCCTGAGCTTCAACATTTATGACGTCTGCTACGCAAAAACCGAGCGCGAGCAGCAGGATTATATTGCATATATCGATGAGCAGTATAATTCCGAGCGTCTGACCTCTATCCTGACGACGCTGACCGACATGATTGGCGCGACGGTTCTCAACATCGCCAAGCAGGACTATGAGCCGCAAGGCGCATCGGTCACCATCCTGATCGCCGAGCGCCCGGTTCCCGGACAGACACAGCTTGCCCACCTGGATAAAAGCCATGTCACCGTGCACACCTATCCCGAATACCATCCCGAGACCTGCCTGGCCACCTTCCGCGTGGACATCGACGTGGCGACCTGCGGCGAAATCACGCCGCTCTCCACGCTGGACTACCTCATCGGCTCGTTCGATTCGGACATCATCACGATGGACTACCGCGTGCGCGGCTTTACCCGCGACATGAACGGCCAAAAGCTGTTTATCGACCATCCGGTCACCTCCATCCAGGATTATATTGACCCGATCACGCTGCGCCGCTATGACGCAGTGGACCTGAACGTTTACAGCGCCAACCTGTTCCATACCAAGATGATGCTCAAGGAAATCGACCTGCAAAACTATCTCTTCAAAACCGACGTTTATGAGCTGCCGCCCATGACACGGCTCGAGATCATGAACAATATCCGCCGCGAAATGATTGAAATTTTCAGCGGCCGCAACATTTACTAACTGAACCGAGGTGCGTCCCAATGAAATCCCATTCCCAGGAGCGCGCGCCCATCTATGAGGCACTCCAATCCTTCCAGAAGATGCGTGTCGTCCCGTTCGATGTGCCCGGCCACAAGCGCGGCCGGGGCAATCCGGAGCTGACCGCCCTGCTTGGCGAACAGTGCGTCAAATTGGACGTCAACTCCATGAAGCCGCTTGACAACCTATGCCACCCGGTATCGGTCATCCGCGAGGCCGAGGAACTGGCCGCCGAGGCATTCGGCGCAGCCCATGCCTTTCTCATGGTCGGCGGCACGACTTCGGCTGTGCAGAGCATGGTCCTGTCTGTGGCCAAACGCGGCGAAAAAATCATCTTGCCGCGCAA
This sequence comes from Candidatus Butyricicoccus avicola, assembly GCA_019119435.1. Classification (GTDB taxonomy): domain Bacteria; phylum Bacillota; class Clostridia; order Oscillospirales; family Butyricicoccaceae; genus Butyricicoccus; species Butyricicoccus avicola. The sequence goes on from DWWZ01000130.1 coordinate 1,475, forward strand.
CGTGCACCGCAGCGTCATGGGCGCCATGGTGCTGTGCGGCGCGATTCCGGTCTACATCGACCCGGCTTGTGATGACCGCCTGGGCATCCCGCTCGGCATGAGTGTGTCCGACGTCGAGCGGGCCATCCGAGAAAATCCAGACGCCAAGGCGATCTTGGTCAACAACCCGACCTATTACGGCATCTGTTCCGACCTGCGCCGCATTGTCCAGCTTGCGCACGCACACGGCATGCTGTGCCTGGCCGACGAGGCGCACGGCACACACTTCTATTTTGGCGAAAACCTGCCGGTGTCGGCCATGGCCGCCGGCGCCGACATGGCCGCCGTATCGATGCACAAGTCGGGCGGCAGCCTGACCCAGTCCTCCCTGCTTTTGTGCGGTCCCGCCATGAGCGAGGGCCATGTGCGTCAGATCATTAACTTAACTCAGACAACGAGCGGCTCCTACCTGCTCCTGTCCAGCCTGGATATCTCGCGCCGCAATCTGGCCCTGCGCGGCAAGGAAGCCTTTGCGCGCGTCAGCGAGCTGGCAGAGTATGCACGCCACGAGATCAACGCCATCGGCGGCTACTATGCTTTCTCGCGCGAGCTGTGCAACGGCGACAGTATCTACGACTTTGACACCACCAAGCTGTCGGTCAACACACTGCGGGTTGGCCTGGCCGGTATCGAAGTCTACGACCTGCTGCGCGATGAATATGATATTCAAATCGAATTTGGCGACCTCGGCAACATCTTGGCCTATCTATCCATCGGCGACCGGCCGCGTGAAATCGAGCGCCTGGTCAGCGCGCTGTCCGAAGTGCGACGCCGCTTTGGCGGCTCAGAAGCTGGCTTGATGAAACAGGAATACATCGAACCCGATGTCGCTGTCTCCCCGCAGGATGCCTTCTATGCGGAGCATGAATCCCTGCCGCTTTTGGAGACCGAAGGCCGTGTGTGCTCGGAATTTGTCATGTGCTATCCGCCAGGTATCCCGATCCTCGCGCCGGGTGAGCGCATCACCCGGGAAATCCTGGACTATATTGTCTACGCCAAGGAGAAGGGCTGCTCCATGACCGGCCCTGAGGACGCGGACATCACACGCCTGAACGTACTCAAAGGGAGGTATTGATTCCAATGGATCTCTGGTTTTCCGAACATCACACCAAAAATGTCAAGCTGTCCATCCGTGTTGACCGGCAGCTTTACTCTGGGCAGAGCGAGTTCCAGCGCATCGATGTATTCGATTCACCCGAGTTCGG
>DWWZ01000131.1 GCA_019119435.1 Candidatus Butyricicoccus avicola
CAGTCGGCCGGGTTCTGCTTCGGCGTGCGCCGGGCGGTGGACCTGGCCGAGCGGGAGGCCGCCAAGGGGCAGCCCATCTACTCGCTCGGCGAGATCATTCACAACAGCCATGAGATCCGCCGGCTGGAAAAGCTGGGCGTGCGCACGGCGCACAGCGTCGCAGACATCCCGGACGGGGCGCCTGTCCTCATCCGCGCGCACGGCGTGACGCGCGCGGTTTATGAGGCGCTTGCGGCCAAGGGCTGCACGGTCTACGACGCGACCTGCCCGTTTGTGGCAAAAATCCACAAGATTGTCCAGCAGGAGTCCGAGGCGGGCCGCCGGATCATCATTTTGGGCAGCAAAAATCACCCGGAAGTGCTTGGAATTGCCGGATGGTGTCAAAATGCGGCGGTTTATGAGACTTCAGAGCAGCTTTTGGAGGCGATTGGGCGGCTGGCCCTGCCGCCCGAAACCCCTGTCAGCGTCGTCGGCCAGACCACGCTGAATCGGGCAAGTTGGAATATTTCTGTGAAGATTCTAAAAAAAAGGTATACAAACTGCAAAATATTTGATACAATATGTAATGCTACGGATGAGCGTCAGACAGAGGCTCGTTCGCTTGCCGGAAGATCGGACTGTATGGTTGTGATCGGGGATAAAAAAAGCTCGAACACCAAGCGCCTGTATGAGATCAGTGCGTCTCTGTGCCCACACGTCCTCTACATCGAGGACGCGACAGAACTCGGGACGTCGGATATCGAGGCACTTCGTGGCCTAACAGTGGGCATCACCGCAGGCGCGTCTACTCCGGCATGGATAATTAAGGAGGTCAGTAACATGATGAGCGCAGAAACGAAAATCGAAACCAATGAGGATTTCGCAGCAATGCTGGAGGAGTCCTTCAAAACTTTAAATAATGGAGATAAAGTCACCGGCACGGTCATCGCTGTGTCCCCGACCGAGGTGCAGGTTGACCTGGGCGTCAAGCACACCGCATATATCCCGGTATCCGAGCTGTCCGACGACCCGGCCTACAAGGTCGAGGAGCACATCAAGCCCGGCGACGAGATCGAGGCGGTCGTTGTCCGCGTAAACGATCTCGAGGGCACCGTTGCCCTGTCCAAGAAGCGCGTTGACCAGCTCAAGGGCTGGGAGACCATCGAGGCAGCCAAGGAAGAGCACACCCCGGTTGAGGGCCTGATCGTCGAGGAGAACCGCGGCGGCGTTGTCGCAACCGCACACGGCGTGCGCGTCTTTATCCCGGCTTCCCAGACCGGCGTGCCCAAGGATCAGTCCATGAGCCAGCTGGTCAAGACCAAGCAGACGTTCTACATCACCGAGATCAACCGCCAGCGCAAGCGCGTTGTCGGCTCCATCCGTCAGGTGCAGCAGGAGGCCCGCAAGGCGGCTGCCGAGAAGGTTTGGGAGACCATCGAGGTCGGCGCAGAGTACGAGGGCACGGTCAAGAGCCTGACCTCCTACGGCGCATTTGTTGACATCGGCGGCGTGGACGGCATGATCCACATCTCCGAGCTGTCCTGGGGCCGCATCAAGCATCCGTCCGAGGTCGTCAACATCGGTGACCATGTCAACGTCTATGTCATCGCGCTCGACCGCGAGAACAAGAAGATCTCCCTGGGCTACAAGCGTCCGGAGGACAACCCGTGGAACATCTTCACCACCAACTTCCAGGTCGGCGACACCGCGACCGTCAAGATCCTCAAGTTCATGCCCTTCGGCGCATTTGCTGAGATCGTTCCGGGCGTGGACGGCCTGATCCACATCTCCCAGATCGCGGACCATCGCATTGCCAAGGCGGACGAGGTCCTGACCATCGGCCAGGAGGTCGAGGCGAAGATCATCGACATCAACGAGGAGAAGAAGAAGGTTTCCCTGTCCATCCGTGCCCTGCTGGAGGATGCACGCGAGGACTAAGATCCTGTCAACTGAATTTTTTGCGGAGGGCATGCGCATGCCCTCCGTTTTTTTGCCCTGTAGGCCGATACATAACGGCCGCCTGGCGGGCATACGATGGAGCCAGGGGAGGGATGCGCGCATGCGAAGAAGATTTCGGCGGGGCCGCCGCGGCGTGCGCCTGCTCGCCCTCATCCCGTTGGCGCTGGCCGTGCTGTATGCGCTGGTGCTGCACGCCATCCGGCCGCTGCTGCTTGAACATGCGCAGAATTATGTCGTACACGAGGCGTCCTTCGCGCTCTACGATGTGCTGACGGATACCGTATACCAGAACCGGGCAGAATATGAAAACCTGGTGCAGCTCGAGCGCGACCAAAACCAGGCCGTGACCGCCCTCAAGACCGACGGCATCCTGGCAAACCATCTCAAGGCACAGGTGTCACAGGCGGTCTATCAGGCGCTCGACGCGCTCGAACATGGGCAGATGGAGATCTCGCTCGGCTCGCTCGTCGCGCCCGACCTGTTCGGCGGCATGGGGCCGGCGTTCCGGGTGGGGGTGTCCGGCCTGGGCTATGTGCAGGCCGACTTTATCAGCGCCTTCACCGACGCGGGCATCAACCAGACCCGCCACCAGGTCATCCTGGAGGTCACGGCCGAGATCGGCATCCTGACCGGCCTCGGCAGCGTGGACACCACGGTCCAAAACCAATTGGTCGTGACCGACACGGTCATCGTCGGCCACGTGCCCGAACAGTACACCTATATCGACGACACCGAGCAGAGCTTACTCGGAAAAATCAACGATTATACGCGATAAATAGGGCAAACACGAAATTCGGTCTTTCGGAATCGGGAAAAGTTTGGTATAATACTACAGTATGCTGGTCCTTTTTGCGCGCTGCGCGACAAGGGCAGCAGGAAGGAGGCCGGTATGGACGCTCAGCAGGAAATCCTGTCGCTGCGCGAGCAGCTCAGGTACCACAATAAAAAATACTATGACGAGGATGCGCCCGAGATCTCGGACTATGATTACGATATGCTCCAGCGCAAGCTGCGCGCGCTCGAGGCCGCCTATCCGGCGCTGGATGACCCGGACTCCCCGACCCATCGGGTCGGCGGCACGGCTTCCGAAAAGTTTTCCAAGGTCACGCACGCCTATCCGCTCGAGAGCTTGCAGGATGTATTTTCCTTTGACGAGCTTGCCGAGTTCTATGCGCGCGTCACCGGAGCCGTGCAGGATGCGGCTTACGTCGTCGAGTACAAGATCGACGGCCTCTCGGTCGCGCTCGAGTATGTGGACGGCGTGTTCGTGCGCGGCGCAACCCGCGGCGACGGCCAGGTCGGCGAGGACGTGACCGAAAACCTGCGCACGGTCGAGGACATCCCCAAGGTCCTGCCGGCGGGCGCCCCGCCGCACCTCATCGTGCGCGGCGAGGTCTACATGAAAAGATCGGTCTTTGATGCGCT
>DWWZ01000132.1 GCA_019119435.1 Candidatus Butyricicoccus avicola
AGGGATACATATCCGGAAATCCGCTCTGTGTGGGATCAGGTTCGCTGTTATTTGGATTACTATTAGGATGGGAGGACAAACCATGAAGGCCATCGTTTATCAACCCCTGCGGACGCCGGGCGGATATTACATCTACGACCGCAGTGTCAACACAATTTTTTCTGTTTCGGCTGACGAGTACCAGGAGTTCAAGCGGCTCCAGGACGACGCGGATGCAGAGCGGTCGCCCGTAGTCCAGCACTACCGGCAAAAGGGCCTGCTGAGGCCGAACGAGGTGTCGATCATTCGGCATCCGGCGACAGACATCCTACCGCATTACTGCGAAAACCGTCTCAATTACCTCATCTTGCAGGTGACGCAGCAGTGCAATCTGCGCTGCTCCTACTGTGCCTATTCCGGCCTATATTACAACCGGCAGCACAATTCCGAGCGCATGGATTTTGAGACGGCCAAGAGGGCCATTGACTTTTTCGTCGCGCGCACGGCCGAATCCGACCGGCTGCATATGGGATTTTACGGCGGCGAACCGCTCTTGGAATTTGACCTCATCCAGCAGTGTGTTGCCTATGTCCGCAGCCAGGTCGAGGGCAAGCAGGTCACGTTTGGCCTGACTACAAACGGCACCCTGCTGACCGATGAAAAGATCAAGTTCTTCGCGGAAAACGAGTTCCAGCTCCTGCTCAGCCTGGATGGCTCCAAAAAGGAGCACGACGCCTGCCGCGTCTTTCCGAACGGCCAGGGCTCGTTTGACGTCGTCATGCGCAACCTGCGGCGCGCCAAGGAGCTGTATCCCGATTACGCCAAAAAGATTCGCATTTCCACGGTCATCAGTCCCAAAGCCGAGCTCAACGACATGCTGGAATACTTCAAATCCGACGAGGTGCTCTCCGACAAGTATATCACCATGAGCCCACTGGCCGACACCGGCCTGAAAGAGCAGGTAGATTACAAGGAGAGCTTCCACCTGGTCAGACGGTACGAATACTTGAAGTATCTCTTCTATCTCTTGGGCAAGATTGACCGCCAATATGTCAGCGAGCTGGTCATCAAATCGCAGCAGAACACCGAGGAGACCTATCGCGCGCTCCAGCGGCATAATGTCCTCCCGGCGTGCACCTGCCCGGGCGGCCCGTGCATCCCCGGCGTCAAAAAACTGTTCGTCATGACGGACGGGCGCTTTTACCCCTGTGAGAAGATCACCGAGAGCTCGGACTGCGGACAGATCGGCTCGCTGGACGCCGGGTTCGACCAAAAGAACATGGAGGCCGTGCTGAACGTCGGTGCCCTGAGCGCGGAGGAGTGCAAGGACTGCTGGGCGCTCTCGTTCTGCAAGATCTGCGCGGCGCAGATTGAGTGCAAAGACGGGCAGGCGCAGTTTGACAAGGCGGACAAGCTGCGGGCCTGCAAGAAGGCGCAGCTGAGCGCCGCGGCGGACCTGTATGAGGCCTGCGTGCTGCATGAATTTGGCTACCGCCCCAATGAGAAGGAGATCGTTTTATGAGACTGTCGCTTTTTCCCTTCATGCCGGAGGTGCAGACCCTGGCGCGCAACCGCTCCCTGCTGACGGAGCATGAAATTGTCAGCGTCATTTCGTTCAAACAGGACGCCGCCCGCATGCAGGCCTTTGCGCGCGAGACCGGTATTCCCTGTACCACCTCCGTGGAGGAGGGGCTGCAGCGGGCCGACTGCCTGGTGCTGCTGCGCCCGCCCTTTTCCGTCCCGGATTGGCAGAAATACGGCGCCTGCATAGACTGCGCCGCGCGGCGCGGCATCGCCGTGCACGCCGGTCGCGGGCTGATTGACGAGCTGCCGGAGGAGCACGACCGCGCCAGGGTTCATCCGATCCAGAATGCGGCCCCGCTGGCGCGCGCCGGCGCGAGGCTGGAGCTGCGCAGCATCAGCACGCCGGTCATCGCCGTGGCCGGGCTGGGCGAAAACTGCGGAAAGTTTGAGTGCCAGCTGGAGCTCAAGCGCTATCTGGATGGCCTGGGTTATCGGTGCACGGCCCTGTGCTCTAACCCCCTTGGCGTCTATGCCGGCATGGAGCTGCTGCCCGACTTCCTGTTTGACGCGACGGTCGCCTTCCCGGAGAAGGTGATCGGGCTCAACCGATACGTGGATGCGCTGTGCCGGGAGCAGGATCCGGACGTGCTGCTGATCGGCGTGCCCGGCGGCGTGATGCCGCTTTCCGGCCGGGATACCAACTTCTTTTTGGAGCTCCCTCTGGTGGTCTCGTCGGCCCTGCGCATCGACGAGGGCGTGCTCACGGTGTATCACATCGACGGCCCGCTGGGCTTCCTGGACATGCTGACCAAGCTGTGCCGTGAGCGGTTCTCCGTGCCGGTCGGGGCGTTCTACATGGCGCGCCAAGTGGCGACGTTTGACCCGGACACCGAGTCCATGCAGTTCCTGTTCCTGTCGGACGCCTACATTGCGGCGCACAGCGCGGCCATCCCCGCGGACAGCCGCATTGCGCTGCCATTGCAGGAGCACAGTCACGTTTATAAAAAAGTGGTCGAGAACTTGCAAGAAAACCTTGAAACAGTGTAGCAGGTGAGATATGATGAGAGTAACCAAACGGGCATGCGCGGCGGGCCGCCATGCCGCACCGCTCACGGAAAGGATAACCCTGGATTCCAGCTAATTGAGCGTTTTCCGCGTTATTATTCAGGAGCGGTGATCCATGAATAACCCATTTGTACACATAGCGAAAGGAGAGTTTACCATGAAAAAGTTGCATAAGAAGTTCGAGTCCAAAGAGTTTGCTCTCGCGGCGTACTACACCTGCATGTGTAACCATCTGCCCTGCGGATGTAATGACTATTACGACCAGGGTGACACTGTGCCGGCTACAAATGATGTCTATGATGATATCAAGGATACTGAGGATGCATCCTGGAATTAAAGCTAACTCATAACCTATAGAGAGTTTTCTCGCTCTTTAGTAAATCTTACTGCTCCTGTATAATATAAAATG
>DWWZ01000016.1 GCA_019119435.1 Candidatus Butyricicoccus avicola
TCCACATCCTCTTGGGTGTTAAACGGCGCGAACGAGACGCGCAGCGCGCTGTCGATGCGCTTTTTGTCCAGGCCCATGGCGCGCAGGACCGCGCTCTCCTTGCCCTTGGAGCAGGCCGAGCCGGCCGAGACAAACACGTCCCGCGACTCGAGCACGCGCAGCATGACCTCGCTCTTGCAGCCGGGCAGCGACAGGTTGACCACGTGTGGCACGTCCCCCCTGCCGTTCCACTGGGCGAAGGGCAGGCGGCGCTCCACCTGCTCCGCCAGGTAGTCCTTGAGGCGCTGCACATGGGCCACGTCCTCATCCATGCGCGCCGCGCGCACCCGGCAGGCCGCGGCGAAGGCCGCAATCTGCGGCATGGGCTCGGTGCCCGAGCGGAAGCCGCGCTCCTGCCCGCCGCCGACGATATAGGGGGCCAGGCGGGTGTCCCGCTTCATGTACAGGGCGCCGATGCCCTTGGGCGCGCCGATCTTGTGGCCGCTGACGCTTAAAAGGTCGCAGTTCCACTTTTTGGGCGTGATGGGCAGGCGGAACAGGCCCTGCACGGCGTCCACGTGGAACAGGGCCGACGGGTTTTTGCGCTTTAAGGCGCGCCCGATCTCGGCGACCGGCAGCACCGTGCCCACCTCGTTGTTGACCAGCATGCAGGACACCAGAATGGTATCCTCCCGCATGGCGTTTTCCATCTCTTCGGCCAGGATGTGGCCGTCTGCGTCCGGCCGGACGTAAGTGACCGCAAAGCCCTCGCCCTCCAGCCTGCGGCAGGCGTTGCGGGTGGCCGCGTGCTCGATGGCGGTGGTGACGATGTGGCGGCCGGCGTGGCGGTTTTTGCGCGCCGCGCCGAACAGGGCGGTGTTGATGCTCTCGGTGCCGCCCGAGGTGAAGTAGACCTCGGCGGGCTGGGCCGAGAGGGCCTGGGCGACCGCCGCGCGGCTGTCCTCCAGGATGCGGGCGGCGTCGATGCCCATCTTGTGCAGGGACGACGGGTTGCCAAAGTCCTCGCACATGACGCGCACGGCGGCCTCGGCGGCCTCGGGCAGGACACGCGAGGTCGCCGCGTTGTCCAGATAATGAATCATAAGCGGATGGAACCTCCTGAAAAATTCCGGTAAAATTTTTGTACCGTATCATTATACCATAAGCGGGCGCCGCCTTACAAGGGCGTGCCCGCCGGCGGCCGGCGGGTGAAAAAAATGCCCTTGCCTATTGTGCTGATGCGCACTTTGCGGTATAATATAGTGCGTATGTCGGGCCTTTCCCGGCCGCGGCATCCTAGAAACCCGTGATTTCAAAAAATGGGCCTTCCCCATTTTTATCATCTCTCAATTTGTGAAAGGGGCTTATCAGACTATGCCTGGCAAAGTAATCCTGGGCGCCCAGTGGGGCGACGAAGGCAAGGGCAAATTCATCGACATTTTCGCGGCGCACGCCGACCTCGTGGTGCGCAGCCAGGGCGGCAACAACGCCGGCCATACGGTCGTCGTGGACGGCGAAAAGTACAAGCTGCAGCTCATCCCCTCGGGTATCCTCTACCCGAACTGCATCAACATCATCGGCCCCGGCGTCGTCGTGGACCCGCGCAACGTCCTGCGCGAGATCGACGGCCTGGCCGCAAAGGGCGTCAAGGCCGACAAGCTGTTCATCGACGCCCGCTGCCACTGCATCCTGCCGTGGCACCTCGAGCTCGACGCGCTCTCCGAAAAGGCGCGCGGCGGCGACGACATCGGCACCACCAAGAAGGGCATCGGCCCGACCTACATGGACAAGGCCGAGCGCATCGGCGTGCGCATGCACGACTTCGTCGACCCCAACCGCTTTGAAAACGTCATGCGCGCCGCCTGCGCGCGCAAGAACAAGGTCATCACCGGCGTCTACGGCGGCGAGCCCATCGACATCGAGGCCGTCCTCGAGGAGTACCGCGGCTATGCCAAGCGCCTGCGCGACCACGTCCGCGACACCTCCATCCTGACCTATGAGGCGGTCAAGGCGGGCAAGTTCGTGCTCTTTGAGGGCGCGCAGGGCACCCTGCTCGACCTCGACATGGGCACCTATCCCTATGTCACCTCCTCCCACCCGATCGCCGGCGGCTGCTGCATCGGCTCGGGCGTCGGCCCCTCGGCCATCACCGACATCATGGGCATCTTCAAGAGCTACACCACCCGCGTCGGCAAGGGCCCCTTCCCGACCGAGCTGTTCGACGAGACCGGCGACTACATCCGCTCGGCCGGCGGCGAGTTCGGCACGGTCACCGGCCGCCCGCGCCGCACCGGCTGGTTCGACGCGGTCATCGCGCGCTACGCCGTGCGCGTCAACGGCCTGACCGAGATGGTCATCAACAAGATTGACCCGCTGCGCGGCCTGCCCAAGCTCAAGGTCTGCGTGGCCTACGACCTCGGCGGCGAGCGCATCACCGAGTTCCCGGCCAACTTCGCCGACCTCGAGCACTGCACGCCCATCTACGAGGAGTTCGACGGCTTCACCGAGGACATCACCGGCTGCCGCACCTTCGACGAGCTGCCCCAGTCGGTCAAGGACTACATCGCGGCGCTGGAAAAGATCTGCGGCTGCCCGATCACCATGCTGGGCGTCGGCCCGGCGCGCGACCAGGTCATCTCCATCCGCTGACCACCGTCCCGCCCAAATCCCCAAATCTCAGACACACCGCGCGTTCTGGGGCGCGGCCGCATCCGGCCGCGTCCCATTTTTTGCCGCGCCCCATTTTTTTCGGAAAATCCCTTGACTTTATCCCACCTTTGTGTTATCTTGAAATCAATCCCATATTCCAAAATCGCGCCGCCGCCCGGCGGCGCAAAACGCCGATCCCCCAGTTGCCCTTCAAAAGGCCGGGGAATCGGCGTTTTTTTGTTCGTAAGGAGGTCTTTTCTATCATGCAACCGGCTCTCCGGGCCTTCGCCCGGTACGCTTCCCTCAATGTGCTCGGCATGATCGGGCTGTCCTGCTACATCCTGGCCGACACCTTCTTCGTCGCGCGCGGCCTGGGCGCGGACGGGCTGACCGCGCTCAACCTGGCCGTGCCGGTCTACAGCTTTGTGCACGGCTCGGGCCTGATGCTGGGCATGGGCGGCGCGACGCGCTACGCCATCCGCCGCAGCCAGGGCGATCAGCCGGGCGCGGACACCGCCCTGGCCTGCGCCATCTGGCCGGGCGCCGTCCTGGCTGTGTGCTTTGCGCTGGCCGGGCTGTTTTTCGCCGGACCGCTCGCCGCGCTGCTGGGCGCGAACGCCCAGGTCTTTGACATGACGCGCACCTATCTCGGCGTCATCCTGCTCTTCTCCCCGGCCTTCCTGCTCAACGACATCACCATCTGCTTCGTGCGCAACGACGGCAGCCCGCGCCTGGCCATGCTGGCCATGCTGGGCGGCAGCCTGTCCAACGTCGTGCTCGACTACGTGTTCATCTTCCCCTGCCAGATGGGCATCTTCGGCGCGGTCTTTGCCACCGGCCTTGCGCCCTGCATCAGCCTTGCCATCCTGTCACTGCACCGCCGCCGGGCGGGCTTCGCCCTGCGCCGCCGGGCCTTCCGCCTGCCGGTCGTGGGCTCGGTCCTGTCGCTCGGCCTGCCCTCGCTCGTGACCGAGTTCTCCTCGGGCATTGTCATGATCGTGCTGAACAGCATCATCCTGGGCCTGTGCGGCAACACGGGCGTCGCCGCCTACGGCGTGATCGCCAACCTGTCGCTCGTGGTCATCGCCATCTTCACCGGCGTGGCCCAGGGCACCCAGCCGCTCCTGAGCCGCGCCTACGGCACGGGCGCGCACGCCGAGGCCGGCCGCTTCCTGCGCTACGCCGTGCGCACGGTGCTCGTGCTGGCCGCCGCCATCTATGGCGTCCTGATCCTCTTCTGCACCCCGCTCGTCGGCGCGTTCAACGGCGCCGGGGACGCCGCGCTCCAGGCCATCGCCGAGGGCGGCCTGCGGCTGTACTTTCTCGGCATCCCGTTCGCCGGCTGCAACATCGTGCTGTCCTTCTTCTTCACCTCGACCGACCGCGCGCTGCCCGCCCACTGCATCTCGCTCCTGCGCGGGCTGGTGCTCATCGTGCCGGCGGCCTTCCTGCTGTCCGCCCTGTTCGGCCTGACCGGCGTCTGGCTGGCCTTCCCGGCGGCCGAGGCCGCCGTCACCCTATGCGGCGTGCTCCTGCTCAGGCGCGCCCGGGCGGACGGTGCCCAAAAATAGGCAAAAAAATTCCGCTGTGCGCGGCCGATTGCTCGGCTGCGGTGCAGCGGATCTTTTTTGTTGGCCGTCCTCTGACGCCCGTCCTATCCAGGCGCCCGGGACGCGATTACTTGTCGATCACCGGCAGGCCCTCGTGGCCCCGGTTGATGCACAGTTCCTTCTCGGTGCGCAGCGCCTTGTCATCCATGTCCTGCTGGATGTTCTCGCCTTCCGGCGTGACGCTCTCGAGCAGCGCCAGCCCCGCGCGATAGCCGAGGTAGAAGCTGTGGCGGAGCACGCCGTACTCGCGGTTCTCCCAGCCGACATCGACCGAGATCAGGTGCTCCTTCATCTCGTCGTTCAGCTCGGCTTTCAGCTGCCGGTACAGCCCGTGGATCTGCTCGCGCCGGTCAAAGTATTCGGAGTACTGCGTCATTTCGGGGTACTGGAGGATCTGTTCTTCGACCAGTTTGCGGAAGGGCTCCTCCTGGGACTGTTCGACAAAGTACTGCTCGAGCGCCGTGTACAGGCCCCGCCCAAAGGCAAACTTAATCAGGTACATGATGTTCTGCTTGCATAGTTCTTCCATCTGGTCGAACTTGGCCCGCTGGTCGTCGCGGAAGATCTTGGTCAGCTCCGCGACCCCCTCGTTGTACTCGTCCTCCGGGATGAGGAAATCGTCCTCCTCCATCTCCTGGAGGGATGCGTCCAGCATCTTCTTCGACAGCTCCTCGTGGAAGATTTCGTCTGACATGTGCTTCAGTTCTGCTTGGATATCCATGCGTATCGTCCTGCCTTTTTCATTTTATTCATTTGCATTTCCATTTCATGCGTTTGGTATTTCTTGTTCCATACTAAGATACTACTATGATATGGCATCTTGCCTGCAAAATCAATGATTCATTGACAAAAATCTTTGACCGATTTACAAATTTCAGGGGACGCTGCCCCGCACGCCATCCCGCGCGGGGCGGGCGGCCTTTTTATGCGGCAAAAGCCCGCTCTCTCGAGCGGGCCCTTGCTGGTTGTCTCACAAAATAAGGGGGGGGTAAAATAGGGGGGTAAAGAAACATTTGAAAGAATGATGGCATTTTTTCTATCAGGAAGGGTTTGCGGCGTCCCTTGCTGATGTACTTAGTATACCCCAGGATGGCAGGCGATATGTGAATAAAGTTTGAACGGCCTGTGAACCTTTTGTATCCCTTTGCCCCAAATTGTGAACGGTTTTTTTCCAAGGGCGCGCCTTACAGCAGGCCGCGCCGTTTTTTGGCCCGGATGTCGTCGCCGAAAAAGCGCAGCTGCTCGAACTCGCCGGTCAGGCGCGAGGCGATGGCCGGCGAATAGCGCGGCTCAAACTCGGCCGGCAGCAGGTTGGTGCTGACGATCATGGGGCCGCGGCGCATGAGGCGGCCGGCCAGCAGGCCGTAGAAGGCCGACACCGTAAAGCTCGTGGCCATCTCGGTGCCCAGGTCGTCCACGATCAGCAGGTCGCTCTGCTCATACTTGCGCACGCGGCGCGCGGCCTCGGCCGCGTCGGGCGCGGTGAACTTGACGCTCTCATAGCTGCCGAAGATGCGGATGGCCGTGTCGTAGGCCACCGAATACCCCTTGCGGGACACCACGCCCGCGATGCACGAGGACAGGAAAGTCTTGCCAAGGCCGGTCGAGCCGTACAGGAGCAGGTTCTTGGCCTGGGGCGAGAACGTATCGGCATAGGCGCGGCAGACCGACAGGTTGTACTCCATGTTCTCGCGCGCCGACATGCCCAGGCGGCTGTCGGGCACGTCCGAGTAGTAATCCAGGCGGAAGGCCTCAAAGTTCTGGTCGCCGATGGGCAGGATGGTGGACAGTTCGCGCGTCAGGCGCGCGGCATAGCGCTTTTTGAGGCAGTCGCACGGCTCGGCGCCGACATACCCGCTGTCGCCGCAGGCCGCGCAGGCCGGACGCTCGTCCAGGTAGTCCGGGGCGAAGCCGTGCTGCACGAGCAGCGCGCGGCGCTCCTGCTGCAGGGCCAGGTTCTGGTCGCGCAGGCGCTCGACAGCGGCGGCCGGGTCGGCGCCGGACTCCAGCGCGGCGCGCAGCACGGCCGCGGCCGTGCCCGACAGGCGGCGGTCGATCTCGCGCACGCGCGGCGCGGCGGCGTAGACCTGCTCGCGGCGGGCCGCATACAGCTCGGCTTTCTCGGTGCGCTCGCGCTCCATCTCGCGCAGGACGCCCGACAGGATCTCTTTGTCATATCGCATGGCTTATCCTCCCTGTTTTGCCTTGCGGCGCTGGACCTCGGCCAGCCATTCCTTTTCCCAGTCGGCCAGCTGCTCCTCCCGCGGGGCTTGCGCCGGGGCCGCGCCGAAGGGCGGCCGGCTGACCGGGGCGGCCGCCTCCTGGCGGCGGGCGGACTCGGGCTCCAGCGCGGTGATCTCGGCCACGGTGTGCACGCCCTTCTGGTCCCACGAGGCCAGCATCTTGCGCAGGTAGCTGGCCGAGAACGTGCCGATACCGCGCTTCATGCGCGCCATGGCCAGCTCCAGCGCGTCCGGCGCAAAGCCTTTCTCCAGGCACAGCGCCACAAGCGAGCGCTCGGCGGCGGTCGGGCTGCGGCCGACGACGCCCAGCGCCTGGAACAGCGCATCGCGCAGGGGGCGCTCGGCCTCGGCCACGGCCAGGTATCGCTGGGCGTCGGCCGTCGTCAGGATGCCCTTGTCCGCCCAGATGCACGCCTCGCGCTCGATGTCGCGGCCCTTGAACGTGCCCCGGTCGCGGCCGAGGTAGCTCAAAAGCTCGATGATGACCTCGGCGGGCAGGGCGATATGGTCATAGACCGTGTAGAGCGTGCGCAAAAGCGCGTCGGTCAGCGCGTGGCCCAGCACGTTCTCGGCCGCGTCGCACACGGCCTGAAAACGGTGGTCCTGCTGCCGGGCGCGGCGCAGCTCGGCGGCCGTGTAGCGCGGCGCGTGCTCCGGCCGGGCCGGGGCGGCCGGCTGCTGCTCGACGACAAGGCCGGTCAGCGTGAAGGACGCGCGCGTAAACCGCTCGTCGGACAGGCGCAGGTCGCGCTTGGCCGTCTGCTCGTCAAACGCCCTGCCCTGGCGGATGACATAGAGATAGAGCAGCGCGGCGTCGCCGTCGCCGCACTGGATGAGCTTGTCCACAACGTCGCAGCGGACGACGCGGAACTCGCCCTCGGGCATCAAAAGGGATGCAAGGCTCATGGAAACCTCCAATCATAAAAATCGTCCAAAAAAGGCCATCGCCTCTCCGGCCCGGCGCGCTTGCCGCCCGCCGAAAAAAGGACCGCCCGGGTCCGGGCGGCCTGATGGCGGTACTATTATACCGTGTTTTGCCCCGGCGCGCAAGGGCCGCCGCCCCGTCCTTTTGTCCAAAGGAGGGAGAAAACCCAGAAATTCGCCTGCAAATTTTCTCAAATTGACAGTGAAATCCGTCGCGTGTTATAGTATAATTGTATTTGTATTGGTATGGGTGCAAAAAGGGCACCCGAACACGGAAATTGAAAGGACTAATTTCATGAGCCAAATTACGACGATCCTGCGCGGCGCGCAGAAGACCTATGAGACCCCCGTGCTGTTCCAGAGCGCGGGCGCGTGGGTCCGGCAGGCGCTGGCAGAAGCGGGCTTTTCGGAAGGCGTCGTCGAGACCGCGGGGGACAACGTCCTCCTCATCGGCGCGCCCTGCCCCGAGCTGACCGCAGCAGAGTATCAGCGTCTGGCCGAGAGCCACCTGGCGATCGGCGCGGATTTCACGGTGTTCGCCACCCACATGCCGCCGCGCGACGCGGATGACCGCATCACCCGCCTTGCGCCCGACACCATCCCGGTCGTGTGCGCGCGGCGCGAGGCCCTCCCCGCCCTGCCCGAGGGCGACCTCATCACGGCCGTGGGCCAGGCGATGGCGGCAGGCAAGACGGTCGAGGCCGTCCTGTCCGAGCCGGTCGTCCCGGTCGTGGACGGCATGACCGCCTTTGAGGCGCAAAAGCGCCTGTGCGCCCGCATCAACATGCGGCACATCGCGGCCGGCGTGCAGATCTTCGCGCCCGACAGCGTCTACATCGCGCCCGACGCCCGCATCGGCGCCGGCACGGTCATCCTGCCCGGCACCATCATCCGCGCCGGCTGCACCATCGGCGCCGGCTGCACCATCGGCCCGAACAGCCTGCTGGAAAAGGCCACGGTCGGCGACCGCACCCAGGTCAACTCCTCCCAGATCTACGAGAGCTCGGTCGGCGCGGACGCCACCGTCGGCCCCTTCGCCTACATCCGCCCGGGCTGCGCCGTGGGCGACAAGACCCGCATCGGCGACTTTGTCGAGCTCAAGAAGGCCGAGATCGGCAACGGCACCAAGGTCTCCCACCTGACCTACATCGGCGACGCCACCGTGGGCGAGCGCGTCAACTTCGGCTGCGGCACGGTCGTCGTCAACTATGACGGCTATCACAAATACCACACCTACATCGGCGACGACTGCTTCCTCGGCTGCAACACCAACCTGGTCTCGCCGGTCAAGCTCGGCGACCGCGTCTTTACCGCCGCCGGCACGACGGTCACAAAGGACGTGCCCGACGGCGCGCTGGCCGTCGCCCGCGCGCGCCAGGTCAACCTGGAAGGCTGGAACGACAAGCGCCGCGCCCGCATGGCGGGCGAAAAGGACGGGGACAAGTGACCCGGCCCGGTTTGAACCTACAAAATATGATTCTGAATACTGAACAGTGTACGCAGGGGGTACAATACAAATGATTTCTCACGGCAAAAACATCAAGATTTTCTGCGGCAATTCGCATCCGGCCCTGGCCATGCAGATCGCGTCGGCCCTGGGCCTGCCGCTCGGCAAGGCAAGCGTCAACACCTTCTCGGACGGCGAGATCTCGGTGTCCATCGGCGAGTCGGTGCGCGGTTCGGACGTCTTCCTCGTCCAGTCCACCTGTGAGCCGGTCAACAACAACCTCATGGAGCTGCTCATCATGATCGACGCCTGCCGCAGGGCGTCCGCCGGCCGCATCACCGCCGTCATGCCCTACTTCGGCTATGCCCGCCAGGACCGCAAGAACAAGGCCCGCGACCCGATCTCGGCCAAGCTTGTGGCCGACCTTCTGACCACCGCCGGCGCCGACCGCATCCTGACCATGGACCTGCACGCCACCCAGATCCAGGGCTTCTTCAACATCCCGGTCGACAACATGATGGGCGCGTCCGTGCTCATCCCGCACATTGCCGGCACCTTCGGCCTCAACCGTGACGACCTTGTGATCGTCTCCCCCGACCTTGGCTCGGTCAACCGCGCGCGCAAGTTCGCGGAAAAGCTCGATCTGCCCCTCGCCATCATCGACAAGCGCCGCCCCAAGGCCAACGTCTCCGAGGTCATGAACATCATCGGCGACGTGCGCGGCAAGAAGGTCATGCTGGTCGACGACCTCATCGACACGGCCGGCACCCTGGTGCACGCGGCCGACGCGCTCGTCGAAAAGGGCGGCGCCTCTGAGATCTACGCCTGCGCGACCCACGGCGTGCTCTCCGGCCCGGCCATCGAGCGCATCCAGAACAGCCCCATCAAGAGCCTGACCCTGCTCGACACCATCGCCCTGCCGCAGGAAAAGCTCATCGACAAGATCCACGTCCTGCAGGTCGCGCCGGTCTTCACCGAGGCCATCGCGCGCATCTACGAGGAAGTGTCGGTCTCCCCGCTGTTCGACTAAGCGGCAAAAAAAGCGCGGCGGCCCCCCGTCCGGGGCGGACCGCCGCCCGATAAGGCCCTCTCTCAAAAAGCCTGGACAAGCACCAGGCTTTTTTTCTCAGCACGGAAAGGAAATACCACAGCATGAAAATTTTAGCGGTCGGCGACGTCGTCTCCAAGCCCGGCCTTACCACCCTGCGCCGCCTGCTGCGCGCGGTCAAGAAGCAGCACGCGGCCGACTTCACCATCGTAAACGGCGAGAACGCCGCGGGCGTCGGCATCACGCCCGACCAGGCCGACGAGATCTTTGCCGCGGGCGCCGACGTCATCACGCTCGGCAACCACGTCTATAACAAGCGGCAGATCGTGCCCTACCTCGACGACTGCGCCTACATCCTGCGCCCGGCCAACAATGCCCCCCAGCAGCCCGGGCGCGGCTTTGGCATCTATGACTGCAAGGGCTACCGCCTGCTCGTCATGAACCTCATCGGCCGGTGCGAGATGGCCTTCGGCCCGGACAACCCCTTCCTGTGCGCCGACCGCATCCTGCGCGAGGCCCGCGGGCAGTATGACCTGGCCGTCTGCGAGATCCACGCGAGTGCGACGAGCGAAAAGCTGGCCATGGGCTTTTACCTGGACGGCCGGTGCTGCGCGGTCTACGGCACGCACACCCACGTGCAGACGGCCGACGCGCGCGTCAACCCCAAGGGCACGGGCTACATCACCGACCTCGGCATGACCGGCCCGGTCTGGTCGGTCCTCGGCGTGGAGCCGGCCCAGTCCATCGCCATGTTCCGCGGCGACCTGACCGAATACTTCCGCGCCGCGCCGGGCGAGACCGCGCTCATGGGCGCGGTGTTCGACATCGACGAGGCGGCCGGCCGCTGCCGCGCCGTCACGCCGGTCTGTGAAACAATGGAGGGATAACGAAATGGCAAAACGTCTTTTAAGCTGCACCCCGCGCGAGATGCTGGCGCTGGACCGGGACGGCCTGCTGCAGGCCATCGCGGCCAGCGAGGGCCGCACGATCGCCTGCGAGACCATCGGCGCCATGCAGCCCATGCTCCTGGACATCACGAACGCCGAGCTCGCCGCCGCCCAGGGCGCCGACCTCATCCTGATGAACCTCATCGACCTGCAAAACCCGTCCGTCCAGGGCCTGCCCGCCGACGTGCCGCCCGAGGAGGTCATCCGTGAGGTGCGCCGCCTGTCCGGCCGCCCGGTGGGCGTCAACCTGGAGCCCGTGCCGCCGGACTGCACCGGGGACGACCCCATGTGGCGCATGACCGAGGGCCGCCGCGCAACCGTGGACAACGCCCGCCGCGCGGCCGACCTGGGCGTGAGCTTCATCCTGCTGACCGGCAACCCGGGCACAGGCGTCACCACCCAGGCCATCGCGCACACGCTTGGGGAGCTCAAGGCGGCCGTAGGTGACCGGGTCATCCTGGCGGCCGGCAAAATGCACGCCTCGGGCATCCTGTCCGAGGCCGGCGAGCACATCATCACGCCCGCCGACGTGGACGCCTTTGTCCAGGCCGGCGCCGACATCGTGCTCTTCCCCGCCCCGGGCACCGTACCCGGCATCACCACCGAATACATCCACGCGCGCATCGCGCAGGCCCACCGCGCGGGCGCCCTGGCCATGACCTCGATCGGCACCTCGCAGGAGGGCGCAGACGTGGACACCATCCGCCGCATCGCGCTCGCGTGCAAGATGGCGGGCGCGGACATCCACCACCTGGGCGACACGGGCTATGCGGGCATGGCCCTGCCCGAGAACATCTTCGCCTACTCGGTGGCCGTGCGCGGCGTGCGCCACACCTACCGGCGCATGGCCATGTCGCTCGGCCGGTAGCCATCCGCACACAACGGGACCACACAAGGAGGTTTTTCCCGATGCTCAGATTTCTGCACCTCGCCGATCTGCATCTCGGCGCGGGCTTTGATATGCTCTCCCCGGAAAAGGCCGAGGCCGCGCGCGGCAAACAGTTCGCCGCGCTCGAGCACGCCGTGCGCGTGGCCGGCCGCGAGCGCGCGCAGGCCATCCTGATCGCAGGCGACCTGTTCGACACGCCCAAGCCCACAGCCACGGTCTTTTCACGCGCCATGTCGGTGCTGTCCCAGGCGCCCTGCCCGGTGCTCATCGCGCCGGGCAACCACGACTATGTGGGCGCGGGCAGCCCCTACCTGACCTCCGCCCTGCCGGGGAATGTCCATGTCTTCACCGGCTCCGCGCTCTCACCCGTCCACCTGGGCGACGCCGCGACCGTCTGGGGCGCGGCCTTCCACGGCCAGAGCGCGGCCATCCCGCTCACCCACCGTGCCTTCTCCCGCCCGGTCAACATCTGCCTCGTGCACACCGACCTCAAAGCCGCCGGCGACTGCAACCCCTATACGCCGGACGAGATCGCCGCGAGCGGCTTTTCCTACCTGGCCGCCGGGCACAACCACACGCCGAGCGGCCTGCGCCGCGCGGGCGGCACGGTGTTCTGCTGCCCGGGCGGCATGAGCGCGGTCGCGGCGAACGAGACCGGCCCCAAGGGCTTTCTGCGCATCGAGATCGGTGAGACGGTCAAGGCGCAGTTCATCGAGTCCAAAGCCGTCCAATTCGCACGCATCGAGATCGACCTCACGCCTATCCCGTCGGACACCGGCCTGCAAAAGGTGCTCATCGAGCGCATCCCCAAAAACCACGACCGCGTCTGCGCCTCGGTTGTCCTGACCGGCGAGCGCGTCTATGCGCCCAACCTCGCCGCCCTGCGGCGGGTGCTCGGGCAGGTCTTCCTCTCCTGCGAGGTCACGGACCAGACCGTGCCAAAAAAGCCGCTCTGGCGCTACTTGCAGCAGGACGACCTCAAGGGCGCGGTCAGCCGCCGCTACCGCGACCTCATTGAGTCGGCCAGCTCCTCCGAGGAGAAGGAGGCGCTCATGCTGGCGCTGCGCTATGCGCTGGCCGCCTTCGACGGCGACCCCAAGCCCCAGGCGGGATAAAAAACATACAGGACAAAAAAGGCCGCCGCAGGTCCGGTTTGGACCCGTGGCGGTCTTATTTTTTTGTGCGTATCGCTTACAGCGAGTTGCCGAGCTCCAGGCTGATCGTGTTGAACCGGTCCAGCAGGTCGCTCATCTGCAATTTTTCCTTCTCGGTGTCGGCCGCGTCGATGACGGCGTGGCCCTCGTGCATCATGAGCAGGCGGTTGCCGTACTGCACGGCAAACTTGAGGTTGTGGGTGACCATGAGGCTGGTCAGGTGCTTTTCGCGCACGATCTGGTCGGTCAGCTCCATGACGGTCGCGCTCGAGTTGGGGTCAAGCGCCGCCGTGTGCTCGTCCAGGATGAGCAGGTCGATGGGCGTCATGGTCGAGATGAGCAGCGCCAGGGCCTGGCGCTGGCCGCCCGACAGGCTGCCGACCGGCACGTCCAGCTTATCCTCCAGGCCGAGCTTCAGCGTCTCGAGCTGGGTGCGGTAGTCGTCCATGCGCCGGCGGCTGACGCCGCGGGACAGGCCGAAGGCCTTGCCCTTGTTCTCGGCCAGGGCCATGTTCTCGAGGATGGTCAGCTCCGGGCAGGTCCCGCGCGACGGGTCCTGGAAGACGCGGCCGATGCGCGAGGCGCGCTGGAACTCCTTCTGGCTGCCGAGCGGCTTGCCGTCCAGATAGATGGCGCCCATGTCGATTGGGATGCTGCCACACAGCAGGTTGAGCATGGTGGTCTTGCCCGAGCCGTTCGAGCCGACGACCGTCACGAACTGCCCGCGCGGGATATCCAGGTTGAAGTCCCGGAACACGGTCACCTCGCTGACCGTGTCCGGGTTGAAGGTCTTATAGATATGCTGCATGCTCACGAGGTTGCGCTTTGCGCGCTCCTCAGAGCTGGACGGGGTCGACATACTGCTTTTTCCTCCTCTTGGATACGAGATTGTTGGACACCAGGGCGACCGTGAACAGCACGGCCATGAGCAGCTTGAGCAGGTTGGTGGGCAGGCCGAGCTGCATGGCCACGACCAGGCAGGTCTTATAGAGAATGGAGCCCAGCACGACTGCGGCCGTCGCCTTGACAAAGCGCACGCGGCGGAACAGGCTGGTGCCGATGATGACCGAGGCCAGCGCCATGACCATCATGCCCGTGCCGCTTGCGATGTTGGCGGTCTCGGTCTGCTGGCTGAGCAGGCCGCCCGACATGGCGGCGCAGCCGTTGCCGATGGCAAGGCCCAGGATCTTCATCTTGCCCGGGTCGCGGCCGAGCGAGATGACGTACTGGGCGTTGCTGCCGGTCGCGCGCAGCAGCAGGCCGGACTTGGTCCGCAGGTAGGCGTCGAGCAGCAGCTTGACGATCACGACCGTCACAAGCGCGACCACGGTCACGCGCCAGGTGCGCATACCAGCCGGCAGCAGGGCGGCCGGGCCCGCGGTGAAGATGGTCGGCTTGTTATAGAACTGTACGGTTGCCTGGCCGCCGGTGATGAGCAGGTTGATGCTGTACAGGCCGGTCATCACCAGGATACCGGAGAGCAGGTCGCTGATGTGCAGCTTGACATGCAGAAGGCCGGTCACGCAGCCGGCCGCCGCGCCGCAGGCAAAGGCGCCGAGGCAGGCAAGCCAGGGGTTGACCCCCAGGGTGATGAGCACGGCGGTCACGCACGCGCCCAGGGGGAACGTGCCGTCGACCGACAGGTCGGGGAAGTCCAGTATCTTGTAGGTGATATACACGCCCATCGCCATGACGCCGTAGATCAGGCCTTCCTCCAAGATATTGACGACGAGGCCAAGCAGAATATCCATAATTTCCTTCCTTACTCTGTGTAGATTTGCGCGTTTACGCCGCGCTGACGTCCTGGGCGTCCTGGTAGTCGGCCGGCAGGGTCAGGCCCAGGGCCTCGAGGACCTCGCTGTTGTAGACCGGCGTTGCGTCCTCTACCTCTTCGACCGGCATGGTGGAAGCGTCCTCGCCCGACAGGATGCGGGCGGCCATGCGGCCGGTCTGCTCGCCCAGGGCCACGTAGTCGATGCTCTCCGAGGCCAGGCAGCCGTTCTTGACCTGCTCGATCTCCGAGCCAAAGACCGGGATGCCGCCGTCGTTGGCCGCCTTGATGACGGCCGACAGGTTATCGACCACGTTGTTGTCGGTAAAGTTGTTGATGCAGTCGGCGCCCTGCGCGACGACCGACGCCGCGGCCGAGGCGACCTCGGACGAGTTGGTCACGCCGACGGCGATGACCTCAAAGCCGTTGTCGGCTGCGATGCCCTGGAGCTTTTCCAGGTGGCTGACCGAGTTGGGCTCACTCGTGGTGTAGATGACGCCGATCTTGGTCGCGTCCGGCAGGAAGGCGCGGATCATCTTGACCTGCTTTTCCAGCGGCAGCACGTCCGAGGTGCCCGTGCAGTTCGAACCCGGCTGCTCGATCGACTGCACAAGGCCGGCCGAGACCGGGTCGGACACGGCGGTAAAGACGATCGGGATGTCGCTCGACTTGGCCGCGCTGTACTCGCTCATGACGGCCGGCGTTGCGATGCCCGCGAGCAGGTCCACCCGGCTTGTGACCATGGTCTTGGCCATGAGGTCGCAGTTTGCCGTGTCGCCCTGGGCGTTCTGAAAGTCGATGGTGAGGTTTTCGCCCTCGACAAAGCCCTCGTCGGCCAGGCCCTTCAAAAAGCCCTCATAGCAGTTGTCCAGCGACGGATGGGTCGCGTACTGGACGACGCCGATGGTGTACGTCCCGTCCTCGCCGCCGTCCGTGCCGGACGATGCCGTCTGCCCGCCGCTGCACGCGGTCAGGCTGGCCATTGCGGCGAGTGCGGCCAATACCATTGCAATCGTCTTCTTCTTCATGTGCTTCATCATTTGTCATAACCTCCAAAATATGCCGTCTCTGCGGCCCTCTGTAGTATTTTGATGGTTGTTCTGCGCCCGGCGGCAACAAAAAAGGCTCTTGCCCCTGTATGTCAGGGACAAGAGCCTGTAAACTCCTGCGGTACCACCCAGATTGGCAAACACGCTGTTTGCCCGCTCGCTCCATACACCATCATGTATGCTCCCTTGGTAACGGGCGGAGGTCCCGTCGAAAACTACTGAGCCGTGCGGCCGTTCGCCCTCGCCCTCGTGAGTCCATTCACCGCACCGCGCCCACCGTGATCCCACCATCCACGGCTCTCTTGGGAAGCGACTGTGTGAGGCTACTCCTCTCACTCATTGGTTTGTCTGTGTGTTCCAGCGGCATTCGCTGTATGTGCTGTATTATATGCCCGGCGGGCCGGTTTGTCAACCCCTGGGCGGCAAAAATTTTTCCGTCCCCTGCCTTTTCCGGCTGCGGGGCAAAGTGGTATAATAGACCGGTAAAAACCATGTAAAAAAACGGAGCTTTCCAGAACAGAGGGATTTTTCTTGGCAGTCAAAAACGATTTTTCGCGCGGCAGCGTGGCGGGCAACATCCTGCGCCTGGCCGTACCGCTCATGCTCGCGCAGCTTGTCAACGTGCTCTACAACGTGGTGGACCGCATCTTCATCGGCCACATCGGCGGCAGCGCGCTGCCGCTGACCGGCGTCGGGCTGTGCATGCCGGTCATCACGGTCATCTCGGCCTTTTCCGGCCTGTTCGGCATGGGCGGCGCGCCCATCTGCGGCGTCGCGCGCGGGCGCGGCGACATCCAGGAGGCCGAGCAGGTGCAGAACACCTCGTTTGTGCTGCTGGTCGGCTGCGGGCTGCTGCTGACCGTGCTGGGCGAGGTGTTTCTGACGCCCATCCTCACGCTGTTCGGCGCGAGCGCCGACACCATGCCCTACGCCGCCGGCTACCTGCGCATCTATCTTTTGGGCACGGTCTTTGTCATGATCTCGCTCGGCATGAACTACTTCATCAACACCCAGGGGTTTGCCGGCACGGGCATGCTGACCGTGGCCATCGGCGCCGTGCTCAACCTCATCCTGGACCCGGTGTTCATCTTCGGCTTCGACATGGGCGTGCCGGGCGCGGCCCTTGCGACCATCCTGTCGCAGGCGGTGTCGGCCGCCTGGGCGCTGTGGTTTTTGTTCAGCCGGCGGGCTATCCTGCGGCTGCGGCCGCGCGCCTTCCGCTGGGACGGCGGCAGGGTGCGGCGCATCACCGCCCTCGGCCTGTCCAACTTCATCGCCCTCGGCACGAACGGCGTCGTGCAGATCGCCTGCAACGCCACCCTGCAATCCTTCGGCGGCGACCTGTACGTCGGCGTCATGACCGTGCTGACCGCCATCCGCGAGGTCGTGCAGATGCCGTTGAGCGGACTGACCAACGGCGCCCAGCCGGTCATGAGCTTCAACTATGGCGCGTCCCAGTGGGAGCGCGTCAAAAAGGCCATCCGCTTTATGACGGTCGGCGGCATCGTCTACGCCACCGCGTGCTGGGCCGTGCTGTTCTTCTTCCCCGCGCCCTTCGTGCTGCTCTTTAACGACGAGCCCGCCCTGGTGCAGGCGGCCATCCCCGCCCTGCACCTGTACTTCTTCGGCTACTTTATGATGTCGCTGCAATTTGCCGGCCAGGCCATCTTTGTCGCGCTCGGCAAGTCCCATCAGGCCATCTTCTTCTCGCTCTTCCGCAAGATCATCATCGTCGTCCCCCTGACCCTGCTGCTGCCCCGCCTGTTCGGCCTGGGCGTGACCGGCGTCTTCCTGGCCGAGGCGGTCAGCAACTTTGTCGGCGGCACGGCCTGCTTCGTCACCATGTACCTGACCCTGTACCGCAAGCTCGGCAAGACGTGAGGGCGGCATGCACACAAAATTGACAGGCAATGTCGTCTATCGGTGCCGGAATGCAAAGAGACGACATCCAACTTGACACAGCGACACCAGCATCGCACAGCCGCCCGCCGACTGAGCGCAAAAAAGCACACCCGCCGGGGTGTGCTCTTTTTTCGCAGCAAAATCCGGGGCCGCTCAGGGCTCGGTGGGCGCCAGGGCCTCCTCGGCCGGCTTGGGCGGGTCAAAGGCCACGCCGCTGACAATCACGTTGACGGCCGAGACCTTGAGGCCGGTCATGGACTCGATGGACTCCTTGACCGCGTTCTGCACAGCGCCGGCCACCTCGACCACGCTGCGGCCGAACTTGACCAGGATGCCAAGCTCAATGCCGACCGTGTCCTGCGCGCCGAGCTGCACCCGCACGCCCCGGCCCTGGTTTTTCCGGTTCAGCAGGCCGGCGATCTCGGCGGTCAGGCCGCTCGCCAGGCCGCCGACGCCCTCGGTCTCGGACGCGGCGAGCGCCGCGATGGACGAGACGACGTCCTCAGAGATCTTGACGGTGCCCTGGTCGCCCGCCGTGACCCAATACTCCTTGTGCTCTGCCATACTCTGCCACTCTCCTTTGGCTTGTTCTGCGCGATATGCCTGTTTTCAGTATTATACCACAGGGGCGGCAGAAATTTAAGTCCCGGCGCGCAATTTTATTGGCCTCCGGCGCGCCCGGTCAGGCGGCCTCGACGATCTTGATCTGGCTGGCGTCGGCGCCGGTCTCGCTCATGACGATGTCGCGCACGACGGCTGCGTCCTCGGCGGCAAAGCCGGCCTCCGGCGGCTGGATGATGACGTTGACCGCGTCCTCGCTGACAAAGACGACCGCGTCGGCATAGCCCTTGGCCTTGATCAGGCTCTCAACGCGCGCCTCGGTGACCGAGTCGTCGGCCAGCTGGGAGATCTGGCTGGCCGCGTCCTCGCGCGTCTTCTCGTCGGCCTTTTCGTCCTGCAGGCTGGCCTTCAGGATGCTGATGGCCTGGTCCCGCGCCTGTTCGCGGGCCAGGCGCGACTGCGCGAAGTAGTCGCTGCCCGAGGTCACGGCGGCCTGCTCGCCGGCGGCCTGCTCGGCGTCTGTCCCGTCCGCGCCGCCCTGCATGACCGACGCGCCCGACAGCTCGGCGTCGGCCTGCCCGGCGACCAGCAGCTCGTCGGGCGACTGCACATAGCTCCAGTTGAGATAGACCGCCACGCACAGCATCGCGCCGATGACGCCGTAAACCAGGCCCCGCTTTTTCCCTGTTGCCATAAGTAAAGTCCTCCTTTTCGTGGTCCGCTCAATCCTGCCCCATCTGGATGACCGAGATGCGGTCGGCCCCCAGGCCGCACACCGCGCCGACCGCGTCGGTCACGGCCAGGCGCACCCCGCTCTGCCCGGCGCCGTCGCACAGGACGACCGCGCCGCGGAAGGTCGGGCAGGTTTCCTTGATGCGCACGGGCTGCTCGCCGTAGCTGCCGTCCGACACGGTCGACAGCGTGCTCTCATACGAGCCGCTCTCGCCCCCGTTCTCGGCCTCGCGCACGTTGGAGGCATAGACCGCCTCGCCGGTCTCGTCGAGCGACAGCATGAGCTCCACCCGCCCGATGCCCGCGATCTTGCCCAGCTTTTCCTCGAGCTCGGCCTGGAAGGCCGCAAGGTCAAACGCCTGCGCGGCGCCGTCCTGCGGCGTGGGGCTGTCCTCCGGCCGGTCGCGCGCGCCGCCGCCCGCATACAGGAGCAGGATGCCGACGAGCAGCACGATCAAGGCGTACTTATATTTGCCAAGGCGCGGCAGGAACGCCGCGAGCGCCTGCCCGGCCTGCGCCTTCATTCGATCCAGTTCCATGTGACGTTCTCCTTTGTGATCCCGCATTCCTCTTCCAGCATGCGCTCGACCGCGCCCGCCCCCGCCTGCGCCGCCGCCGGGCAGGACAGCGTCACGCCGGTCACGTACGTCTGGCCGGCCTCGCCCGGCGCGGTCTGCAGGGCGGCCGTGCACGGCACCCCAAGCGCCCCGGCACGCGCCTCAATCTCGGCCTCAACCTGCCGGACGGCCGCCCCGGCGAGCGCCTCGGATGCGGCCGCCGTGTACGGGGCGCTCTGGGCCCGGCTCTCGGCCGCGGCCTGCCCCCACAGGCCGGACAGGCTGGGCAGGCGCACGCCGGACAGCGGCTGCAGGACGGCCAGCAGGATGGCCAGGCCGCCGGCAAAGCGCAGCACCGCGCGCAGGGCGCTGCCGCGCGCAAGGCTGAGCGCCACACCGAGCAGCACGGCCGCTGCCGCCACGCCGAGCAGCAATGTCTCAAACCGTTCTATCATATTGGATTCACCAGCGTGATGGAAAAGACCAGTTCAAAGAACAAAATCGCCGAGCAGGTGCCCAGCATGCCCAGCATCAGCCCCATGCTGTCGCTCAGGCCGGCGGCCAGGCCGGACAGCGCCCCGCCGCACACCGGCGTCATGACGGCCGCGCCCGCCTTGAACAGGAGGTAATTGCAGCCGACCTTCAAAAACGGGATGAGGCAGATGGCCAGGATGCACAGCATGCCCACCACGCCGACCGTGTTGCGGATGAGCACCGCGCCGGCCAGCATGGACTCGGCGGCGTCCGAGATGATGCCGCCCACGACCGGCACCGAGCCGGACACGGCAAACTTTGCCGTCTTGACCGCGACGGCGTCCGCGCTGCCGCCCACGACGCCCGAGATGCTCAGGTAGGCGATGAACACGGTCAGCGTCAGCTTCATCGCGCCCGTGATCGCCCACTTGACAAAGCCGGCCATCTGGCCGAGCAGGCCGCCGCCGACCGCCGTGTTGACCGTGATGACCGCGATGTACACGCCCACGCCGGGCAGCAGCACGCCGGTGATCAGCCGCACGAGCAGGTCGAAGGCAAACATGGTCACGCCTTGCAGGACGGTCGCCGCCGTCGGCGCGCCGGTCAGCGTGACCGCCCCGGCCATGACGGGCAGCATGGCCTTGGAAAAGGTCGAGACCTCGTGCAGCGTGTCCCGGCACAGCGCCATCATGCCGGTCAGGTCGCCGAGAAACACGCCGGTCATGCCCAAAGCGCCCGCCATGGTCACGACCGGCAGATCCTCCCCGCTCCCCGCGGCCGCCCGCACGCCCTGCGCCGCGCCGCACAGCACGGCCACGACGAGCATCTTGCCCAGGCTGGCCAGCGCCGCCGACCAGGCCGAGCCCCCGCGGGCAGACAGGTTTTCGATCAGCTGCGCCGCCGCCTGGTCCAGGCCATCCGTGAGCGTCACCCCCTCCATGAGCGCGGCCGCCTGCCCGTCCAAGGCGCCCGTCAGCACGCCCGCCTGGCTCTCGGCCTGGGCCTGCGCCGTCTGGGCGGTGTCCCCCGCGGCCTGCGCCACGCCAATGCACAAAAAGATACAGCCGGCCAGGCAGGCCAGCCGCCTGCAAAGCCTGTTCCATCCGTTCCGCCATTCCATCTGCCTCCTGCCTTTCCACATCCGTCTTTTGCCTGCCTCAGGCGATCATGCGCGTCACAAGCGTCAGCACCTGGGTCACGAGCGGCAGGCACACCACGATGGCCGCCGCCGTCCCGGCCAGCTCAAGCTGGGCCGCGAGCGCGGCCTGTCCGGCATCCTGACAGACCGCGCAGGCAATGCGCACGACCGCCGCAATGCACACCGCCTTGACGACCGGCCCATAGATCTGCGTGCCGTGCTCCAGGCCGCCCATGAGCTCCCGCACCGCGCGGTACAGCGCGGCCGCGGGCTCCAGCATGCCCCACATGAGGCACAGCACCCCGGCCAGCCCCACGGCCAGGGACAGCGCCGGGCTGTCCTTTTTGAGCACGAGCGCGAGGACCGCCGCGGCCAGGGCCGCCCCCACGAGCGCCGCAAGCCCGCCGCTCAAAACCCGAACACCGACTTCATGAGGGTGAACAGGTTGCTGATCTGCTGCACCAGCACCATCATGACCACGATCAGCCCGGCCAGGGTGGTCATCATGGCCTGCTCCTCGCGCCCGGAGCGGATGAGCAGCTGGTTAAAGACCGCGACCAGGATGCCGATGGCCGCGATCTTGAAAATCAAATCGACCTGCATGGTGTCCCTCCCGTCAAATCAAGATGAGCACGACAAAGATGCCCGCCGCGATGCCGCAGGTGCGGTAAACGTTGCCGTGGCGCTTGTAGGCCGCGCACGCCTCGCGCCGGCAGGCCTCCAGCCGCGCGGCCGTGTAGGACAAGCACTGCAGCTGCTGGCCGGCGTCATAGCGGCCGAGGAAGGCCGAGGCGTCGCGCAGGATGGCGGCGGCGTCCTGGCCGAGGTTCAGTTCGTCGGCCAGGTCGCGCACCGCGCTGCTCCAGTGGTAGCCGAGCGACATGCCCGGCGCCTTGTCCATGCGCCGCGCGATCTCGCCGAACAGCCGCCGGGCGTCGGGCTGGCCGCTCTGGGCCAGCGCGGCGATGAGGTCGGGCAGGGGCGTGTGCGGCCCGTCGATCTCGGCGCGCAGGAAGGACAAAGCGTCCAGCATGGCCGACAGGACGGCGATGCGGCGGCGCAGCCTGCCCCGCGCGGACAGGCCAAGCGCCGTGCAGGCGCCCAGGATCAGCACCGCGCCCATGGCTGTCAGCAACATGGCCCACCGCCCCCTTCCATCGCCCCGACCCGGCTGTGCCGGCCGTCCGCGTCCACCGACAGGACGACCAGCCGGGAGAACGCCCCCGTCCGGCACAGCGCCCGGAACAGCGGCTTGCGCCCGAGCTCGGCCTCGTCCCGCGCGTGGATGGTGGCCAGCACGGCCACGCCGCAGCCCGCCGCGTTCTGCACGGCCGCAAGGTCGGCCGGGTCCGTGATCTCGTCCATGGCCACCGCCTGCGGCCCCATCGTGCGCACGAGCTGCATGGCCCCGATCGCCTTGGGGCAGCCGTCCAGCACGTCGCACGCCGGCCCGAGGTCAAACTGCGGCACGCCGCCCCGCATGGCGGCGATCTCGCCGCGCTCGTCGGCCACGGCCACCCGCACGCCGCGCTCGGACAGCAGGCGGATGAGGTCGCGCAGGAAGGTGGTCTTGCCGCCGCCCGGCGGCGACAGGATGAGCGTGCCGCGCACGGAGCCGCCGTCCATCAGCTCGGGCAGGCAGCCGGCCGCCGCCCCCGGCACCGCCCGCGCAATGCGCAGGCACAGGGAGGACACCGTGCGCAGGCCGGCCGGCTGGCCGTCCTCGAGCGCCACCGTGCCGCACACGCCCAGCCGGTGGCCGCCCGCCAGCGGCAGGTAGCCCTGCCGGATGGGGTCCTCATAGGTATGTACCGACCAGCGGCTGGCCCGCGCCAGCGTGTCCCGCAGCTCCTCGGCCCGGATGGGCTCGCCGGCGACCTCGTGCTCCCGCCCGCAGGCGCACCAGCGCAGCGCCCCGCCCGCCCGCAGGCGCACCTCCTCGGCCGCCTGCCGCGCCGCGTCCGGCAGGCCGAGCGCCAGGTGCATGAGCCGCGGCGGCAGGCAGGAAACCGCCTGGGCGTAGCGTTCCAATCCTTTGTTTTTTTCGTCCATTTTGCATCACCTGTCTCAAAGCTATGCGCCCACGCCCCCCTAAAAGAACCGCCCGCGGAAAAATACAAAAAATCCGCCCGCGCCCCTTGACATTCTTTAGCAGAGTGCTATAATAAAGGCGTATATTGAAAAAAGCGATGACCGAGAAAGTAGTGCCGTCATCCGCGCTTTCCAGGGAGCGCCCATCCAGACTGCAAGTGGGCGCAGGCGCAGGCGGGGCGAAGTTCCCTCGTGAGCCGCAGGGCTGAACATCCAGTAGGCCCTTGCCGGGTTTCCCCCGTTAGCAGGATAGGATATAGCCTGTATCCGAAAACCAAAGTGCGGCGCGCCCGATGTGCGGCCGAATGTGGGTGGTACCGCGGAATGTTTGTCTTTCGTCCCAGATCGTGTGGACGGAGGACTTTTTTTATGCCAAAACCCGGCCATCCCGCCCTTTTCCCCCTGCTTTTTTAAATTTTTAGATAGACCGAAAGGAAGACACTATAATGATCGTAGTTATGAAGCGCGGCGCGACCGACGCGCACATCGACCGCCTGTCCCGCTGGCTGAGCACGCAGTACGGCGTGCACGTCAACACGGTCGTCGGCACGGGCACGACCATCCTGGCCCTGGTCGGCGACACGGCCGCCGTGGACCAGGACGCCCTGCTGCGCGACCCGCAGGTCGAGCGCATCACCAAGGTGCAGGAGCCGTTCAAGCTGGCCAACCGCCGCATGCATCCGCAGGACACCACGGTCGAGATCGCGCCCGGCGTCGTGGTCGGCGGCAAGAAGATCGTGGTCATGGCCGGGCCGTGCTCGGTCGA
Organism: Candidatus Butyricicoccus avicola; assembly: GCA_019119435.1. GTDB lineage: Bacteria > Bacillota > Clostridia > Oscillospirales > Butyricicoccaceae > Butyricicoccus > Butyricicoccus avicola. Next base: position 23,932 of record DWWZ01000016.1, read on the forward strand.
GAGCCGTGAGCAGATCATCGACGTGGCCCGCCACGTCCAGGCCGAGGGCGCGACCGTGCTGCGCGGCGGCGCCTGGAAGCCCCGCTCCTCCCCCTACTCCTTCCAGGGGCTCAAGGCCGAGGGCCTGGAGCTTTTGCACGAGGCCCATCTGGACACCGGCCTGCCGGTCGTCACCGAGATCACCAACCCCAAAAACATCGAGCTCTTCCTGGACAAGTGCGACTGCTTCCAGGTCGGCGCGCGCAACATGCAAAACTTTGACCTGCTCAAGGAGCTTGGCCAGACCCGCAAGCCCGTGCTCTTAAAGCGCGGCTTTGCCAACACCATCGAGGAGTTCCTCATGTCGGCCGAGTACGTCATGGCGGGCGGCAACGAGAACGTCATCCTGTGCGAGCGCGGCATCCGCACCTACGAGACCTACACGCGCAACACGCTGGACATCTCGGCCGTGCCCGTGCTCAAGCGCGTGAGCCATCTGCCGGTCGTCGTCGACCCCTCGCACGCGGGCGGCATCTACTGGATGGTCGAGCCGCTGGCCAAGGCGGCCGTCGCCGCGGGCGCGGACGGCCTCATCATCGAGGTGCACAACGACCCGGCCCACGCCCTGTCCGACGGCGCGCAGAGCCTGACCTACGAATCCTTCCAGGAGACCATGGCGTCCATCCGCCGGGTCGCCCAGGCGGTCGGCCGCGAGGTCTGACCGCGATCCCCCCGCCGGGGCCGGAACTTTCCGCCCCGGCCGAACGTCTCATATAAAGGAGTGCTGACCCCTATGAAACAGCTCACCCTGAGCGGGACGTCCTCCCGCTCGGACATCCTCATCGGCCGCGGCCTGCTCGCGCAGGCGGCCGCGCGCATGCTGGACGTGTTCTCGCCCAGCCGCGTGCACATCGTCACCGACTCCACCGTCGGCCCGCTGTACCTTGACAAGCTCGCCTCCCAGTTCGACCTGCCGGTCTCCTCGACCGTCATTCCCGCCGGAGAAGCGTACAAACGTCTGACTACCGTCGAGACCATTTATCACGATCTGCTGAAGGCCGGCATGACCCGCAAGGACCTCGTCATCGCCCTGGGCGGCGGCGTGACCGGCGACATCGCCGGCTTTGCCGCGGCGACCTTCCTGCGCGGCGTGCCGCTCTGCCAGATCCCGACCACCCTGCTCGCGCAGGTCGATTCCTCGGTCGGCGGCAAGACCGGCGTGGACCTGCCCGAGGGCAAGAACCTGGTCGGCGCGTTCTATCAGCCCCGCCTGGTGCTCATCGACCCCGACGTGCTGG
>DWWZ01000133.1 GCA_019119435.1 Candidatus Butyricicoccus avicola
GAAAGTGGATTTTGATAATGTAGGTATTGTTGGGCATTCGCAAGGCGGAGTCGGTGTACTGAATGCCATTACCGCGCAGAAGCATGCGGATATCTATAAAACCGCTGTAAGCCTATCCCCCACCAACAAAGAACTCGCACACAATCTGGAATGGGATTATGACGCAGCGCTTGTTGATACTCCTATTCTATTGATTGCGGGCGCAGGAGGTGGAGATGATTGGGTCATAACAGGCGAACAGCTTCAATCCATCTATTCTGACATAGACCGCAATAAAGTCATGTTACGCAGAAAAGATACCCCGCATAACGAAACGCTTTACGCCGCAAACGGCTATGTGACAGCCTGGTTTATATGGCATCTTCAAGACGATGATGAAGCGGCGAAAGCATTTGCAGGAGACAATGCGGAAATATATATGAACGGCTTATATCAAGATCAGCACGCAAATCTCCGGTAAAATGGCGCAGCCAGTCAACGGTCAAGCTTGACACCGCCCGTCTTTGCCGGCAGACAAATCAAGGGGCGGCAGCAAAGTATGCTGCCGCCCCACGCTCGTATTGGGGAAGCGGGAACCTTTCCTTGCCTATCTGGCGTTTATCCGACCTTGCCGCGATGCCGCAGCTTGCAGATCCCCTGGGTCATGGTGCCCATCGGGCAATAGACACACCAGGCGCGCGGCTTGAACAGCACCATCGTGACAAGGCCCAGCACGGTCGAGGTCAGCATCACGCCGTAAAAGCCAAAGGCGAACTGGGCCACGCCCGGCGGGACCAGCGCCGCGGCCGACGCGGCAAAGTGCCAGGGCAGGCGGAATACCCAGAGCAGGGTCACGGCCTCGCGCAGGCCGGACGCCCCCGCCGCGACCAGATAGGTAGTAAAGAGCATATTACAGAACATGAGCATGAAAAATGCCAGGAAGCCATAGCGGAACCACTTCTGCTTGAGGAAGCGCGGCACCGGCCGGCCCCGCGACAGGTGCAGGCGCGCGCCAAGCAGCTCGAATAGCTGCCCGCGGCCGCAGTAGCGGTTGCAGTATGCCTTGTTCCCCCGGATGACCGCGATGCCCAGCGGCAGGAAAAAGCAGATGAGCCCCAGCCAGGCGAACAGGATATTAAAAAATCCCAAGATCAGGTAGAGCGCGGACAAGACCCATAAATAATCATACCATTTTTTGCGCTGTTTCACGGTGCATCCTCCTGTCTGATCTCAATGACCGAAGCCGGGCATGCCTTGGCGCACAGGCCGCAGCCCACGCACCGGTCCCGTGCGACCTGCGCCGCGATGCCGTCCGGCACCTGCACCGCCTGCCGCGGGCACACCTTGACGCAGCACCCGCACGCCACGCACAGCGCGGTGTCCACCACCGCATATCGTTTTGCCATCTCCTCTGTTCTCCTCTCAAACGGTTTTTTTCAGTATACCAGGCCGGCCCATGGTTTTCTGTGACCACATCACAGACAGAGGCGGGCCACCGCCAGGCAAAAAAACGTCCCCCGGCCCAAGGGCCGGGGGACGCGCATTCCGCACAGAGAAACGGATTTATTCTACTTCAGAAATCTTGACCGGGCGGCCCTCATGCAGGGACTTGGTTGCCGCGGCAGCCATGAGGACAGGATACAGGCCGTCCTCGCCGGTGACCGGGGTCTCCTTATCATTTGCAACCGCGTCAGCGAACGCCTGCATTTCTGCGACGAATGCGCCGGTGTAGCGGTCCCACATGACCTTGTAAGCCGTGCCGTAGGTGGTGCCGTCGGCGGTGGACAGGACAGCGGTGGACGGGATATCGTTCTCGTCCTGGGCGCAGCCCTCCGAGCCGAAGACCTCAACGCGCTGGTCATAGCCGTAAACTGCCTTACGGGAGTTGTCGATGATGCCAATCGCGCCGTTCTCAAACTTCAGGGTGACGACGGCGGTATCAACGTCGCCGGCCTCGCCAATGCCCGGGTCAACCAGGACAGAGCCGACTGCATGGACCTCGGTGACCTCCGAGCCTGCCAGGAAGCGGGCCATATCGAAGTCGTGGATCATCATGTCGTAGAAGATGCCGCCGGAGACCTTGACATAGGATACCGGGGGCGGCTCCGGGTCGCGGGAGGAGATCTTCACGATGTTGACCTTGCCGACCTTGCCGTCACGAACCATGTCGTAAACCGCGCGGTGGTTGTGGTCGAAGCGGCGGCAGAAGCCGATCTGCAGCTTGACGCCCGCTTCCTTGGCTGCGTCGATCGCCGCATGGACCTTTGCCAGGTCATAATCGATCGGCTTTTCGCAGAAGATGTGCTTCTTTGCGTGTGCAGCCTCGATGATGTACTTCGAGTGGGTGTCGGTCGAGGAGCAGATCAGGACTGCCTCGATCTCGGGATCGTTGAGGATGTCATTTGCATCCTTGGTGCAGTTCGGGATACCGTACTGCTTGGCGAACGCTTCGGTCTGCTCGTTCATAAAGGGATCGGCGATCGTCTTGATCTCCATCTCCGGGACGAACATCGAAATGTTCTTGGCGTGCACCTTACCGATGCGGCCGGCGCCAATGATACCTACCTTCATGGGAATCATACCTCTCTTTCGTAGGTCCGTAAGGTGGATGGGTGATATGAAGAAAAGAGTTGGTTTGGTCGAGAATTAATAGGACATAATAGCCTTGACTGCCTCGGCGGTCGTGGTCTTGGGCATGAGCTCAAAGCCAATGCGGCCGGTGTAGCCGATGTCCTCGAGGCACTTGAAGACGTTGTGGTAATTGATCTCGCCCGTGCCCGGCTCGTGGCGGCCCGGCGCGTCTGCAACATGGATGTGGCCGAACTGGTCGCCGTATGCCTTGATGGTATCGCAGATGCTGCCCTCGTTGAGCTGCATGTGATAGACATCATAGAGCACCTTGAGCATCGGGGAACCGATCAGTCGGGTGATCTCCGCAGCCATCTGGGTATGTGCGAGGAAGTTGCCCACATGGTCGGTGGTGATGTTCAGCGGCTCGAGGTTCATTGCGATGCCGCTCTCCTCTGCGATCTTGGCGCAGTCCAGCAGCATGTCGTACATCGAGCACAGCTTAACCGTATCGGACAGGTCGTCATAGTGATTGACAACGATGCCGCCGTCGCCCAGGGCGTTAGAGTGGATGGTCACGCTCTTGGCGCCGATCTTCTGTGCCGCCGCAACCGACTGGCGCAGGAAGTCCAAGTACTTTTCCTTGTGGGTGGGATCGATCAGCGAGTAATCCGCGTCGCCGTTGAAGCCCGAGATGCCGATGCCGGCCTTCTCGGCCGCTGCCTTGACGGCGTCCAGGTCCTTGTCGGTCCAGCTCCAGAACTCGACATACTCAAATCCGTCGTCCTTGGCCGCCTGGAAGCGATCCAGGAAGGGGATCTCAGAATACATGGGCTCGATGCAAGCAGATCTCATAAATTTCATGGAAAAAACCTCCTGTAGCTGATTCATTCCTTGAACCATTTCGTTTTTCATTTGGGGACTGGCTTCCGGTGACCGGAGCCCTTATTTCTGTGTGTTTGCACATGCTGTGCTTTTCTTGTCTCTATTATACGCACGCCAGTCCGCTTCTGTCAAATTATTTTTTTGGAGCTTTTTGATTCGCCGTGATTTTGCCTGTCAATTTCCGAGATAAAATCATGGCTTTTTATCGATATATTGATAAATTTTTCTGTTTTTTACAACATTTTTCAGGATTTTATACATCCTAACCATTCTTTCTTTTTGTTTTCTGTACAATTTTTATAATATTCCTGTGCTTTTCTAGTCCTGTGCACTTCTCCCCTGTCTTTTTCGTCTATATGCAACGAATTATTTCGCAATTTCTTTCTCTTTATCAAACATTTACAGATAGTATTTCAGATGTTTTGCACATATTCTTCTCGATCTTCTGTGCATTCCAGCATACAC
>DWWZ01000003.1 GCA_019119435.1 Candidatus Butyricicoccus avicola
TATGAATGCCTATGGTTGGATTTTCCAGCCTTATCCGGGCATTTACAGGGTTATTGCACCGCATGCAGGGAGGAATCAAATTGAATCAATCGCTTGAAAACAATCAAATTGCAAAGAATGCACGCATCGGATTTTTGACGCGCGTAGCGTATGGCAGCGGCGACGTCGCCTGCAACTTGGTCTTTGGCATGATCAGCACGCTGCTCGTCATGTTTTACACCGATTATGCCGGCATTTCGGCTGCCATCGTGGGTATGGTCATGCTGATCTCGCGCATCTTCGACGGGGTATCCGACGTTGTGATGGGGTACGTCGTCTCCAAGACCCATTCCCGCTTTGGGCAGTCGCGCCCCTGGATCCTGCGCATGGCGCTGCCATACGCCATCGGCGCCGTCTTGCTCTTCACCGTCCCGCATACCAACGCCGTACTGCAATTCCTGTATATTTTCATCACCTATAACTTTTGTACCACCATCTGCTACACCGCCATCAACCTGCCCTACGGCTCGCTGTCTTCCACGATGACGCGCGACGGGCACGAGCGCGAAATGCTCTCCATCTTCCGCATGGCCATGAGTCCGGTGGGCCGTATCATCGCGGCCACCTGCACGCTGCCGCTCGTCAAGATATTTGGCGACGACCAAGCCGCCTGGGTTAAGTGCATGTCGCTCTGGGCAGTTCTGGCTGTGCTGATGCTGCTGTTCTGCTTTGCTCGCTGTAAGGAGACGGTCTACATTGCAGCACGGGAAAACCAGTCCAAAAGCGATACCGCGCTGATGAAAAACCTCAAGGCCCTGGTCGTCAACCGCTATTTCTGGGCCGTCCTCATCCTTTGGACCCTGCAGGGCACTATGATGACGGTCACCGGCACTGTGCTCCCCTACTACTGTAAGTATATCTTCGGCAATGACTCCTGGATGTACAGTGTGCTCTACCTGGTCGAGACCGTATCCATTATGGTGGTCATCATGCTGTGCCCACTCGTGCGCCGTGTGCTCAGCAAGAGCCGCGCCATCCTGCTCGGCGGTGTGCTCGGCGTCCTCGCGCAGCTGGTCTTCCTGGCAAGCCCGTTCAGCTTTGCGCTCTGCCTTGGCACCACGCTTGTGCGCGGCATTGCACAGGCGCCACTGTCCGCCTTCATCTTCAGCATGATCGGCGACGTGGTAGAGTATGGCCAGTGGAAGACGCACATGCGCCAGGAAAGCTATATTTTCTCGGGCGGCTCGGTCGGTGCCAAGGTTGGCATGGGCGCGGCCTCCGCGATCATCACCGGCATCATGTCGCTCTGCGGCTATATCTCTTCCACCGGTGCAAATGTGATCCAGCCGCAGTCTGCGATCGATTCCATTCGCTATATCTATATCTTCGGGCCGCTCGTACTGTTTATCCTGCTGATCGTCGTCTGTGCCCTGTACCGCCTGGATAAGATGTATCCCGCCATCATGGAGGAACTTGCCGCGCGCGAATCACAGGGCAGGCTGTAACCCCCTCCGCTGCCGCCCCGCGTCCCAGACGCGGGGCGTTTTTTGTCGACAGGCTCCGGTAATTTTGTCTTTTTGGCTTGACGCGTCCCAAATTCGGCGTATAATGGAACTCGTTACGTCCAGTCAACCAATCTGACCTGCGGCCCGGACATGCGCTGCCGCCGGCCATCGACCCAAAGGAGGAAACCTGCATGGAGGAAGAACGCTGTCAAGATGTGTGCGGCTACATTCGCTCTCTGATCGCCCGCGGCGAACTGCACCTGGGCGACCGGCTGCCGACCGAGCGCGCCCTGTCCCAAGCCTTGGGCGTCAGCCGCGGCACGGTGCGCGACGGCCTGCGCCTGCTGGAAAGCATGGGCGTATTGGAGAGCCGCCAGGGCTCTGGCAACTATCTATCCAATAATATGGGCCATTACCTAGTACAGTCTCTGCATTTTATGCTGCTTCTGGGTGAGATCGATTACGCCTCCATCAACCGGATGCGCCGCGCCATCGAACTGCAATCCTTCCGCATTGCCGTGCAGGCCTGCTCGCCCGCGCAGATCCAGTCGCTCTGGCGCATCCAGGACGAGATGGAGCGCACGCGCAGCGCCGAGACCGACGAGGCCTTCCACGCCGGCTTGATTGAGCTGGGCGGCGACCCGCTCATGCGCATCATCTCGGACGCGCTCTCCGACGTCATCGGCCGCCTGATCGGCCAGGTCCTCTCGCACGGGGCGCAGGAAATGCTTGTGCAGACCATGGACAGCCACCGCCGCATCCTGGAATGCCTGGAGCAGCGCCGGGTAGAAGCCGGCTGTGCCGCCATCGCGCGCCATTACGACATCGTGGACGCCGAGATCACCCGCTGGCAAGCCGAACAAAATACCTAATCCATATACAAAAAGCCGCCCGGCTTGGGCGGCTTTTTTTATGTGGTCCGGCCGATAATCTGTTCCAGCAGCGCCTTGCCGGTTGCCGTTCGGAAAAGCCCGCAGGCGGCCGCCGCTGTCTCGCTGGGCGACGCGCTCTCGTACGCGCCCACGATCAAATCGGCCTCGACCAAGACCTGGAAATCCATCCCGTCAATGCGGTCGTATGCGTGATGGCTCTGCACCAGATACAGGATGCGCGGCTGGTCCTTTTCCGGATACCCCGCGGCCCGCAAAAAGCGCCGCACCAGAGCGGGCGCTTCGCGGCGCTGCTTGTCCTGGGTCGCCTCGCCGTATTTCTGCTTGCACGGGCCGATCGCGATGTCATGCAGGATGGCGGCCGCCTGCACGATGCGCTGCTCCCACGCGGGCAGCCGCTGCGCCTCGCCGATCAGCTTGGCCAGCGCATAGACTTTCAAGATATGCTGGGTGCGCCGCGCATGCCCATGCTCAAACAGCAAGGCGTCGCACAAAAGCTTGGTCTCGTCATACTGTGTCATATTGGTTCCTCTGCCTCCTCCAAAGGGCGCGTTCCGCTTTCGGGTTTGCGCCGCGCGGCTATTTTACCCCGCTGCGGGCAAAAAAATCCCGGCCATCGCGATGGATGGCCGGGATAAACGCAAATTTATACCTTTTCGATACGCCAGATATCCTTGGCGTACTCCGCGATCGTGCGGTCCGAGGAGAACTTGCCGCAGTTGCAGATGTTCATCCAGCGCTTCTTGGCGAAGACGAGCTGGTCCTTGTAGTCTCTTGCAACCTGCTTCTTGGCCTCGAGATAGCGCTCGAAGTCGAGCAGGAGGAAATACTGGTCGGGACGGTGCCAGCTTGCGCCATATACGATCGAGTCGTGCAGCTCGCGGAAAATGCCCGAGCCGCCGTCGTTGAGCGTGCCGTTGATCAGGGCATCCAGGACGCGCTTGATCTTGTAGTCGTTGTGGTACATGCCGTTCGGGTTGTAGTGCTCCTGCACCGAACGGATCTCATCGACGGTTGCGCCGAAGATATACTCGTTGAGGCTGCCGGCCTCCTCAACGATCTCAATGTTTGCGCCATCCAGCGTGCCCAAGGTGACCGCACCGTTGGCCATAAGCTTCATGTTGCCCGTACCAGACGCTTCCTTGCCGGCCGTGGAGATCTGCTCGGAGACGTCGGCCGCCGCAATGATCTTCTCGGCGTAGGAGACGTTGTAATTGGCCAGGAATGCAACCTTGATCTTGCCGCGCACGCGCTCGTCACGGTCGATGAGGGCCGCGACCTCGTTGATGAGCTTGATGATGCCCTTGGCGCGGGCGTAGCCGGGCGCTGCCTTGGCGCCGAAGATGAAGGTCGTGGGCGTAAAGTCGGTCAGGCTGCCCTCGGCGATCTCGTAGTACAGCTCGAGGATGGCCAAGATGTTGAGGAACTGGCGCTTGTACTCATGCAGGCGCTTGATCTGTACATCGAAGCAGGTGTTGGGGTCAATGTCGATGCCGTCCTTCTTCTTGACGAAGTTTGCCAGTTTTTCATGGCTGTGCAGCTTGATCTGGCACAGCTCACGCATGACAGACTCGTCCTCCACGTACTTTTCGAGCTTCTTGAGCTGGGACAGGTCGGTCTTCCAGCTCTCATTTCCGAGCAGACGGGTCAGCAGGTCAGACAGCTCGGGGTTGCACAGAGCCAGCCAGCGGCGCTGGGTGATGCCGTTGGTCTTGTTCTGGAACTTCTCAGGATAGATCTGATACCAATCGCGCAGGACGTCGTTCTTGAGGATCTCGGTATGGATTTGTGCAACACCATTGATATAGCGCGAGCAGTAGATCGCCATGTATGCCATGTGCACGGTGCCGTGCTGCAGGATGTGCATGGAGTATTCCTTGTCGCCCGAGATGCCCTTCTGGTGCAGCTCGCCGCCCAGGTACTGGTCGAGCATGACGATGATATGGAAGACGCGCGGGATGGTGCGCTCCATAAGGTGCTGGCTCCACTTTTCCAGCGCCTCGGCCAGGATGGTATGGTTGGTGTAGGAGAAGACCTGCTTGCAGATGTCAAGCGCTGCGTCAAAGGACAGGCCCTCGCCGTCGGTCAGCAGGCGGATGAGCTCCGGGATGGAGATGACCGGATGGGTGTCATTGAGCTGGATGGCGTTCATCTCGGCAAAGTGCGAGAAGTCGTTGCCATAGGTCTTCTTGTACTTGCGGATGATATCCTGCAGCGAAGCCGAGCAGAAGAAGTACTGCTGCTTGAGGCGCAGGATCTTGCCCTCGTCGGTTGAGTCGTTCGGATAGAGCACGCGGGAGATATCCTCGGCGCGGTTGCGCTCTGCCACAGCGGCGTCGTACTGCTGGGCGTTAAAGAGGTTAAAGTCAAAGGCCTGGACGGGCTCCGCCTGCCACAGGCGCAGGGTGCCGATGTTGTCCGTGCCATAGCCGATGATCGGCATGTCATACGGGACGGCGACGATGGTCTGGTCGGCAAACTCGACGCGGACCGCCTCGTCCTCGCGGCGCAGGCTCCACGGGTCACCGTAGCGGGTCCAATCGTCGGCCTCCTCCTTCTGGAAGCCGCCCTCGATCTTCTGCTTGAATAGGCCGTACTTGTAGCGGATGCCGTAGCCGTCGAGCGGCAGGTTGAGCGTCGCCGCCGAATCCAGGAAGCAGGCAGCCAGGCGGCCCAGGCCGCCGTTGCCCAGCGCGCAGTCCTCGACTTCCTCAAAGGCGTCGAGCGATGCGCCGTTCTTCTCCAACAGCTGGCCGATCTCCTCGGTCATGCCCAGGCAGAGCAGATTGTTGTAGATCATACGGCCCATCAGGAATTCGGCCGAAAAATAGTATGCGTGGCGTACGTTCTGGTGCTTTTCCACGCTCAAGTGCCAACGGTCTGCAATCCCGGCCATCAGCGAACGGGAAACCGCGGTGTGAAGCTGGTTGGGCGTTGCCTCCGCCGGTGTGGTCTGAAACTCACTCTTCAGATATAACTCCACAGCCTCAAGCATCGCCTGTTTTCTCTTAGGCATCTGGATATCCCCTTTACAAAAAAATTTACTTTGCGCAAATCAGATCTGCAAAATTGCATCTTTGCGGGCCGCCGGCCTATGCCACTTGCTGTCCGGCGCGGAACCGGCGTTAAATATAATATAGCACAAAAAGTGGAAAAAAATCAATGCTTTGGCGAAAATCTCCGGCCAATGTTTAAAAATTTGCCGGATAAATCCGGCCGCCGCGGGGGATGCTACCGTCAGCAGGGCAAACAAAAAAGCACGCGCGAACGCGTGCTTTTCAGGTTACAACGGATTTTCCTGCAAAAAAACAATTAGTTGACCGGATGGGACGGATGATTGTGCAGTTCGGTCTCAAGATGCCATAGCTGGATGCGGATACGGGCGATCGCATAGTGATCGACCATTTGCGCAAGCAAGCCGGTCATGATATCAATCTGCTCTTTCAGGTAGCGGTCATTGGACGTGGTGGTCGGAGTCATGGTATTCCCCTCACTTTCAAAAGTCCGGCGGGCGGGAGGGCCCTTCATTGCTTGCATTATGAACTTCACAATATATGTTAATACTTTGTCTATCTACTATGACATCTTTATCTTAACGCCTTTTGTCGGGATTGTCAAGACATTTACAAGAAGTTATAGATTTTTACATCGACATCACACACATTTTTCCATCAAAATGCGTTATTACCTTCTGGTTTTCGATACATTTTTTGCTGTCTGTCCAAACAAGAATGGCATTTATATCTTTTTCTCGCATTCTCCTGTTTTGTATATGAAACAATATTTTACGTTTCCGAATGCTGTTTTTTTGCCATGCCGCGCCGCCCTTGAACAACTTCCACAAAAGAACTGCCATTTCTTGTATAGATTCACGTCTTGACAGGCAGAAGAAAAGAATGTATACTATTATCGTAAAGTGTTACCTCGCCCGCACCAGCGGGCCATGATTCATACAGAACGGCAAAACAAAAAAGGAGCGATCTACAAATGGAGCTGAATTTTTATCTGTGCACGCATTGTGGCAATGTTGTAGAGAAGGTCGTGGACCACAAGGTCCCGGTCATCTGCTGCGGCGAGAAGATGCAGCTGCTTGACCCCGCGACGAGCGAGGGCGCAGGCGAGAAGCACCTGCCCGTGCTGTCTGTCGAAGGCAACCAGGTCAAGGTCTCGGTCGGCGCGGTCTCCCACCCGATGGAGGAAAAGCACAGCATCGCTTTCATCGTCCTGCAGACCGAGAACGGCGTCCAGCGCAAGAACCTCAACCCCGGCGATGCGCCTGAGGCTGTCTTTGCCCTGGTTGACGGCGACAAGCCGGTCGCAGCGTATGCTTACTGCAACCTGCATGGCCTGTGGAAGACCAACGCTTAAATCAATCCCAATCGCTAAACTGCCCGGCGCCGCGGATCTCCGCGGCGCCTTTTTATGCCCTAAAACGCCGCACCATTCCCCTTTCCCCTGCATAGCATGACACAAACACAAGGAAGTCCCCTCCTGCCGGAAAGAAAAAGCGCCGGGCCGCAAGGGTCCAGCGCTTGTCCTTTTCCTCTGCCGCAGCCAGATCATGCCGCAGGCGCCGCGTCAAAGATCTGGGTGAACGGCTCGTCATATACCGCATGGCCGGTCTCCAGCGTCCCGCCGTCCACCGTGATGAGCAGACTGGCCGCGCCATAATACGCGAGATAGGTATCCACGACCGAAGCCATAATCATGTTCTCACCCGTTGACCCACTGGCCGAAAGGGCCTCGGCAAAGGCGGAATTCAGATCGAGCGTCAAGTTGCCTTCCTCCCGGGTCAGCGAGCCCACCGCCACCTCAGCCGGCAGCACGCCCTCTCCCACGAGCGCGGCCAGAAGCGCCGCCGCCTCATCCTGTCCGCCGAAGGAGACCTCGGTCTGGGTGGGCACGACCGCTTCGCCCTGCTCGTCGGGCAGGTAGAGCGTTACGGTTTTGGTCTGTTCAGCCTGCTCGGCCTGTTCGGTCTCCTGCTCGGCCGCCGGGGCCGAGCATCCGGCAATTGCGACAGCCAGCGCACAGGCGCACAGCGCCGCAAGCAATCTCTTCAACATGGTATTCAGCCTCCTTATTTGGGGATGTATCCCTATTATAGCAGACAAAGCCGCCACCGTAAAGCGCCGCTTACCGGCGCGCAGCCAGGAAGAACAGGGCGACCGTGCCCGGCCCGGCATGTGCGCCGATCGCCGGCCCGATCACCTCGACCCGGCTGGGGGCCGTGCCAAACGTCTGCTGCACCCGGCGCGCGACGTAATCCGCGTCCTCCGCGCAGTCCCCATGGGAGATGAACACGGTGTCCGGTACGGCGCCGCCGGTCTGCTCCCCCATCCGGCGCACGAGCTCATCGAGCGCACGCCGGCGGCCGCGCACCTTTCCGACGGCAACCAGGTGCCCAGCATCATCCACGTGCAGCACCGGCTTGATGCCAAGGACCGATCCGACGACCGCCGCAGTCCGGGACACCCGGCCGCCGCGGTGTAGGTGGAACAAGTCATCGACCGTGAACAGGTGCGCGATGTGCAGCTTGTTGTCCTCGCACCATCGGGCGGTCTCATCCAGGCTGCGGCCTTGTTCGCGCAGGCGCAGGGCATAGTGCACCAGGAGCCCTTGCCCAAGCGAAGCCGCCAGGGAATCCACGACCACAATGCGCTTGCCCGGATTTTGTTCCTCCAGTTCCTGCGCGGCAATGCGTGCACTCTGGCAGCTTCCGCTCAGTCCGGACGAGAACGCAATGTGCAGCACCTCGTCGTGGGTGGCCAACGCCTGCTCCAGGACCTGCCTTGCCTCGTCCGGGTTGACCTGGGCGGTCGTCGGCATGGCGCCGCCGCGCATGCGCTCGTAAAAGTCGCGGTCGGGCATGGGATGGTACGCATCGTAAGTCTGTCCCTCCACCGTATAGTGCAGGCTCATCAGCCCTACGCCATGTTCTCTCAGCATCTCAAGCGGCAGGTCGCCGCCCGTATCGGTTGTGATCGCAAACATAGGAAACTTCCTTTCCGGCAGGAACACCTGCATGTTTGTACCATTATATCACAGGGGCGCGCCAGAATGCAGTCCTATTTTTGTGCCCATTCCCGGCGCAGCGCGCCCCGGTTAGGAGGCACCCCCTTTGGTCACGCTTACATCCCTGCACATTGCTTATATCATCATCACGGTTGCCGTACTTGCCGCGCTTTTGCTCAAAAAGGAAATCGTTCTGCCCTGCGCGCTCGGCATCCTCGTCATTGGCTACCTATATCAAGGCAGCATCGTCGGGGCCGTGCAGACCCTCAACAATGCCATCATCAACTCCTGTATCGAGCTTTTGGGCATTATCGTTGTCATCGCGCTCGTAGTCGCCATGAGCCGGGCCATGGTTGCATCCGGCGCCGACCAGATGCTGATGCGTCCGGTCTGCCGGATCATCCGCACCCGGAACACCGCCTTCTGGGCGATCGGCTTTGCCATGCTCATCATGTCCTGGCTGATCTGGCCCAGCCCGGCGGTCGCCCTGATCGGCGCCCTGCTGCTGCCGGTCGCCGCACGCGTGGGCCTGCCCGCGCTGTGGGCGGCGGTTGCCATGAACCTGTTCGGCCACGGCGCCGGCCTATCCTCGGACTTTTTCATCCAGGGCGCGCCCGACATCACCGCAACGGCCGCCGGCGTAGACACGGCCTCGGTCATGAAGGCCAGCGTCCCGCTCTGGGGCATCATGTGCGTGACGACCATCGCCGTCGCGTTTTGGATGATGCGCCGAGATCTCAAACAAAACCCAACGTTTTCTTCCGCCGAGGAACTGTATGATTTCAGCGACGCCCCACAGCGCCCACGCCTGGCGGCCGCCGTCGCCATCCTGATCCCCACGGCCTTTCTCATTGACGTCGTCCTCATGGTCCGCTTAGGCATCACGGGCGGTGACGCGACCGCACTCGTCGCGGGGACCGCGCTCATCCTGATGGCAGTTATCACCATCGCAAACCACGGCCTGCGCGCGGCGCTCGAGGTCTCGGCCGACCACCTGCGGGATGGGTTCATCTTTGCGATCAAGATTTTCGCCCCGGTTATCGTCATCGCCGGCTTCTTCTTCCTGGGCAGTGAGAGCTTCGCACAGACCGTCCTGGGCACGGACGCGACCGGCCTGCTAAATGACATCGGCCTGTGGCTGGCCGAGCACGTACCCATGTCGCGCGCGTCGGTCGCCCTGCTCGAAACCGCAGTCGGCACCATTACCGGATTGGACGGCTCGGGCTTCTCCGGTCTGCCGCTGTGCGGCGCACTGGCCCAAACCTTTGCCGCCACCGGCTCGATTGACGTGCCCACGCTGGCCGCACTCGGCCAGATCTCGACCGTATGGGTCGGCGGCGGCACCATCATCCCGTGGGGCTGCGTACCGGTGGCCGCCATTTGCGGCATCAAGGCGTCCGACCTGGCCAAAAAGAACCTGATCCCGGTGGTCTGCGGCCTGGCGGCCACCACCGCCGCAGCCATCGTGCTCATGTGACCCGGTCACTGCATCCGGTAATTGCGCAGGAGGGCGCGCGCAAATTTCTGGCATTGCTCCCCGGTGCGCTCATCAAACGGCTCGCCGTGCACGGCTGTGTTAGAGAGGATGCGCACGGTCAGGAACGGCATCCCGTAGGCCTGGCAGATCTGTGCGGACGCCGCAGCCTCCATCTCCTCGGCCATGGTGCCAAAGCGGCCATGCAGCCAGGCGATCCGGTCTAGCTCATTGTTCCACCAGTCGCCCGAACCGATCACGCCGCGCACGACCCGGCCCCGGTCCCAAGGGATGGCGGCCGCGGCCCGCATCAGCGCCGCGTCGGCGCGGAAGGCTGTCACCTTGGGGCCGTCGCCGGGGTCTGGGTTGGCGATCTCCAGGCCCAGCGGTTCGCCGCAGACCGGGTCGATGCCCGCGCCGCGCGGGCGGTCAGGCGTGCGCCAGGCACCCAGATTGACCACGGTCTCTCCGATCACCAGGTCCCCCGTGTGCAAGTCGGGCGCATGCCCGCCGGACGTCCCCTGGTTGAGCACCGCGCACGGCGCAAAGCGCTCGATCGCAAGCGCCGTCGCGGCTGCGGCGTTGGCCATTCCCTGATTGGTGCGCACGATCACAGTCGGAAACCCATCCAGCATCCCCCGCACGCACTTCCACGGCCCCAGGCCGACCGGCTCGGCATCGGCCAAGGCCCCTATCAAATACAGCGTCTCGGCGTCCATCGCGCCCGTGCATACAATTGGTTTCATCTGAATTTCCCCCATTGGCAGATCACAAAATTCTTTTTTTGATTATATCATAAATCTGTGAGATTTCCCACTTCCTCTGCCGCCAGGTGCGTGCTATACTGTTATAGTATGCAACTATTGGAGGGTTTTTTGTGTTACCTGTTGGTGTCTTTGCAAATACATTGGCCGTGGCAGCGGGCGGCATTGCCGGCGCAGCGCTCGGCCCTGCCCTGCCCGAGCGCGTGCGGACGGCATTGCCTACCGTATTCGGCTTTTCGTCCTGCCTGATCGGCATCTCGCTGGCGGCTAAGATCGCCAACCTGGCGCCGGTCATCCTGTCCATGATCCTAGGCATGCTCATCGGCGAGCTTATCCGCCTGAGCGCGCACATCGAACACGGCATCCGCTCGGTGCAGCAAAAGATGCACTTGCAAGTCGGGGACACCGCCTATATGGAGCAGTTCACCACGCTGCTCATTCTATTCTGTGCCAGTGGTACGGGTATTTTCGGCGCGCTGACCGAGGGCATGAGCGGCGACAGCAGCATCCTGCTGGCCAAGACCATCCTGGACTTTTTCACCGCCCTTATCTTTGCCTCAACCATGGGACGCTTTTTGTCGGTGATCGCTGTGCCGCAGTGCGCGGTCATGCTGGTGCTGTTTGCCGGGGCGCGGCTGATCTACCCGCTCATGACCGCAGAGATGACCGCTGACTTTTCGGCGCTGGGCGGGATCATCACCATGATGGCCGGTTTCAATATCCTGCGCATCAAACAGACGCCCGTGCTCAATCTGCTGCCCGCCTTCGTCCTGTGCCCCTTTTTCAGCAAACTTTGGGGGCTGATTTTCTGATGTCGTGCTGCTCTAACATCCTGTACAAAAAATACTGAAAAAAACTGTTGACATTGCCCGGGCACTGTGATATTATAATGGAGTACCGCGTGAGAGATACACGGTACTCCCCCTATATCGCAGGGTAGAGCAGCTGGTAGCTCGTCGGGCTCATAACCCGGAGGTCGCAGGTTCAAGTCCTGTCCCTGCACCCATTAAAAAGCACTGATTCGTTTGAATCGGTGCTTTTTCTTTTTCTGCACTTTCCACAGGACTTGAACCTGACGGATTGCATATTTTGCCGAGGTTTCGGCAAAAGTCCTGTCCCTGCACCCACAAAACGCATGGCGTCGCAGCGTCGATATTCTGAACTTTTTCCGGGATTTGAAAAATTACAGCACAGCGGTTTGGCGCACGTTTGGCGCACAAACAAAAAAGAGAGCAAACGCTCTCTTTTTTTATGCTTCGAGCAAATCTCCTGCGCGATAGCTCTCCGCAAGATACTCTCTCGGCTGAAAATATGCGGATG
>DWWZ01000134.1 GCA_019119435.1 Candidatus Butyricicoccus avicola
AGGGATACACCACCGATGAGATTGCAGCCCTGCTGGGCTGCCGCCCGGCAACTGTGCGCACCCGGCTGCACCGTGCACGTAAAAAACTGAAACTGGATTTGGAGGGATATCATCATGCGGCACATGGACGAACTGAACAGATTAAGTGAGGTCAAAGCACCCGAAGGCCTCAAGGAACGGACACTACGCACGGCACGGGCGCAGGAGCCGACGCATCGCCCGGCGCGCCGGATAGGCCGCTGCGTGCTGGCTGCGGCCTGCGCCGTGGCGGTCCTGATCGGCGGCGCAGCGCTCTGGCAGAATCGCCCGGTGAGTGCGGTCGTGGGCGATGTCGTCGGCAGTACCTTCGGCATTGTCGCCTACGCGGCGGATACAGGCACAATTATGGAACCACAGGACAGCAAGATCGTGTTTGATATCGACGGCGGCGTTCACAGCGAGACCGAAGGCTTTTTCTCCGGCTGTCTGTTTCGGGTCACCGGCGAGGACATTGCGGCGGTCAGTGCATCGATCAACCGGGGCGGACTGTACCGCACCAAATTGGTTGCGATCACACAGGAGCAGGCGATGGCAGACGGCGAGCCGCTGGAGGGCGCGTTTACCGGAGGCATGCGCCCGGACGGGCAGGGCGGCTGGCTGGCCGATGCAAGCTGGAAGCTTGGCAGCGAGTTTGAGGAGGCCTATGACCCGGACGCCGCATACGGCCTGTGGAGCCAGTCGGAGGGGATGGACGGCACCGGCGACTTGCAGAAGGCTTGGCACGACAAAATCGATTTCTTTGAAGGAGCGGTCCTAAATGTCACCGTGACCTTTCAAGACGGCCGGCGGGAGACCCAGTCGCTGACGCTGCATGTTGGCAAATTGGGCATCACCTATGACGGACAGCCGGCTGACGCGCCCAAGCTGACCGGCGAGGTGCTGACCGAGGCGCAGGCCAAGGACACCCCTTACCTCTATGGCATCTATGCGGATATCGACCAGCAGTGAGCACAAAACACGTCCCAGTCTACAAGGACTGGGACGTGTTTTTTATCTGGGTGGGCAACTCTGTGCAATACGGGACGCTTGTGCATAGACCAGGAGGGTATCCGCGCGCCGGTTTATAGATTTGGCCGCTTTGGGAAAGCGCTGGAAAATAGGTCGGATACCATGACGCCGGCAAGGCCGCTCACAAAGCTCAAAATCCAGTCGTCGATGTCAAACGAGCCGGTGAACGTGACCAGTTGCACAAGCTCTGCCGCCAGGCAAAAGAGCGCAAGCCCGAACAGGACGCGCGAGCGCTTGGCCGATGGGAAGCGCCAGCGGGCGAGTACGCCGAGCGGGACCCATGGCAGAATATTGCCCAGCAGGTTCACCAGCGCGATAGGGCTTGGCAGGTCGGCCGCATACATCCGCAGCGTGCGGAGAGGGACGACGTTCATGGGAATCTGGCCAAATGCGTGCAAATAATCGAGATTGCTCTGGATACGAAACAGAAACGCGGGGATATCGCCATAAAATTTCAGGACAACGAGGACGATGAGGCAGATCGCATATCCCAACAGGAGGATACTTTTCTTTCGCGGCGTCATATGTTTGGAAAATCCCTCTCAATCTAGTATATGGGCGGACGGCTGCGCGATATCAGAGGTTGCAGGCGGGCTGGCAGCGCCATCCCAAGACAAAATGATATCGGTGTCGCCGTTTGTGCACAGATAGACCTGCTGCTCTGTCAGCAAGATCGGTTCCTCTCCCAAGATACCAATTTGCATCGTGTAGTCTTTCCCGGACGGCAGGGTGACGCAGATTGTGTGCCGCTGGGTGACCGCTTGCAGCGGCTGCGCTTCTGGGTCGGCCGTCAAGATACCGTGCCCCATAATACCGTCCCACTGTTCTTCGGTCAGGCGGAGCGGCGGGGTGCAGTCGGTCACCGTAACCTGTTCCGCCTGCGTGAGCCGGATGGCAAAATACAGGAACCGGTTTGTCCACAGGGTGTAGGCGGAAGAAAGGACCGTCAATGCGCAAGCAATATAGCAGACTTTTCGCCAAAAAGCCTTATTCATATGCATAGTATTTCTCCTTTCTATGTTCAGGCAGGCAAATTGACGAAAATAATAAACTATGGAAAAATATTTTTTACATAGAACATGTTCTTGATAATCTATAGAATATGCTTGAATTACTTAAAAAACAAGAGTGAAAAAAGACAAGATTACCTTTATATATTTGTATATACTGTACAAAAGTTGTTTCTTTTTAATAAAAAGGTAAGATTTTACAACATTTTAAAGAAGAATTATCTCCCAATTGAACAGAATAAAAATTTCTTTGAAAAGTGGACAATATCATGATTGAAGTTGCAATTCCAACGCAAGCAAGCCTCCGGGCGCAAGCGGCCTTCCCGGCCTGCCTTTGTGCGGGAAAGGCTGTTTTTTTCAAATGAAAATCCGAAAAACGCTTGAAAAAATCTGATTTTTCGCATAAAATAGGGGAAGTACTAACAATAAAGAGGCGTTTTATGTTCCATATCGTTTTGGTCGAGCCCGAGATCCCGCAGAACACCGGAAACATCGCGCGCACCTGCGCGGTCACCGGCGCCGTGCTGCACCTCGTCGAGCCGCTCGGCTTCTCCATCGATGACCGGCAGCTCAAGCGTGCGGGGCTGGATTACTGGCACCTGCTCGATGTGCGCAGGTACAAAAACCTGGATGCGTTCTTTGAGCAGAACCCGGACGGGCGGTATTTCTATCTGACCACCAAGGCCAAGCATGCGTATACCGACATCGCCTTCCAGGACGGCGACTATTTCCTGTTTGGCAAGGAGACACGCGGACTGCCCGAATCCCTGCTCATCCAGCATCCGGAGCGATGCCTGCGCATCCCCATGCGCGAGGGCGCACGCAGCATGAACCTGTCCAATTCGGTGGCAGTGACCGTGTTCGAGGCTCTGCGGCAGACCGGATTTGCCGGGCTGCAGGAAGCCGGCCGCTTCCCGGGAGAGATGGGCCCGGCGCTCTGACCGCCAGAAAGGAGCGTGCATCCCTATGGAAAAGATATATGTATTTTGCGATTCCTCGGCCGATATCCCGCGCGAGGAGGTCGAGCGGTACGGCATCGACATCGTTCCCGAGCGCATCACCCACGCCGGCCGCTCGTTCCGCGAATACTTTGACATGACCCCAGAGGCTTACTGGGACTTGCTCGAGTCCTCCGAGGAGATCCCGACTACAGCGCAGATCACGCCGACCCAGGTCTATGCGTGCTACGAGCGGGCGCGCGCTGCGGGCGCGACCCATGTCATCGGCGTCGTCATCAATGCCGCCGGCTCGGGCGGATACCAGTCGTGCGGCGTGGCCCGCGCCATGTTCTATGAGAAGTACGGCGAGGACATGCACATCGAGCTCATCGACTCCGAAACCTATACCTATATTTATGGACAAGTGGTCGTGGACATCTGCCGCATGCGCGACGCAGGCGACGCCTTCGCGGATATCGTGCGCATCGCCCGGGCGCGTCTCAAGCGCAGCGAGGCGGTCTTGGGCGTCTACACACTGCGCCACCTCAAAAAGTCCGGCCGTATTTCGGGCGGCGCGGCCTTTGTCGGCGAGGCCCTGGGCCTCAAGCCGCTGAGCTTGGTCATGGGCGGCCGGGTGGACGTCATCGATAAGGCCCGCGGTGCGCGCAACTTGATCCCCAAGGCCCTCTCCATCGTGGCCAAGCGTGCCGTACAGCCCGAAAAACAGACCGCTGTGCTGCTCTATGGAAAGGTGCCGGCTGACACGCTCGACGAGATCGAGCAGCGGCTGCTGGGCGAGCTGCACTTCGCCGCTGTGCGCCGCGTGCCCATCGGCATTTCGGTCATCACGAACACCGGCCCCCAGGCATTCGCCGTCGCCTATCACGGCCAGCAGCGCCCCGCAGATTGACCGGGCAAACGGTGGCATCTTGGAAAAAT
>DWWZ01000017.1 GCA_019119435.1 Candidatus Butyricicoccus avicola
CACAGCACGCCGACGGTCATGGAAAAGCAGAATGCGACGATGGCGAGGAACAGGGGAGACAATTTCACCGAGAAGCGTTCGCTTCGGTTAAAGATATCCACGAGTGCAAAGCCGATGGCCGCCATCAAAAAACCGTTTATAGTGTGCAGCATGGTGTCCCAATAAGGGATTTTGGTGTAATAGGAGTTGATTTCGCCCATAATTTCGGCGGCGAAGATGAAACAGTAGATGATGGTCTCGAGTGCCGGGGGAAGGTCGATGCCCAGCTTGCGGTCGACAAAGATGGGGACGGTGAACAGGGCGAGGGTGAGCACGCAGACAAAGAGGTGCTCGTAGTTGCCACGCAGGAACGCGCGGACGGCGACGAAAACGACAATCAGGGACAGCAGTCTGCGGATTGTCAGACGGCGTCGTTTGTTGCGGGATAACATAGGATACTCCTTTCGGGGTGGGAGATCTCAGGGGCGGGAGAAAGGAACCGCCGAGATCGGGAAAATGGGGAAAAAAAGGTCCCCGGCGGAGCGCCGGAGACCCGGGACAGTTGCGAGACGCTTATTCGATGCCCTCTTCCTCGCCCTCAGGACGAGTATTGAACGCATAGTCTTCACAATTGTTAACAGCCTCGACTTCGTTTGCGTAGGGGCAAACAAAGACGCGGCCCTCGGTCTCTGCCTTGGCAACACAGATCTTGGTTCCGACTGCATCACGGCGGCGGAACAGGCACCAAAGCTTCTTTGCCATGGGTTTCGCATCCTTTCTCAAATGTTTTTAAGAATCCACGTCAATATTCTAACATGCGCCGCCATATTCCACAAGCCTTTTTTGCAGGATTGGGAAAATAGGCTTGCAACCCCCGGGTGCGTATGATAGCATAAGGATAGGATTGTAAACATGTTTTTTTGCCAGCGGCCGGGGCCGGAACGCCGTGTATGCGGCCCCGGCGCAGAAAGAGAGGAAGGAAAAAACTTGACCCATGACATCAATTATCTGCGCCTGTTGGCCGAAAAATTCCCGACCATTGAGTCGGTCACGAACGAAATCGTCAACCTGCGTGCCATCATGCATCTGCCGAAGGGCACCGAGTACTATTTTTCCGACCTACACGGGGAACATGAGGCGTTCATCCATCTGCTCCGCTCGGGCTCGGGCGTGATCCGGGAAAAGATCGATTCGCTGTTCCGCTCCTCCATGATGGAGGAGGACCGCTCGGCCCTTGCAGCACTCGTCTATTATCCGTCCACCCAGCTTGCCCGCGCCCGCAAAGTCGAACAGAATTATGATGACTGGTGCGCCATTACCATCAACCACCTGGTCGTAGTCGCCTGTGAGGTTTCGGCCAAGTATACGCGCAGCAAGGTGCGCCGTACGATTGACCCGCGGTATGCCGGCATCATTGAGGAGCTGATGAACACTGACAGCACGGACGCCGACAAGCGCACCTACTATCGGGAGATGATCGACGCGGTCGTGAGCGTGGGCTGTGCCAACGGACTGATCAAGGCGCTGTGTCATCTGATTCAGCAGATGACTGTCGACCAGCTGCACATCATCGGCGATATCTTTGACCGCGGCCCGCGCGCCGACCGTATCCTGGACGAACTCATGAAGCACCACGACGTAGACATCCAGTGGGGCAATCACGACGTGTCCTGGATCGGCGCCATGTGCGGCAATCCGGTCTGCCTGATGAGCGTATTGCGCATTGCCATCAGCTACAACGGTTTTGACTGCCTGGAGGACGGCTACGGCATCAACCTGCGTCCGCTTTCCATGTTTGCTGCCACCACCTATGCCGACGACCCCTGCCTGCGCTTTATGCCGCATGTGCTCGACGAGAATGAGTTCGACCCAGTAGATCCTAGCCTGGCTGCAAAGATGCACAAGGCGGTTGCGGTCATGATGTTCAAGCTCGAGGGGCAGCTTATCCGCCGCCATCCCGAATACGGCATGGAGAGTCGCCTGCTCCTGGACAAGATGGACCTGGAGAACGGCATCATCCGCATCGATGGCAAGGAGTACCCGCTCACCGATACCTGCTTCCCGACCGTCGACCCCAAAGACCCCTATGCGCTGACCGAGGCCGAACAGGGGATTCTGGACGGTTTCCTGGCCTCCTTCCGGCATTCTGAGCGCCTGCGCACCCATATCGATTTCATCATCAACCACGGCGCCATGTATAAGGTCGCAAACGGCAAGCTGCTCTACCATGGCTGCATCCCGGTCAACGCCGATGGATCCTTCGCGGAAGTCTCGCTGGGCGGCAGCCGGCACAAAGGCCGTGAGCTGCTCGATTACCTGGAGATGCACGTGCGCCGGGCCTATCATTCCGAGAACGCAGATTCGGTCGATTTAATCTGGTACTTATGGTGCGGCGCCTGCTCCCCACTTTTCGGGAAGGACCGCATGACGTCGTTCGAGCGCTATTTTGTCGATGATAAGGCGCTGCAAAAAGAGAATATGAATCCGTATTATAAATACTACGATGAGCCACAGTTTTGCGACGCGATTTTGCGGGAGTTTGGGCTGGACCCGGCGCATAGCCACATCGTCAACGGGCACGTCCCGGTCAAGCATGGCGAGACCCCGATCAAGGCGGCCGGCCGGCTGTTCGTCATTGATGGCGGCATCTCGAAGGCATACCGCTCCAAGACCGGCATCGCTGGATACACCCTCATTTCGTCCTCGCATGAGATACAATTGGCCGAACATCGCCCCTTCCACCGCGGCAACGATTTAGAAAGCCCGGAGACCTATACCACGGTGCACATCGTCGAGCACATGCCGCACCGGCTCATGGTCGAAGATACCGACGCGGGCGAGCGGTTCCGGCGCCGCATCGAGGAGCTGGAAGAATTGTTATCTCTGTACCGCCAGGGCGTATTTGGTGAAACCTGATGTGAGATGAGCTATCTCATAATGCGGAATATATGAGAACTAAATAGCCTAGTTTTTGAGGAAAATGCTGCATTTACAAGAACAATGTAGCGTTTTCCTTTTTTTTGTGCTATATTGAATATGAAAAGAACTTGCTTTTGAAATGAGGGCCGGTTCAGGTCTTATACAGAGAGAAAGGAGGGCGAGCGAAATGTTGTTTACAGCACTGCACCAGTATGACCATGAGCAGATCCAGATGGAGCTGAGACGCTACCTGCAGGACCTGGGCCTGGAGGAGGCCGTACTCGACACGGCGCTCAATGAAAACGTTACCGTCGGCTCGGTCGTCAACGGATTGACCGGCCGCCTCATCACGCTGGCGGCAGAGGAAGACCGCCGCAAATTCCGCGAAAAGCAGAGCGAAGGCATTGCCCGCGCCCAGAAGGCCGGCGTGGCGATCGGCCGCCCGACCCGCAAGCAGGATAAGCGCTTCCGCAAGGTAAAAGACATGTATCTGGCCCAGGAAGTCACCGGACAGGAGGCGGCGCGGCTGCTCGGCGTTGCGCCGAGCACGTTTTACCGCTGGCTGCGCCAGGAGAACATGGGCGGCAAGTAACAGAGAAGATAGCGATATCGCTGACGGGGACGCGGGGCGTCCCTGCGGGCGGGTTCCGTGCATGGGCGGGACCCGCCTTTTTGCGCTGGCTGGATGCTGGGGAAATATGCTGCGCCGCCCTTTTCCCCTGTTCAAACCTGGGTTTTTGTGGTACACTGAAAGCGTATCATCCGATTTCAGGCGACCCCAAGGAGGCAGGCATGAAAAGACTTCTGGCCAGTCTGCTGTGCATGCTGATTTTGAGCGGATGCTCCCTCAAGACCGGCATTGACCTGATGCAGCTGCCAAAACCGAATAAAGACCGGCAGGCCATCACCGATGAACTCGAGCGGGTGCGTTCGCAGGACGCGGTCGAGGACGCGCCCTATGAGGGCGAGAACCGGAATACCGTGCAGATGGTGGATCTGGACGCTGACGGCACAGAGGAGGTCGTGGCATTCTTCCGGGCTCCGGCCAATGGCAATACCTATGAGGCGCTGGTGCTGTCCAAAAACGCAGATGGCTCTTACCGGTTTGTCGGCCGGGTCCAGGGCACGGGTGCGCGGATTGACGCGGTCAGCTATCCGGTCGTCACCCAGGATGGGCGGCGATGCATCCTTTTGACCATGGAAAAGATCGGGGAACAGGGCAACCACCTGATCGCCGCAGATTATACCGGGGACAGCGTGCAGGTCATGCTGGAGACCGACTATGTCAATATTCTGCCGGTCGATCTGGACAATAACGGCGCACAGGAGATCTTTCTCATCACCGGCGTGGAGCCCCGGCGCACAGCCTCCATCTATACGTATGACGGGGCCAAAGGCACATTAACGCTGATGAGCGAGAGCCCGCTGTCATCGTCTGCCAAGATCATTGAGCAGGCGAACAGCGGATATATTGAGGACCAGATGCCAGCAGTCTTTGTGGAGGAGACAGTGGAGAGTGGGAACGGCCAGCAGACCGACCTATTTGTCTACCAGCCCGAGGAAGGGCTGCGCAATCTGGCGCTCAATACCGAGAGCGGCACCGGGCGCGGGACCTACCGCGTTGTGCCCGCCGATGCCTATGACATCAACGGGGATGGTTTGACCGAGATCCCGCGCGCGGTGCACATGGTTGGCTCCATGAAAGATGATGTGGACCCGGTCTATATGCTGGACTGGTATCTCTATAATGCGGACGGCGAGCCGAGCTATGTTGAGACGACATACCGCAACGTCAGCCAGGAGTGGGACTTCCAGATCAGCCAGGACTGGTATGACGCCGTGCATGCGGTCAAGGGCTCGCAGGACGGCACCGACTACACCACATTTGAAATTTATGTGCCAGATGGGCAGTCAATCCCGCTCTTGACCATCTACTATTTGCTTGGAGACGAGGATGAACTGCGGCAGCAGATCGAAAAAAACAGCCTGTTTGCCCTGGATACCACCGCATCCGGCATTTTCGCGGCCGAGATCCCAGAGGAGGCGTCGGACAGCAGCCTGCGCCTGACCGAGGACGAGGTGCGCGCACGATTTTCACTCATCGCGGTGGACTGGAGCCAACCGCAATCGTGACAGGAGGAACCAAATGAAGCGAAAAGTGCTCGTATTAGAAGATGAAGAGAATATCCGCAGCTTTGTTGTGCTCAACCTCAAACGGGCGGGCTTTGAAGTCATTGAGGCCGGGACCGGTGAGCAGGCGCTCGAACTGTTTGACCAGAATCCGGATATCCTGGTCGCCGTGCTGGATGTAATGCTGCCCGGCATCGACGGCTATGAGGTCTGCCGGGCCATGCGGGCGCGCGGCTCGCGCGCCGGCATCATTATGCTGACCGCTCGTACCCAGGAATCCGACAAGGTCACCGGCCTGATGACCGGCGCGGACGACTATGTGACCAAGCCGTTTTCGGTGGTCGAGCTGGTCGCCCGGGTGGAGGCGCTGTTCCGGCGCGTGGGCGGCGGTGGTTATCAGGACGATGACAGCATCCGCTCGGGCCCGTTTCGCCTGGATACCCGTTCGCGCGAGGTCACCAAGAATGGCGTGAAGATCGAGCTGACCCAGATCGAGTACGGCATCCTCAAAGCATTTATGACCAATGTCGGCCGTGCGCTGTCGCGGGACGACATCCTGGAAATGGTCTGGGGCCATCACTATGTCGGCGAGCTCAAGATCGTCGACGTCAACATCCGCCGCCTGCGCATCAAAATCGAGGACAATCCGGCCTCCCCGCGCTATATCGTGACCGTGCGCGGCTACGGCTATATGTGGGAAGGCTGAGTGCATGAAATACCGGAAAGCCAAGACGCCTGTGTCGGGCAAGCACGAGGGCAAGCCGCGCCGGGCCCGCGCCGCGGCCAAGGCGGCGCCCCGTCCGGCGGCCAAGGTGCGCATTCAGCACTCGCCCGGCGGCCTGCGCGGCCGTTGGCTGATGAATTCCTTATCCTTTGTCGTGGTTATCCTGGCGGCGGTCGTCATTGCGGTCACCATGGGCTTTTCCAGCTATTACTATAACAGCATCCATGATATGCTCAGCTATCGCATGAGCGCGCTGACCACCAACTTTTACAACAGCGGCTGGCTGGGCAGCTTGGAAGATTACTACTATGGCATGGAAAAGACCATCGGTGACTTTGACATCGACATGCGCGATAAGATTGAACTGCAATTTTTGAGCGAGCAGGGCACCATCATGAAATCCTCCTCCGGCCTCAACGATGGCACCATGGCCGTGACCGGCGACGTGGAGCGCGCGCTTGGCCGTATGGAGGGCGAAAGCCAAGGCGCCGAGCAGGAGGGTGTCATCCAGGTCTGGACGGGGGAGGATCCCATGACAGGGGAGCGCGTGCTGAGCATGACCACGCCGCTCTACATCGATGACAACCACCTGGTGGGGGCCATCCGTATGGTGACATCCCTGGCAATTGCGGAAAAGCAGACCATGTATTTTGTGTTGCTGTCGGTCGCGGTCAGCCTGCTGTTTTTCGCGCTGGTCCTGCTATCCAACCGATACTTTATCAAATCCATTTTGGAGCCGGTCACCAAGATCAACGTCATCGCCAAGGAGATCGCCGCAGGCCGGTACGGCATGCGCCTGCAAAAGGTGTATGACGACGAGATCGGCGAGCTGTGCGACACCATCAACTATATGTCGGATGAGATATCCCGCACCGAGCGCATGAAGAACGACTTCATCTCCTCGGTCTCGCATGAACTGCGCACCCCGCTGACCGCCATCGACGGTTGGAGCGAGACACTGCTCGCCGGCGGCGGCACCGATCCCGAGGAGGTCATGCAGGGACTGGAGATCATCCACAAGGAGAGCCGGCGCCTGACCCGCATGGTCGAGGAGCTTTTGGACTTTACGCGCATCGAGTCCGGGCGCATGAAGCTGGAAGTCGAGACCTTTGACCTGGAGATGGAGCTGTATGAGGCGGTATATATGTATGAGAATATGCTGGCCGGCAGCGACATGACTCTGACCTATCACACGGACGGCGTGGACAACTACTTTATCAACGGCGACCGCCACCGCATGAAACAGGTCTTTCTCAATATCATTGACAACGCGGTCAAGTACGGCAAGAGCGGCAAGTCGATCGAGATCGACCTGCGGCATGAGGGCAAGAACATTGTCGTCTGCGTGCGGGACCACGGCGTTGGCATCCCGGAAGCCGAGCTTCCGTTCGTCAAGGAGAAGTTCTACAAAGGCTCCTCCAAGGAGCGCGGCAGCGGCATTGGCCTTGCGGTCACGGACGAGATCGTCAAGCTGCACGGCGGCACGCTGACCATCCGCTCCAAACTCGGCGAGGGCACGGCCGTCTTTGTGTCGGTCCCCGCCATTGACGTCCACACCGCGCTGGGCGTTGAGACATCCATCGCAGAGGAGAACACCCCATGAAGCACTATGAAATGCCGCCGTGCGTGCGCAAGACCACCATCGGCGGCCAGGCGATTATCGAGGGCATCAGCATGAAAGGGCCCAAGACGACCTGCGTGGCCGTGCGCAAGCCGGACGGCAGCCTGGAATTCCAGGAGCGCCCGACGCCGAGGCCCAAGCACTGGTTTTGGAAACTGCCGGTGGCCCGCGGCGCCTACACCCTATTTACCGCCCTCAAGGACGGTGTGTCCGATATTAACTATTCCGCCCAGTTCTTTGAGGACGACGACAGCGTGGACACCGAGCCCTCCCGGTTTGAAAGGTGGGTCGAGGACCATGTCTCGTCAGATAAGCTGGAAAAGATTTTGATGGGCTTTGCCATGATCGTCGGCACGCTTTTGCCCATCGCCCTCTTTCTGGTCGCGCCCACGCTCATCGTCGGCGTCCTGCCTGAGGGCTCCCCGTATTTCGTGCGCAGCCTGCTCGAAGGCGTGGTGCGCATCATCCTATTTTTGATCTTTATGTGGTCGGTATCCCATATGAAGGACATCGAGCGCACGTTCCGCTATCACGGCGCTGAGCACAAGACTATCTTCTGCTATGAAGCCGGCTTGCCGCTGACCGTCGAGAATGTGCGGCGCATGCCGCGCTTCCATCCGCGCTGCGGCACCAGTTTTATGATCGTTATGATGATTATCCCCATCTTGATCTTTGCGTTCGTCCAGATGGATAACGTCTGGCTGCGCATGATCCTGCGCCTTGTCTTGCTGCCGGTCGTCGTGGGGATTGCCTATGAGTGCAACCGCTGGGCCGGACGGCATGACGGCCTGCTGGGCCGCGCGATCCGCTGGCCGGGCCTGCAGATGCAAAAACTCACGGTCTTTGAGCCGGATGACAGTATGATTGAGGTGGCGATTGCCGCCATGGAGCGGGTTATCCCAGAGGACGACAGCGATGTGTGGAAGTGAGCGGGCGCAGGATACGCTGCGGCAAACGCTGCAGGCGGTCCGCCGCCGCTTGGAGTCGGCGGATATCTCCATGCCCGAATTGGAGGCGGCCGAACTGGTGGCCTGCGCCTTGGGCATAGACCGGCGGCATATCCCGGCCCTGCCGGGCCGCCCGGTGACGGCGGCCGAGCGGGAGCGCCTGTCGGCGCTGCTGGCGCGCCGGCTCGCGGGCGAACCGCTGGCCTATCTGCTGGGCGAGTGGGATTTTTATGGCATTACCCTGCGTGTGACGCCTGATGTGCTGATTCCGCGCAGCGACACTGAGCGGCTGTGTGAGCTGGCGATCCAGACGGCGCGCCCGCAGCCGGCGCCGCGCGTGCTGGATCTGTGCAGCGGTTCGGGCTGCATTGGGCTGGCGCTGCTGCATGAGGTACCGCAGGCCCGGGCTGTCGCGGTGGATATCTCCCCGGCGGCACTTGCAGTCGCAGGGGAGAACGCCGAGCGCCTGGGCCTAGCCGACCGCTATCAGTGCATGCAGGCTTCTGCGCTCGAGCCGCCCGCAGAAGCCTATCGGGACACATTTGACCTGATGGTGTGCAATCCGCCCTACATCACGGCCGACGAGATGCGTGAGCTTGACCGCGACGTTGCCGAATTTGAGCCGCGCCTCGCGCTTTACGGCGGCGAGGATGGTCTGGATTTCTACCGCACGGTGATGAAAACCTGGCGTTATGCCGTCAAACCGGGTGGATACCTGCTGTTTGAGTGCGGATGGAAACAGGGCGAGACCGTGGCTGAGATTTGCCGGGAGGCAGGCCTTTCCGAGGTGCAGGTCGAGACCGACTACGCAGGCGTACCGCGCATCGTGTGCGCAAGAGTACCCCTGTCCTGACCGAACAGGCATTCGAAAATCGCTTGCAAATCGGCGCGCCGTGCATTATAATAGAGGAACTGAACGTACAATCATGGAGGAACCCTATTTATGGCGTCTAATAATAAAAAGAAGTTGGAGCCGGTCGCCCCGGCGGCCAACAAACAGGAGGCCCTGGCCAAGGCGCTGGGTCTGATTGAAAAACAGTATGGTAAGGGCGCGGTCATGCGCCTGGGCGAGAATACCGGCATGGCAGTCGACCACATTTCCACCGGTTCGATCGGTCTGGACTGTGCCTTGGGCATCGGCGGCCTGCCGCGCGGCCGTATTGTAGAGATCTTTGGACCGGAATCGTCCGGTAAGACGACCGTTGCGCTGCACTGCATCGCAGAGGCGCAAAAAGCGGGCGGCGAGGC
>DWWZ01000135.1 GCA_019119435.1 Candidatus Butyricicoccus avicola
GGCAGGCGGTGGAAGCGATCCTAAATTTTTGAAAAAAAGTGTTGACAGAATAGTTAGTGTGTGCTAACATATATCCAGAGGTTAGCTGAAGCTAACATCTAGGATTCACCCCCTTTCTCAAATTCTCGAATCGTTCCCTGCCATGCGGCGCCCCGTGCGCCGCATGGATAGTGGAAACAGTCGAGTTTTTTTCAGGAATACAGTTAGCGTGAGTTAACTTTTCTGGAGGTTTCGTATGTATTCTTTTGATCTGCTGCTGGCCGAGCACGGGGCGCCTGTGCTGGCGGGCATCAAGACTGCAAATTTAATTACCTGCCAACGGGCGTGGTATCCCGACCTGCCGCAGATGCTGGCCGCCTATCAGCGGGCGTTTGCCGGGCGCGGCGTGTGCTTCCGCATCCTGTGCGCCTGTGACTACCGCTTCCTGCTCCTGGTCTACCGGCCGGCGCGGCTTTTGGAGGACCTGGCTTCGCGCGAGGCGCGAGCGCTGTTGTCCCGGTATGGCTATCCTATGGAGGAGGGCCTGGACGCCCTGCTGGACCACCTCAGCCGCCGCACGGCGGACCGCGCGGAGTTCCCGCACGAGATCGGCCTGTTTTTGGGCTATCCGGTTGAGGACGTGCGCGGCTTTATTGAACAGCGCGGCAAGGGCTGCAAGCTTACCGGGTACTGGAAAGTATACGGCGATGTGCAGGCGGCAGGACGCCTCTTTCGCCAGTATGACCGCTGCCGAGACGCGGCACGCGGCTATATAGAACGCGGAATGACCATTTTGGAGCTTTTCGCGGCCTGATTTCATCCATTTCCATTCAAATCCCTGTATTTTTCACAGAGCAAAGGAGAACGATTTCCATGAGTCAGATCGCAGTAATTTACTGGAGCCAGACTGGCAACACCGAAATGATGGCGAACGCCATCTGCGAGGGCGTCAAGAGCGCGGGCGGCGAACCGGTTTTGATGCACGTGGCCGACACCAGCGCGCAGGACGCGGCAAAGTATGACCGCATGGCGCTTGGGTGCCCGGCGATGGGCGCCGAGGTGCTCGAAGAGGCCGAGTTCGAGCCGTTCTTTACCGAGCTTGAGGGCAAGATCAGCGGCAAGCGCGTGGCGCTGTTTGGCTCCTATGGCTGGGGCGACGGCCAGTGGATGCGCGACTGGTACAAGCGCGCAGATGACGCAGGCGCAAACCTTATCGGCGATGCCGGCCTGATGGCGCACGAGACGCCGGATGATGCGGTCCTGGCCCAGTGCCGCGCACTGGGCGAAGCGCTGGCCAAGGCGTAACGCACCCTTCCTGATTTGGGAATCCCCGATTTTTTCGGATTCCATATAGAACTTCTCATCTCGATTCCTGGAGGCTGGCTGTCTCACATATCAGTCAGCCTCCAATTCCTCCATGATGTAACACACGGAAAAAGCAGCCGGCCTGCGGCACGGAAACGCAGGCCGGGAATGTCCAGGGCGCGGCACGGAAACGCGGTCCGGGCAAAACGAAAGCAGCCAGCGTTTTGCTGGCTGCTTTTGCACTTTTATGGGATTGGCGTTTGGGAGAAATATGTCGTGAGCGAAGGCACATCGCGCAGCGCCTTCGCGGCCTGCGGGAAATCGCGCGTCAGACGGGCGGCACAGCGGCGGCAGAAACCATCGTACAGGGCCGGGTCGGCCTGCATCTGCTGCTTAAAGCCCCAGACATGGGTGAACCAGTCCTGGCCGGACAGGAACAGGGCAGGCAGATCCATGAAAAACTCCAGGGGCACGCCGTCGCGTGCGGCCAGCATGGGCAGCAGGCGCTGCTCGGCAAAGACCATGTAGGTCAGGCTGTCATCGGCGGGGGAGGCGGCGCGCATGAAGTCGATGGCGGTCTGGGCATAGCGCGCGGTGAAAGCAGGGTCGCCAAAATAGGAGAGGGCGGTGTTGGCCGGGCGGACGGTCCAGTCCAGCGCATCCAGGTCGAAGGGCCGATGCAGGGTGAAGGCGTCTGGGCCAGGATAGATGTCGGGCAGGATGTCCTCTGCGTGGATGGTCAGGAGCGTGTGCCCGTCCAGACGGGCGGACAGGTCGCGCCAGACAATGAAATCGGTGTCGATCATGACGCAGGGCGCGCCAAACGCGCGCAGCGCGTACAATTTGCCGGCAGCCCAAAAGCAGATGGGATCGATTTCAGGGTCTACAGTGTCCAGCACCGGATGCATGCCGCCGTCCCACAGGAAATCCAGGCCGAGGGCGGTATAGTAGTCCTGGGCCGTGCGGTCGCACAGCATGGCGATCGAGCCGTTTTCCCGCCGCCAGTACAGCGCGGACAGCGCCGTGGTAAACAGCTCAAAAGGCGGGACGGCATAGGGCATGGCGGCGCCGTTGCGGGCGAAGAAAGGGCCGGTCCAGTTTGCGTGAAAGGCGCGCATATCAGATCAGCTCCAGCCCATAGCCGCCGGCCAACAGCGCAGACCCCGAGGA
Source organism: Candidatus Butyricicoccus avicola (assembly GCA_019119435.1). Lineage (GTDB taxonomy): Bacteria > Bacillota > Clostridia > Oscillospirales > Butyricicoccaceae > Butyricicoccus > Butyricicoccus avicola. The sequence continues at coordinate 2,455 of DWWZ01000135.1, forward strand.
GGCGAACGAGCCGAACATCCCCGAGGACCGATACCAGTAAGAACCGGAGCCCCAGTACCAGCTCGTCCGCCACGAGGTCAGGAAGGAGGTGGAGAACGAGGTCAGGAAGGAGGACAGGTAAGAGGAGGAGCCGGAACCGCCAGTTGTCCAGAGGACGGCCTGCTGCGCGGCGCCGGGCTGGACGGCGCCTGCCATAATGGGATAGGACGGGCCCTCGATCTGGATGGGATACCA
>DWWZ01000136.1 GCA_019119435.1 Candidatus Butyricicoccus avicola
ATACAGAATTTTACCAAAATATGCAAGAGAAAAACCAGTTTCTTTCTATTTCAGCCTGCGCTTTATAGAAATTCCCGCCTATCCATGCTATAATATCACAAACGGCCATGGCCCGATAGGAGGCAGGATACTCTATGGAAAAAACAGCCAACCGCCCCGTCCAGGCAGTGATCTTTGACCTGGATGGGCTTTTGATCGACACCGAGACGATTTCATACGCCCTATACCAGGACCTGCTTCGCCCCTATGGACACACATTTTCGGTGGAGGACTATGCGCAAAACTATAGCGGAAAATCAGAGCTGCATAATATGCAGGCCATTATTGCGCGCTTCGGCCTCCCCATCTCGGTAGCACAAGGCACAGCGCTCGTTTCGGCCCAGGAGAAGATGTATTTCGCGCGCGGCGTACCGCTCAAAACTGGTGCCAAGGAACTACTGGTTTACCTCAAGCAGAAGGGGTATCTGATCGCCCTGGCCTCCTCCAGTGTACGGGCGCGCGCGCTGGAGGCCCTGTCCCAGCACGGGATCGCGTCCTATTTTGATGCCATGGTGTTTGGGGCCGAGGTCGCGCGCGGCAAGCCCCATCCGGATATCTTTTGCAAGGCGTGCGACAAGCTGCATGCCGCGCCGGAGGACTGCCTGGTTCTGGAGGACAGCGAAGCCGGCATCCAGTCCGCTTTTTCCGCCCACATTCCCGTCATCTGCATCCCCGATATGCGGCAGCCAGGCACAGCCTTTCAGGACATGGCCCAGGCCGTTTTGCCCATACTGACCGACGTCATCGATTACCTGGAGCGGCGCTGTTGTTGACACACTAGCCTTGCCGGCCAGCAGAAAAGCCCGCCCGGACCATGTGTCCGGGCGAGCTTTTTTGTTTGCGTCTGATTTTTAAGCGTCCGCAAGGCTGACACTGCGCAGGGCGTCCACGCCCGCACTCTCGAGTACCAGCACGATGCCGTTGTCGTCCAGCATCGCGTAATATCCGTCGTCGCCATTCGAAGCGCCAATGGCTATGGTATAGGACGCTGTACCGTCCTCGGTCGTATAGGTCACATGCAGGCTGTCCGGGTCATCCAGGCCATAGGTCTGCTTCTCCTGCTCGGTCGCAATGCCATAGTCGGCGCACGCCAGCACGTACAGGCCCCGGACATCGTTGAGGAAGGCATCCATGGTCGTATCCTGCTCGACAGTACGCGTACCCGAAGCGTCGGTGATCTGCCACTTGACAGCCTCTTCCTCGTCCTCAGCGCTGTCGCCGGCCTCATCTGCAGTCTCGTCCGTGTCTGCTTGGCTGTCCTCGGTTTCCGCTTCTGCGGTGTCCTCCATCACCCGGGTGACCGTCATGTCATTCCACACGATCTCGGTCAGCGAGTCCTCGGTCGCATAAGGGATATTGTCGTATGCGATCCAATCGGTCAGGCCGTTATCCAGCCCTTCGGGCAGCGCCGATGAAGTTGCATAAACCGTATCGCCCTCGCTCAGCTTGAGATAGGTCACCGTATCCTGTACGCTGGCCGTCAAGGTCACGTTCTCGCTGCCGTCCGACAGGGTGACCGTGTAATCCGGGTCATCCAGGCCATAATCCGCGTCGTCGTCGGGCGTTTCCAAGCTGCGGTCTGCGGTCAGGCCCTGGATGGCGTCTACAAGCTCCTGCATGGTATCGTTATTGATGGGGCACGTAGCGTCGTCAGCATTGGTCCATGCGCCGTCTGTCTTGGCAAAGTTCCATGTGCCGTCGGCGTTGGAATAGCTGAACCCTGTCACATCCATGTCGGCCAAATTGCCAACTGCGACGGTCTCCGGCTGCTCTTCCCGGCTGGAGACCGCGAGATAGATACCGCCCAGTATCACCAGTGCCGCGGCCGCGATGCAAAGATTTCTTGTCTGCTTTTTCATACGCGTCTCCTCCTGCGCAGCCAGTGTACCAGGCCGCCGCCCAATACCGCCAGCGGGATGATCGCAATGAACAACATGCCCCACGCACCCGCGCCGGTGATCAGATTATACGAGGTGGTGAGCGACTTGGCGGGGATTGAGATATTGCTGATATCATCGAAATTCGAGGTGACAGCACTCATGAACAAGTCCTGGTTACTGAGGTTGCTGAACTGCCCCAGAATGCTGTCGTCGATGAGGGTCGCGGGCAGAACGCACAGGGTTGCCACCTTGGTCTCGGCCTGCTCCTCAGCGTCCGCGTCCGTCTCCCCAGTGTCCTCCGTGGTACCCGCATCGGCCTGCTGATCTTCCTCACCGGTGTCCGCCGTCTCCTCGGTGACTTCCTGCGTCGCGACAGCGCCCAACAGATACTGTCCCTGCGTCTGGCTGTCCTCGGTGACCAGATATCCGTTCGATCCCGTCTGCATGACCGTGCTGAGGGTCACGTTCTCGTTGGCCGGATCGGTCTTGACCATGCCGACTGCGTTGTAAATCAAGATGAGCGCATCGCTCGTCAGGTCCTGGCTGACCACTGTGCCAGCGTAGAGTTCCGGGAAGATATCATAGGGGCTGCTGTAATAGCGCTCGGTGTCGGCGATATAGCCTGTCTGGCGCTGCATGCCATAGGTCTTCAGCAGGGCGTCCAGGTTAGGCTGCGCATTCTGGGTCTGCCCGAGCAGGATCATGACATGGCCGCCTGCATCCATAAATTCCTGGATGGCCTGGGTCTCGGTCGCGTCCAAATCCTTTTGCGGCGCGTTGACGATCAGCAGCGAGCAGTCGTCCGGGATACCGCCGTCCACGACCAGGTTGACCGTTTGGGTCTGAAGATTGGCCTTGGTGAGCGCGTCCTGGATGGTAGAGCCCAGGCTGCTCTCGCCATGGCCCTCGGTCAGATAGACCACATGGTCGGTCGGCGACGAAACGTTCACAATTGCTGAGGTGAGCTGGCCTTCGCCGTCAAACGAATCCTCAACTGCGTCATAGGAATACATGGAATACGTATGTGTGATGATCTCACCGAACAGGATATTGCGGGTTTCGCCGGTCTCCTCGCAGGAAACCACGACCGTACCATCCTCGGCGTCCAGCGCCTGTGCCTCAGACGGGTGCAGCACCGGGTCCACCGTTTCCACCGAAATGTGGCTGGACAGCGCCGCATACTCGTCGATCAGGCGCTGGATGCGCGTATCCAGCGTATCGGGCTGGGCCACGATCGTAATGGTCACATCGCGGTCCAGTTCTGCCATCGCCGTTCGGGTCGTGTCCCCAATCTCGAAAAGGCTGTTGCTCGTCATGTCGAGCATGCGGGTATTGGTCGGCAGCGAGCCCACCAACAGATTGACTACAATCAAAATTGCAAGCACCAACGCGGTCAGGCCGGCGCTGTAAGAGCCATGCTGGAAGCCCGCCGCGTGCAGCGAGCGCCGGACCGCTGTGCCATCTACGTGCGGCAGGGCCAACCCATGCCGTTTGCCCTGCTGTTCTGTCTGCGGGGCTTCTGCCTCATTCTGCTGTTTCTTTTTCCCAAACATGGCTTATGCCCACCTCCGCTTCTGTAAAGACTGCGCTGTCAGGAATACGCCAAAAAACGCCAAGCTCAGGTAGCGCACGACCGCCGTCAGATCCAGCAGGCGGTAATTGGCGATCTGTACGAAACCGCTATAGATATCGAACGTGCCAAGCGTCTTTTCGAGCAGGCCCTCAAACAGGGACGAATCGATCAGATAGGCCGCAACGATGACCACGGCCAGCACGAGGAAGATCCCGGCGGCCACGTAGGGGTTGCGCGCCAGGGCATAGTACAGGCCGGCCAGCAGGGCGGCAAGCACAAGCATGCCGACCAGATTACCGCGCGCGCTTGTCGGGAAGTAACCCGCCAGCGCATCCCATAAGTACAATACCAACAGCACGCCAAAGCTAGATACTGCGGCGATCAGCTGGCTTTCTGTCAGCGAGGACAGGAACATGCCAATGGCGATATAAGCACAGCCCAACAGGAAATACAAGCCAATGGCTGCCCAGTCACTGCCCAGGCTGGCTGTGCCGCCCGTCTGGATGATCAGCGGACACAGGCAGAACAGCAGGCACGGGATGGCGAACACCGCCGCCATGGCAAAATATTTGCCCAAGACAATGTCCCACACCGTGACCGGCGCGGACAGCATCAGCTGTTCGGCATGGCTGTGCCGGTCTTCCGCAAAGGATTTCATCGTCAAGATCGGAACGGCCACCATCAGCATAAAGAGCAGGCTGCCCAGAGTCGCCGCAAAGTACGGATACCCGTTTATCAGGTTTGTGACCATAAAATATACACCGGTGACCGCGGTCAGCACCGCGATAAAGACCGGGCCCAGCATGGTCTGGAAATAAGAGCGCAGTTCACGCGAAAAGATGACCTTCATGCGCCCGCCTCCTCTCTCAGATCGTCCTCTTGTTCTGCCGGTCCCGCATGGTCATCGTCGGTCAGCTCCAGGAAGATTTCCTCGAGCGAGGCCTTCTCGCGCTCCATTTTGAGAATCGGCCGCTTGGCAGCCGCGCAGGCGTAAAACAGCTTCTCGGTCACGGTATCATCTACCGAACCAAAGCGCAATTCAGTCTGCCCGGCGCGGGCGCCCGCGCCAATCTCGACCGGGATGCCTGGCAGCATGGCATCACACAGCAGGTGCATCTCCTGCGGTGTGGCCCGCACGCTGACGCACAGCGCCCCGTCCGCGTGCAGCTGCGCTTCCAGGTTTTCCGGCGTGTCGCTTGCGACCAGTCTACCGTGGGATAAGATAAAGATATAATCGCACACCGCGCTGACCTCGGACAGGATATGTGAGCTCAGCAGCACGACATGGTCGTCGCGCAGTGAGCGGATCAGATCGCGGATCTCCAAGATCTGCCTGGGGTCCAGGCCGACGGTAGGTTCATCCAGGATGACGACGTCCGGGTTGCCGAGCAAGGTCGCCGCCAGGCCGACACGCTGCCGGTAGCCTTTGGACAGGGTGCGGATCAGATGATCCTGTTCATCGTTCAGGCCGGTCTTTTCCATGGCCTGCACGACTTCGTGGAGCACCTGCGCCTTTGGTACCTTTTTGAGCCGGGCCGCAAAGGTCAGGTATTCGCGCACGGTCATCTCTGGGTAGAGCGGGGGCAGCTCGGGCAGGTACCCGATGCGCTGCTTGACCTTTTCCGGCTGCTGCTGCAGATCCATGCCATCGACCAAGACGGTCCCGCTCGTCGGCGCGAGGCAGCCGGTCATAATATTCATGGTCGTACTCTTTCCCGCGCCATTTGGCCCAAGAAACCCATAAATCTGCCCTTTCTCGGCCGAAAAGCTCAAGTGATCGACAGCCAGGTAACTGCCGTATCGCTTGACGAGGTCTTGTACTTCAATCATTCCAGGGTCCCTCCTATCAGTGGTCCTTTATCGCTATCTTACCCTGTGAATGCGTACATTCCATGACCGCTTCATGAACAAACCGGGAAGATTTGGTGTAGATTTCAAGAACTCGCAGAAACATACAAGAGGGCTTCGCCTGTGCGAAGCCCTCTTGCGTGTTCAAACCGATATCGTATTTTTATTGTGCGTCCCGGCCAGGCATATGATCGGTATCGTGCCAGTAATCGATCTCCTCTGGCTTCATGCCGATATGGCTGGCAAAAAACACCGGGTCTTTGCCCGCCTTGCGCTGCCGGTCATAGTCTTTCAGGACCTTCACCGCCTGATTGCCAAGCAGCAAAATAGCGATAATATTGACGATGGCCATAAAGCCCATCAGGATGTCCGCCAGGTTCCAAACCGTGTCAAAGCTAGCCTGCGCGCCGAGGAAGATTGCGGCCAGGCAGGTAAGCCGGAAAATAAACAGCACTCGCTTGTCGTCCCGGATAAAACGCAGGTTGGACTCGGTGTAATAATAGTTGCCGATCAAGCTGGAAAAGGCAAAGAAGAAGATGGCGATGGTGATAAACAAGATGCCGGCCGGCCCAAAGGTACTGCTGACCGCATCCTGGACATAGGTGATGTCCTGGGACACCGGCACGCCCGAAACCATCAGGATCATCGCCGTGGTTGAGCAGATAACCAGTGTATCCAGAAAAACCGACAGTGTCTGGATGAGGCCCTGCTTGGCCGG
>DWWZ01000137.1 GCA_019119435.1 Candidatus Butyricicoccus avicola
ATTGCCGCCGTCCCCACAGTTATCACGCATGGGATGGGTTACAGTTCCATTATTTTCATTTTACAGGTCCAGAGTCGCTGCCCTACTTTGAGCTCATCCATGAGCTAAACCGAGGCGCCCTCATTCGAAACGGCAAAAGCGGAGTGCTCGAGAATGCCTTCCAATCGCTCTTGCGGCTGGCGCAGACGCAGTCTAGCATACAGAATGCGCATCGGATCTCGGTCTATATCCACATGATCCTGTGCGAACTGGTGGAGACCTGCTCGAGCATTCCGCCGGTCACCAGCGCGTCGATCGACAAAGCTATCCAATATATGGAAGAACATGTAACCCAAAAGATATCGCTCGATGAGATCGCCCGCTACATTGGCCTGAGCAAGTATTATTTTACGCGATACTTTAAGAGGCACATGGGCGTTACGCCCTGCCAATATTTTTCTAATATGCGCATTCAGCACGCAAAACGCCTGCTGGCGACCACCCATGCAACGGTCGAGGAGGTGGCCGAACGGTGTGGGTTTGACAGTCCACCCAATTTCATTCGCACCTTTAAGCACCTCACGGGAATGACGCCGTCGGCCTTTCGCAAGCTGTCCTTTTGACTCGGAATGTCTTTTTGGCAGGGCGCCGCGGTCAGGGGTGTAAAGAGCAATTTTTGAAAATTTTTAGGTATGGAAGTGAGATTGTATTTTGCGACGCGTTGCGGCAAAATAATAAGCAGAAAACAACCAATACCAAATGTTATGCCAGGCTCGTGCATCAAAAAGGGAGCGGGCTGGTATACAGAAAGGATGACAACAATGGGTGAAAACTATCAGGGAAGACGGTGCATTGTGACAGGGGCCGCGCGCGGCATTGGCAAAGCGTGCGCAGCCAAATTTGCGGAATATGGCGCAGATGTCATCATGGTCGATATCAATCGCGGGGTGCTGGAAACGTCAGCCGCCGGGATCGCCGCACAATACGGCGTTAAGGCATATCCATACGTCGTGGATGTGGGCAGCATTGAGTCCTGCCAGCAGTTTATGGCAGAAGTACACGACAAGATTGGTGCAGTCGATGTGTTGGCAAATTGTGCCGGGATTACCGTGGCCAAGCATATGATCGACCTGACGCCAGCCGAGTGGGAGCGCGTTATGAATATCAACCTGCGCGGAATTTGGTGCCTGAGCCAGCTGTTCGCCAAGCAGCTCAAGGATTCTGGAAAAGCCAAAGGCAATATCGTCTCGATCTCCTCCCAGGCTTCTAAGATCGGTGAGTCAGCAAACGGTGTGTATTCGATCTCCAAGGCAGGTATCAATTCGCTGACACAGGTATTGGGATTGGAATATGCACAGTATGGGATTTCGGTATCGGCGGTCTGCCCGGGCTATGTCAATACCGAGATGGTACAGGAAGTATTCCAGAAGCGCTCGCTCGTCGAGGGCAAAACTCCACAAGAGTACGAGCGGGAATTGACCAGCGGCGTTGCCATGGGCAGAATGTGCGAACCGGAAGAGGTCGCAGATTTGATGGCCTTCCTGGCCGGTGGCCGCGCGGACTACATTACCGGTGTCACGGTGACCATCGCAGGCGGCAAAACCTTGATCTAAAACCGGGCTTGTCGGTGCCGGGCATGTGGCACAGTGTTGGTATTCACCGATTTCAAAACTATCTCTTCTATTTTCCCTATCTCTACCAAAACGGGCGTCTGCAAACCTTGCGGACGCCCGTTTTGCCATGTGGGGGAATCAGAAAAACGGCACAGCCCCGAGAAAGGGACTGTGCCGTTGCAGGCGATATATAAGGTAGGGCAGCCAAATCAGATATTTTTGTTCTGCGGGATGTCCGGCAGGGAATCGAACCCAACTTGCAGGTCGGCGTCGGTCGGGATATAGTCGTTCATCGTGCCGTTCAGGTAATTTTCATAGGCGACCATGTCGAAATAACCAGTGCCAGTCAGGCCGAACAGGATGGTCTTGGCCTCGCCGCTCTCCTTGCACTTGAGCGCCTCGTCGATCGCGCAGCGGATCGCGTGTGCTGATTCAGGAGCCGGCAGGATGGTCTCGCGCTTTGCAAACAGGACGGCCGCATCAAAGACCTTGGTCTGCTCGCAGGAGACCGCTTCCATATAGCCGTCGTGGTACAGCTTGGACAGGATGGGGCTCATGCCGTGATAGCGCAGGCCGCCTGCGTGGTTGGCGGACGGGATGAAGCCGCAGCCCAGCGTATACATGCGGGCCAGCGGGGTCACCTTGCCGGTGTCACAGAAGTCATATGCATACTTGCCGCGCGTGAGCGACGGGCAAGAGGCCGGCTCAACGGCGATGATGCGCGGGTTGGATTTGCCGGTGATCTTGTCGGCCATGAAGGGCGCGATCAGGCCGCCCAGGTTGGAGCCGCCGCCGGCGCAGCCGATGACGATGTCCGGATACTCACCGAGCTGCTCCATGGCGATTTTGCTTTCCAGGCCGATGATCGACTGGTGCAGCAGCACCTGATTGAGTACCGAACCTAGCACATAGCGCTTAGAGCCGCCGCTCTGCACGGCCGCCTCAACCGCCTCGGAGATCGCGCAGCCCAGGCTGCCGGTCGTGTCCGGGTGCTCGGCCAAGATCTTGCGGCCGACCTCGGTCGTCATGGACGGGGAGGGGGTGATGGTGCCGTCGAATACGCGCATAACTGCCTTGCGGAAGGGCTTCTGCTCGTAGGAGCACTTGACCATGAATACGTCACAGGTCAGGCCGAAGTAGCTGCACGCCTCGCTCAGCGCCGTGCCCCACTGGCCGGCGCCGGTCTCGGTCGTTACGCCGGAAAGCCCCTGCTTCTTGGCGTAATAGGCCTGGGCGACCGCCGAGTTAAGCTTATGTGAGCCCGACGTGTTATTCCCCTCAAACTTATAGTAGATTTTGGCCGGGGTATCCAGCAGCTTTTCCAGCGCATAGGCGCGGATCAGCGGCGACGGCCGGTACATTTTATAGATTTCCTGAATCTCTTCTGGGATATCGACATAGGCGTCGGTGGCGTCCATCTCCTGATGGGCGAGCTCTTTACAGAAAATCGGATACAGGTCCTGTTCGGTCATGGGCTGCAGCGTTGCCGGATTGAGCATGGGATCGGGCTGTTCCTTCATGACCGCCCGCAGGTTGAACCACTGCTTGGGCATCTGGTCTTCGGTCAAATACAAACGATGCGGGATCTTGGTCATCTTCATACACTCCTTTTTCGGTCAGTCGGTTGATTCTGGGAAGAAGGCATGAAAAAACGCCTTGATCCCAAAGAACAATTCTGGGACAAAGGCGTAGAAAAACCTCTGCGGTGCCACCCGGATTGACGCGAATACACGCGCCCACTTCATTCTGCATCGAAATCAATGCAGGCTCCCCTGATAACGGGCGGAGTTCCCCGTCGCACTAGTAAGGCCAACTATGGCCCGTTCGCTCAGCCCTCCAAAGTCCATTCCCCAGGCCGTTTCCTGCCGCGCTTCCACCTTGCCGCGGCTCTCTGTGTGGCCCCAGATCCTGGGTACTCCTCTTCTTCATCGGTTTAGGATTTTAATTGAGTACAGTATATCGGCGGCACAGTGATTTGTCAAGTGTTTTTTTGAAAAAATATTTTAGAAAATATGTCAGAGGGGGATTTGCGAAGGGATCGAAAGGGAAGATGAAATATTGACGAAAAATTGATCCAGACGCGAAAAAACGGCACGCAGATCAACTGAATGCTGCGAAAGGCTCTGACACAAGCCCAGCGAATCGGGGCGTGTTGGAAGTGGGGCTGTGACAAAGCGAGCAAAGTGGATTTGAAAAAGTCGGGGATACGGCGTCCGCAGCGACGAAATCGAGGTGATTAGATTCGAAGCACATGCCCTTGGCGTAGTTTCGGTTCGCGGCGCGATTGAGGTAGGCTGGAATCATTGATGAGAATTTGTACCGATAGAAAAATATATCAACAAACTATAGAAAAATTTATACTATTTTGTTGACATTTAACAAATGAAGATTTATTATAATATAAAGTTGCAATAGGAGGAGCATTTGCTAGCGGAAAGCTAACAAAGAATGTAAGTGGAGTTTTTAAAGGCACAAAGTATGATTGTAATCTGATGGCAGAAGCTGAAGATGGACGCTCTAAAACTTATAGTGGTGCTGCGTTTGATGGACAAGCCAGAAAGCAAAGCGGTTCTTGGAAGAATGTCAAAGCGTATGAAGGTTACTATCCCCAATTTATTCGGGAGAGGGATACGGGAGTAGCATCGTGGTTATTTGATGATTTCTTTACAGGAACCTTCGATGTATATCGTTGGAATTCGGAAATTTAGGTAGGATACATAATG
>DWWZ01000138.1 GCA_019119435.1 Candidatus Butyricicoccus avicola
GTGCGCAGCACGGTATGCCGCAAGGTGATTTCCTCAACCGTCCCGGTCACACCCTCCGATACGACATTGACGACGTCCCCGATGACGAAGGGGCGGAAGGCCAGGATCATGACGCCTGCCGCAACCGAGCCCAGCGCTTCCTGGCCAGCCAGGCCGAACACAACCGCCAGCACACCGCCGGCTGCAAGCAGCTTGTTCATGGCCTGATTGAGGGCCGGAATGCTGGAAACGATGATGGCGAAGGCGGCAAAGTAGATGAGGAACAGCACCGGATAGCGCAGGAATGTGGCGAGCGTGGCGCCCGATTTGTTGATCTCCTTCATGTGATCGGTCACTTTTCGGAAGATACGGTTTGTGATCTTAACTGCGATAAGCATGACCAGAATGGTCGCTGCAATCAGCAAAATCTTGCCCACAATGGTGCCGAACGTGTTGTAATAAAAGAACTTGACGATCGCCGACCACCAGGAATCGGGCAGGGCTGCGGCGATTGCGTTTTCCGCAGCATCGGTCAGCGCACCGGCAGCATCGGGCACGGTATTGGTTCCGGTCTCCATGATTGTCTCCTCCTTTTCGTTGAGATAGTGCGAGAGCCGCGCAGTATCTGCGCGGCCCCCATCTGACAGATCGTTTTCTTAGTATGCGATACCCCAGACAATCATCTTCTTGGCCGGCTTGCCGCAGATCGGGCAAACGTCGTCCAGATGTTCCTGTTCAAAGGGCATGCAGCGGGAGGGCATACCGGTTTCCTCCTTGACCTTTTCCTCGCAGGCCAGATCGCCGCACCACATGGACTTGACAAAGCCGGTGTGCTCCTTGAGGATATTCTTCATATCCTCAAGGGAGTGCGCCACATAGGTATGCTCCTCCCGGTTCTTGAGCGCCTTGTCAAACAGCGCCTGCTGTACCTCGTCGAGCAGCTGAGGCACGACGGTCGTCAGGTCCTCAAACTTTACGACGGTCTTCTCGCGGTTGTCGCGGCGGACCAGCACGCACTGGCCGTTCTCGATGTCGCGCGGGCCGACCTCCAGGCGAAGCGGGAAGCCCTTCATCTCGTACTCGGCGAACTTCCAGCCAGGGCTGTTCTCCGTGAGGTCGATCTTGACGCGGATACCGGCCTTCTTGAGCGTCTCGTACAGCTCATTTGCCTTGTCCACGACGCCCGGCTTGTGTGCCGCGACCGGGATGACAACGAGCTGGAAGGGCGCAATCTTGGGCGGCAGCACCAGGCCCTCGTTGTCGCCGTGGGTCATGATGATAGCGCCGATAAGACGGGTAGATACACCCCAGGAGGTCTGGTACATGTATTGCAGCGTATTGTTCTTATCGGTATACTGCATATTGAATGCACGGGCAAAGCCATCGCCGAAGTAGTGCGAGGTGCCCGACTGCAGCGCCTTGCCGTCGTGCATCATAGCCTCGATCGTGTAGGTATCCTCAGCGCCGGCAAAGCGCTCCTTCTCGGTCTTCTGGCCCTTGAGCACCGGGATCGCCAGGTATTCTTCACAGAACTTGGCGTAGATGTTCAGCATGCGCATGGTCTCCTCGCGCGCCTCCTCCTCGGTGGCGTGCACGGTGTGACCCTCCTGCCACCAGAACTCGCGCGAGCGCAGGAACGGGCGGGTGGTCTTTTCCCAGCGGACGACCGAGCACCACTGGTTATACAGCTTGGGCAGGTCGCGCCACGAGCGGACGATCTTAGCGTAGTGCTCACAGAACAGCGTCTCCGAGGTCGGGCGCACGCACAGGCGCTCCTCCAGCTTCTCCGAGCCGCCGTGGGTGACCCAGGCGACTTCGGGGGCGAAGCCTTCGACGTGATCCTTTTCGCGCTGCAGCAGGGACTCCGGGATAAAGAGCGGCATCGCCACATTCTCGTGGCCGGTCTCCTTGAACATGCCGTCCAGTGTCTTCTGGATATTCTCCCACAGCGCCTGGGCGTAAGGCCGCATGATGATGCAGCCCTTGACCGACGAGTAGTCAATCATCTCCGCCTTTTTGACGATATCAGTATACCACTGGGCGAAATCCACATCCATGGATGTGATCTCAGACACCAGCTTTTTCTTGTCTGCCATTTTTTCTGTTCCCCTTTTCTATCGGTTTACCGCCCTGCTCACTTGCAGATACGGGACTTCACTTCATAGGTCAGCTTATCCACAAACTCGGACAGCGGCATAACCGTGGTCTTGCCGTCGCGGCGGTCGCGGACAGCGACCTCGCCGGCCTCCTGCTCCTTGTCGCCCAGCACCAGCATATACGGGATCTTCTCGAGCTGGGCCTCGCGGATCTTGTAGCCGATCTTCTCGTTGCGCTCGTCCAGTTCGGTGCGGAAGCCCTGCTCCTCAAGCTGGCGCTGGATCTCCTCGGCATAAGCGCGGTTGCGGTCGGTCATGGTCAGCAGCTTAACCTGCACCGGCGCCAGCCAGGTCGGGAATGCGCCAGCAAAGTGCTCGGTCAGGATGCCGATAAAGCGCTCGATCGAGCCAAAGACCACGCGATGGATCATAACCGGGCGATGCTTCTGGTCATCTGCGCCCGTGTACTCGAGCTCAAAGCGCTCGGGCATCTGGAAGTCCAGCTGGATGGTGCCGCACTGCCAGGTACGGCCCAGGCAGTCCTCCAGATGGAAGTCGATCTTGGGGCCGTAGAATGCGCCGTCGCCCTCATTGATCTCATAGGGCTTGCCCATCTCCTCGAGCGCGTTCTTGAGCGCATTGGTCGCCATCTCCCAATCGGCCTCGTCGCCCATGTGATCCTCCGGCATGGTGGACAGCTCAATGTGGTACGGGAAGCCGAACATCGAGTAGACCTCGTCGATGAGCTTGCACACGCCCTTGATCTCGTCCTTGATCTGCTCACGGGTCATGAAGATGTGCGCGTCGTCCTGGGTAAAGCAGCGCACGCGCATCAGGCCGTGCAGGGCGCCCGACAGCTCATGGCGGTGTACCAGACCCAGTTCGCCCACGCGCATGGGCAGCTCACGGTAGGAGTGCGGCTGGGACTTGTAGACCAGCATGCCGCCCGGGCAGTTCATGGGCTTGATGGCAAAATCCTGGTCGTCGATGACCGTCGTGTACATATTGTTCTTGTAATGGCCCCAGTGGCCCGAGCGCTCCCACAGCGAACGGTTGAGCATAATGGGTGTAGAAATTTCCTGATAGCCCGCCTTGCGGTGGATCTCACGCCAGTAATCGATGAGCGTGTTCTTGAGGATCATACCCTTGGGCAGGAAGAACGGGAAGCCCGGGCCTTCCTCCATGATGGTGAACAGGCCGAGCTCACGGCCGAGCTTGCGGTGGTCACGGCGCTTTGCCTCCTCGATGCGCTGGAGATAAGCGTCCAGTTCATCCTTCTTGGGGAAGGCCGTGCCGTAGATGCGCTGGAGCATCTTGCGGTTCGCGTCGCCGCGCCAGTAAGCGCCGGTGACCGAGGTGAGCTTCAGGGCATTGGCCTTGACGCGGCCGGTAGAGTCCAGATGCGGACCCGCACACAGGTCGGTGAACTCGCCCTGCTTGTAGAACGAGATAACCGCATCCTCAGGCAGGTCGTCGATGAGTTCGACCTTGTACGGCTCACCTTTGTCCTCCATGAGCTTGCGGGCCTCGGCGCGCGGCAATTCGAAGCGCTCGAGCGGAAGCTTCTCCTTGCAGATTTTCTTCATCTCAGCCTCGATCGCGTCCAGGTGCTCCTGGGTCAGCGAAAACGGCAGGTCGATATCGTAGTAAAAACCGTTGTCGATGGCCGGGCCGATGGCGAGTTTTGCCTCGGGATACAGACGCTTGACCGCCTGGGCCAGGATATGGGAAACCGTATGGCGGTAGGTATTGCGGTATTCCGGGTTTTCAAACGTGTACTGATTGTCGGACATAATATTTCCATCCTTTCTGTGGCTTTGGGGCGAACAAAAAAGCCCACCCCCAAATCGAAGTGATTTCAGGGGTGAGCTTGTCAAAACCCACGGTTCCACCCTGCTTGCAGCCGGCGTTTCCAAACCAGTTGGCCGCGCGGGCTGCCGCTCGGAGCCCGTAACGAGGGCGGATCGGCGCAGGATACTCTATCTCATTTCCCCTGCGCGGCTCGGGAGCCGGTACGCCAATTTCTCCAGCCCGGCGTCCGCTTCCAGCCTGGGACGGACGCTCTCTGTCGGGCCGCCGTGAGAAAGGGCGGTTTCCTTCAAAGCCTTTTGATATGAAATCTTATAATGATGATACACCAGCCCCGCGGCTTTGTCAACCGGGCACCTGCCGAAAAAGCGGCCGTTCCTGCTGGAAAAGCAGGGCATTTTTGCCAGAACGCCTACAGGTTATAGCGCGTTTTGAGGGTGATGCCCGTATAGCAGAAGGTCTCTTTCGGGGGTGTGTGCGTGATGAGGCAGTCACGCAGGATCATCAGTGGACGATATCCCTGATCGCGCGCCTTCTGGTCGATGAGGATGCTGATCGCGCCCTGTTTGAGGTCCTCGATATTCTGCGGGGTAATATCATAGGCAATCACACGCAGTTTGCCGTCCAGCCCCGCCGCCCGCAGCGCCTCGCACACGCCGTGCTGGCCGTTGGCCGCAACATAGATACCAGCCAGGTCCTGGCAGATACCCAGCAGGTGCTGGGTCAGCTCCAGGGCATAGCTGTCCCGGTCGAAACAGGGCTGCACGGGCAGGATCTCAACGTCCGGCGCGATCTTCTGCATCTCTTCCTGGAAGCTGGCGCAGCGGGTCCGGTGGGCGTCGTTCGTCAGATGCCCGGTGATCTGGGCCACCTTGCCATTTTTGGGGACCATCATGGCCATGAGCCCCGCAGCCGTGCGGCCGGCCCGGTCGTTGTCCTGCCCGACAAAACAGATCCGCTTGGACTGCGGCAGGTCGGCGTTGAAAGTGACGACCGGTATGCCCTGCCCGGCGATCTCGTCCAGCTTCCGGCAGACCCTAGCGTCGTCCACCGGGGCTATCGCCAGCCCCTGTACGCCCGCTGCCAGCAGTTCATCCAGATAGGCGATCTCCTGCGCCGCGTTCACCGACTCCACCGTACGGAAGAGCACTTCCATACTCTGATTTTGCAGCGTCTTCGCGGCTGCCCGCGCACCTTCGGCGACAATTTTCATGGTTGGTGTTTCCATAGACTGCAAGATGACGCCGACCCGGGTCTGCTTGCGGCTGCGGGCGAGCGCCCGCCCTACCTCATTCGGCTCGTAGCCCTGTTCCTGTGCGATCTGCCGGATACGTGCGGCGACCTCCGGGCTGACGCGCCCGCGGTTGTGCAGGGCACGGTCCACCGTGCCACGCGACACACCTGCAATCTCTGCAATCTGTTTGAGGGTCACTGCCATGTGCCCCTCCGCCTCCTTTCATCGGGCGGTTTCGTCCTCCTTTGCCGCCTCGTCCCGGGACTTCTTCATCTTCGCCTCGGTGATGCGCCCTTCCAGCATGCGCACGAACGTACGCCGGGCTTCCTCGTCCGGGAAGGCGCACCGCGGCACAATGAGCGCCGACAGGTCGTCAAGGTAGAGATAGACTTGTTTTTCTGCCGTGATCACGCGCTGAAATGCGGCATAGGGATAGGAACTGTCCTCGCTCTCCCCCACGAGCTGCACGCCGGTATCGGTCAGCCGCAGCGTTTTCGGCCCGCAGATATGCCGGTTGGACGCCCGCTCGATGGTGCGATGCACATTTTTGCGCGCTTTGTGCGTAAACCATGCCGGACATCCAAAAAAGCACACAGCAGCCAGCACAACGTACATGCCGACGCTTACAGGCGAGAGGGTATCCAGCAGGTACATGAGGGCTGTGCCGCCCACAAGGACCAGTACCGCCGTCAGCGTGCTCATACGACGGATGGTCTTCTGCGTCATCGCATCATGTGCGATAAAATATAGGTTGTAATCAACGAAGTCTTGCTCGGTGATCTCGTAATGCAGTTCCATTTACTTTTCCAGCACTCCTGTTCTGCGCTTGTGTACCATATGGCGCAGCTCGGACAGGAACGCCTGCCGTTCGCTCTCCCCCCGCGTGAAAGCCGCCGGCGGGATGACCACAGTCTGACGGTCGCCGTAGCCCAAAAAGAGGTAACCGTCCTCGTCGCCGATCTGCTCGATGCTGTCATAGAGCAGCACCTGGGTGTCCTCGCCGTCAAAGATATGCAGGCCGTCCTCCTCCATGGTGGTCACCGCAGTGTACGGCTGGATACGGGGCGCGTATTTTTTCTCGGCTGTCTTGCGCATGCTGTCGCGCATCCACTGCGGCACCAGCATCCAGGCGCATACGGCCAAAACGGCAAAGGCGCCAACCACGATCAGGCCAATCTGCCCGATGATGTCCAGCAGTACGCCAATGAGCAGCAAAGCCAGGCTGATGATCAGGCGCATCCAGAAAATGCGTCTGGCGATGGTCTTATCGTGCGTCATATGATACTTTTGATAGGCCAGATATTCCTCTGGCCCGATCTCATAGCGATATTCCTGCAACACTGCGTTCTCCTCCTCGTTCGTTCTGCTTTTTATGATACCATAGCGTCGGGCAAGATGCAATGGAAAAGCGGAAAAGCCCTATCTTTCGCCCCAAAACCTTTGGTTTCCGGGATATCTGCCCGCCTATGCGCCGAACCGCACGATGCCGGTTCTCCCGTTTTCCCAAAACAGGCGCTATTTCCTTTCCAGGCAAAAAAAGAGCTGGCATATTGCCAGCTCTTCTCCTTTGGGGTCATTGACTCGGTAAGCGCCCAGGGTTTGTAAGGTTGCCTGGAAATTAGAGGCCAGTGTGCTCCTTGATGTAAGCGCGTGCCATCTTGGCGTACTCGAACGGATTTGCCTTTGCAGGATCCTGCTCTGCCTCGACCATGATCCAGCCTTCATAGCCAGCCTTGTCGAGCAAAGCGAATACGTCGTCGAACTGTACGCAGCCGTCCGGATCGCCCGGTACGGTGAATGCGCCGTTGCGGACAGCGTCCAGGAAGGACCAGTGCTCTGCACGAACCTTCTCAACGATCGGCATACGCATGTTCTTCAGGTGAACGTGGCCGACACGATCTGCAAACTTCTCGAGCATCTTGACCGGGTCCTCACCGGCGAAGGTGAAGTGGCCGGTGTCAAAGCACAGGAAGACATACTTCGGATCGGTGTTCTCCATCAGGCGGGTGGTCTCCTCAACGGTCTGTACCACGGTGCCCATGTGATGATGGAAGCAGGAACGGATGCCGTACTTCTCGAGGGACAGCTTACCCAGCTTGTTCAGGCCAGTGCACAGGCGATCCCACTCCTCGTCGGTCAGGACGCGCTTATTCTCCATGTCCAGGATCGCAACATCCTGCTTGCCCTGGATGGAGCCGGACTGCTCAGAGATGTTGATGGCGGTTGCGCCAACGTAGGACAGGTACTCGAGCTCCTTGATGAAGTCCGCCTCGACCTCCTCGTACGGCTTGTCAACCAGGAAAGAGGAGAACCACTTGGACGCGATGGTCATGCCACGTACGTCCAGCATATGCTTGAGGACAGCCTTGTCCTCCGGATACTTATGGCCGACCTCAGAGCCGGTAAAACCAGCCAGCGCCATCTCAGAAACGCACTGCTGGAAAGTGTTCTCGTCGCCGAGATCCCACATGTCATCATTGGACCAACCGATCGGGCACATACCGAGTCTTACTTTCTTGGGATCTAACATTTTTCATACCTCCGTAATGAACATATTGGAATCACTGCGCCGATATGGCGCAGTGCCACCGCTTCATGTCTCTATTGTATAAGAACCGCCTGTAAAAGTCAACCTTGTTGTGTCAAATATGACCAATTTTTCTTCTGTTTTTGACGCAAGCTACTTATACCCGGGCCACACCGGTCTGCCTTGCCGCTTCGGCCACCGCCTTGGCCACCGCGCCGGTGACGCGCTCGTCAAATGCCATAGGCATGATATTGTCCGCGGCCAGCTCATCGTCGGGGATCACATGGGCGATGGCGTAGGCCGCCGCCATCTTCATCTCCTCGTTGATATCGGAGGCGCGCACGTCCAGCGCGCCGCGGAAAATGCCCGGGAATGCCAAAACGTTGTTGATCTGATTGGGATAATCCGAGCGCCCGGTACCGACAACGGCGGCGCCGCCCTTTTTGGCCTCATCCGGCCAGATCTCGGGCACCGGGTTTGCCATGGCGAAAACCATGGGGTTATGCGCCATGGTGGATACCATCTCGGCGGTCAGCACGCCCGGGCCGGACAGGCCGAAAAATACGTCCGCGCCGCGGACCGCGTCGGCCAGTGTGCCGGTCATGTGAGCGCGGTTGGTGACGCGCGCCATCTCGGCCTGCGCTGGGTTGAGGCGCTCGTCGCCCTCACAGACAATGCCGAACCGCTCACACATGATAACGTCCTGGACGCCCAGGAACATGAGGAACTTGGTGACCGCAATGGCCGCTGCGCCGCAGCCATTGACCACGAGCTTGATCTGCTTGAGGTCGCGGCCGGTCAGTCGGCAGGCATTGATCATTGCCGCCGCACAGCAGACCGCCGTGCCATGCTGGTCATCGTGGAAGACCGGGATGTCGCAGACCTCCTTGAGGCGGCGCTCGATCTCAAAGCAGCGCGGCGCCGAGATATCCTCGAGATTGATGCCGCCGAAGGAGCCCGAGATGAGCTGGACCGTGCGCACGATCTCGTCCACGTCCTTGCTCTTGACGCAGATCGGGAACGCATCCACGTCGGCAAATGCCTTGAACAGCGCGCACTTGCCCTCCATGACCGGCATGCCGGCCTCCGGGCCGATATCGCCCAGGCCGAGGACGGCAGTGCCGTCGGTGATGACCGCGACCAAATTATGGCGGCGGGTGTACTTATAGCTCAGCGAGACATCGTCCTTGATCTTGAGGCAGGGCTCGGCCACGCCCGGGGTATAGGCGATCGAGAGGTCTTCGCGGTTCTTGACCGCGCAGCGCGCGACCACCTCGATTTTCCCGCCCCACTTTTCATGCGCCAGCAGCGCTTTTTCCTTTGCGTCCATTTACAGAAACCTCCGCATATTTTTTGTCGATACCCTTATTCTACCGCATACCGGGCCGTTTGCCTAGAGAAAATCCGCCGGAATCCGGTTTCCCGCCGGGCACGCACCCGGCCGCATTGCACAAACCGCCCCGGTCTGCTACAATAGGGAAAAGGGAACCTTTCCAGTTCCCATCCGTCTATCTGTATCAAAGGAGATGACGCATGATGAAACGCACCCGCATCTTATGGCTCCTCTGCCTGGGGCTTCTGCTCGCCGGTCTTTCCGCCTGCGGCCCCAAGGATACCGAAGACGCCAATCCCCCCGCACAGGCCGAACAGAACGAGCCTGCCGGCGAACAGACGCCCTCCGGCGAGACGCCTGCAACGCCCGAACCCCCATCTTCTGACCCAGTGCCGGAAGACCCCAACGCCATCACATTCTTTGACTGCGGCACACTGGACCTGCCGAACGGCGCCGAGCCTACCGGCCGCGAAAACTTCGAAGAGTTTCTCAACGTGACTGGCGTGGGCAAGTCTGCCGCCATCCAGATCACGCAGTACACGGTGGAGGGTGATCCGATCGTGTCTGCCCTGTCCTACGACGGCACCGCTTACACCTTGAAGGTCGACAACACCGCTGATGCCTTTGCGGGCGACGGCGCGGGCGTGACCGAAAGCACTTGGGCACGCCTGGCGATCACCGAGAAAACCGGCGAGGACGGCACACTCTACCAGGCATTCCGCCTGACCAACCTGGACGAGGGCGCAGTCACGGGCGAAACGCCGGACGGCGACGATGTGTATACGCTGTTCCAGGAGCCGCTTGTAGACTAACCGTCTGCGCCAGCTTCCCTGATTTTCCCGCCAAAGGAGGGCCGGGCCTAGTTCCCGGCCCTCCTTATTTCTGCCGGCCGTCCAGCATCTCCTGGCGCAAAAAAAGAGGGGTGCCTTTTGGGGCATCCCT
>DWWZ01000139.1 GCA_019119435.1 Candidatus Butyricicoccus avicola
AGATCTTCACCTACGCCACCTTCCCGCTGTTCACCAGCGGTCTCGGCCGTTTTGACCAGGCGTACAAGGACGGCATCGTCGCCGCCAACACATAACAGCCGATCCCTGCTCTGCGGAAATAGCCAAAGCAAGCCGTCGCGGCACAGAAGGATGAGACCGTATGTCCCGAGGGGAAGGAGAAGCCGCCCGGATGGGACAACGCTGCAATATCTGGATAGGTCAAAAATGGACGCGGCCGCGCAACCCAAGGTTTGAGAATTAGGTTGCCGGCCAACAACCCCAACAAGAGCGCAAGAAGCATTGCCATGCCGCATCGTCTGGTCTTCGGCCGTATCAATAAGACCAACGCAATCAGCATCCAGATTTCCCCATGATTATTGATCGCCGAAAGAATAGCCTGCACATGCGTCATCCAGCCCACACGCAGGGTATCGGCAATCCAAAGCAAAATCTGATGATCCACATTCTGCAGCCAGCCCACAGAAGCACACCCTTTCGTCTATATTGCTACTATTGTATAAAATCTTCCTGCAAGATGCAAGCAAAGAAAGCGGCAAATTGCGGCAGATAAATTTTTTCTCAAAATGCTTGACAGCATCCAGAAAATGGTCTATCATATAGATGTATTCTTTCATGAACTAAATTGATAAAAGCGATGAACAGGTAAAGTAGCTGTGCTTCAAATCTCAGAGAACTGTTGGTTGGTGGAAAACAGTATTTGAAGGCTGTGAAACTCGCCTAGGAGCTGTGGGCTGAAACTTTTAGTAGGCTCTACCGGTTTCCCTCCGTTATTGGGGAGGCATATTGTTGGATATGCACTGAGGTGGTCGCCCGATTGGGCGGCAATGAGAGTGGTAACGCGGAGTTTTAAGCTTCGTCTCTTAATGTATTTAAGGGACGAAGCTTTTGTTTTGTCCCGCAAGTCCCAAATTTTATTTTCAGGAGGATTTTGACGATGGGAAGAACGATTCGGATTTTTGATACGACCCTGCGCGACGGCGAACAGTCTCCCGGCTGCAGCATGAATTTAAACGAAAAGATCGAGGTCGCACGTCAGCTGGAATCGATGAAAGTGGATATCATCGAAGCAGGCTTTGCAATCGCTTCGCCCGGCGACGCGGCCGCTATTGCCGCCATCGCAGATACCGTGCATGATTCCACCGTGTGCTCGCTGGCGCGCTGCGTAGAGAAAGACATTGATGCGGCATACAATGCCATCAAGCGTGCGAACTCGGCGCGAATCCACGTTTTTCTGGCAACTTCTCCGCTGCACATGCAGTATAAACTGAAGATGACGCCCGAAGAGGTACTCGAGTCGGTCGCACATAACGTTGCTTATGCCAAGAAGTATCTTGATGATATCGAGTTTTCTGCGGAAGATTCCACCCGCTCGGATCTGGATTTCCTCTGCAAAGTATTCGAAGCCGCGATCAAAGCCGGCGCTACCACGCTGAATATCCCGGATACCGTCGGCTATATGGCGCCGAACGAGTATGCGTCCCGTGTACGCTATCTGCGCGAACATACACCGGGCATCGAAAACGTCATCCTGTCCTGTCATTGTCATAACGATCTTGGCATGGCCGTCGCCAATTCTTTGGCAGGCGTTGAAGCTGGCATTAACCAAATCGAATGCACCATCAACGGCATCGGCGAACGTGCTGGCAACGCCTCGATGGAGGAGTGCGTCATGGCATTGCGGGTCCGCCGCGACTACTATCAGGCAGATACTAATATTGATTCTACGCAGATCTACCGTGCAAGCCGTATGATCCAGACCATCACCGGTGTTCCGGTTGCACCGACCAAGCCGATCATCGGCGCGAATGCGTTCGCACACGAGTCTGGCATCCATCAGCACGGTGTCCTCGCAAACAAGCAGACCTATGAGATCATGACCCCTGAGTCTGTCGGCATCCCGCAGAATGCGATTGTACTCGGCAAGCACTCGGGCCGTCACGCCTTTGAAGACCGCCTGCGCACGCTGGGATATCACCTGGATGCAGAAAAGCTGGATAAGGCCTTCGCCAAGTTCAAGGCCCTGGCTGACAAGAAGAAGGTGATCAAGGACCGTGACCTGGAAGCCCTGGTCGGCGCTGTACCGGTTTCCGGCAGTGAGCGCTATACGCTGGTCAACTTCGTCATCAACTCGGGCAACTCGATCACCTCGACGGCCGTCGTCCGCGTCAAGCATGGCGACGAGACCAAGGAGCGCGTCGCCGCTTCTGATGGCCCGATCAATGCAGCGTTCCGCGCAATCAACAAGATTGTCGGCCGCGATGTCGTCCTGGAGGATTACTCGCTGAAGGCTATGACCGAAGGCGAGGACGCACAGGGCGAGGCCATCGTTAAGATCTCGGTGGACGGCGATGACGAGATCATCACTGGCCGCGGCGTCGCCGTCGATATTATCGAGGCGTCCATCAAGGCGTATCTGAATGGCATCAACAAATTCTTCATGGAATAAGGGATCGAGGAACAAAGCTATGGCAATGACAATGACTCAAAAAATTCTCGCAAAACATGCGGGACTTAACACGGTAACAGCGGGCCAGCTCATCGAGGCACAGGTCGACTTGACCTTGGCGAACGACATCACCGGCCCGGTTGCTATCCGTGAGATGGAAAAGGCTGGATTTGACAAGGTCTTTGACCGCACAAAGATTGCGCTCGTCATGGACCATTTTGCGCCGAATAAGGACATTAAGTCGGCCCAGCAGTGCTTAGAATGCCGGGAATTTGCAAAGAAATATGATATCGTCAATTTCTATGATGTGGGCGAGATGGGTGTCGAGCATGCGCTGCTGCCCGAAAAAGGCTTGACCGCTCCCGGCGAACTGATTATCGGTGCGGACTCCCATACCTGTACCTATGGTGCGCTGGGCGCCTTTTCGACCGGCGTCGGCTCAACCGATCTGGCCGCCGGTATGGCGACCGGCATGGCGTGGTTCAAGGTGCCGTCCGCGATCCGTTTCGTGCTCAAGGGCAAGAAAGCGCCCTGGATTTCCGGCAAAGATGTCATCCTTCATATCATCGGCATGATCGGTGTGGATGGTGCGCTCTATAAATCAATGGAATTCACCGGTGACGGTGTTGCAGAACTCTCGATGGATGACCGCTTCACGATCTGTAATATGGCGATCGAGGCCGGCGCCAAGAATGGCATTTTCCCGGTTGATGACAAGACCATGGCTTATATCAAGGGCCGCGTACACCGCGATGTAACGGTATTCGAGGCAGACCCGGATGCCGAATATGAGAAGACTTACGAGATCGATCTGTCCACTCTGCGCCCGACCGTTGCCTGCCCGCATCTGCCGGAAAATACCAAGACCGTTGATGAGCTTGGCCATATCGAGATTCAGCAGGCTGTGATCGGTTCGTGCACCAATGGCCGCATCGAGGACATGCGTATCGCAGCCTCTATCCTGAAAGGCCGCCATGTCGCACACGGCGTGCGCACGATCGTGATCCCGGCGACTCAGGAGGTCTATCTTCAGTGCATCGAGGAAGGCCTGGCTAAGATCTTTATCCAGGCCGGTGCTATCGTCTCGACACCGACCTGCGGCCCGTGCCTTGGCGGACATATGGGTATCCTGGCGCAAAACGAGCGCGCTATCTCGACCACAAACCGCAACTTTGTCGGCCGCATGGGACATATCACAAGCGAGATTTATCTGGCCAGCCCGGCTGTCGCAGCCGCTTCGGCCGTGATGGGCTACATCTGCGCGCCCGAAGACGTGAAGTAAGAGGGAAGGAAGGCACTACCATGGTTGTAAAAGGATCTGTTTTTAAATATGGAGATAACGTCGACACCGACGTTATCATCCCCGCCCGCTATCTGAACATTGCCGACCCCGCTGAGTTGGCGACCCACGCAATGGAAGATATCGATACAGAATTTGTAAAGAAGGTGCAGCCCGGCGACATTATCGTGGCCAAGCGCAATTTTGGCTGTGGTTCCTCGCGCGAACACGCCCCGCTGGTGCTCAAGGAAAATAAAGTGTCCTGCGTCATTGCTGCCTCCTTTGCGCGTATCTTTTATCGCAATGCGATCAATATCGGTTTACCCATCTTAGAGTGTGAGGCTGCAGCAAACGGCATCGATGCGGGCGACGAAGTCTCTGTAGATTTTGACACCGGTGTGATCACAAACATCACAAAGGGCGAGAGCTATCAGGCTGCTGCTTTTCCGCCCTTCATCCAGTCCATCATCCAGGCGGGCGGCCTGCTCAAGTCTTTGAAGGAAAGAGGCAAGTAAGTTGAACTATCAGATTGCGGTAATTAAAGGCGACGGCATTGGCCCGGAGATCGTCTCCGAGGCAATGGCTGTGCTGGAAAAGGTGGGCCAAAAATTCGGCCACACCTTTGCGTTCCAGGAAGGGCTCGCGGGCGGCTGCTCTATCGATGTCAATGGCATCCCGTTGACCGACGAGACAATTGAAATCTGTAAAAACGCCGACTCGGTTCTATTGGGCGCTGTTGGCGGCCCTAAGTGGGACAGTGTCCCCTCGGAAAAGCGTCCGGAAAAAGCGCTCTTAGGACTGCGCGCGGCACTTGGCCTATTTGCAAATATCCGGCCTGCTATGATGTATAAGGCGCTCGCCGATGCCTGCCCGATCAAGCCGGAAATCATCGGCGATGGATTTGATATTGTCGTCTGCCGCGAATTGACCGGCGACGTCTACTTTGGCAAACACTATCGCAAGGAGAGCGACTGCGGCTGGGGCCAGATGGGCTGCGACGATATGAATTACTCGGTCTACGAGGTAGAGCGCATCGCACGCCGCGCATTTGAAATGGCACGTGTACGCTCTAAAAAAGTCACCAGCGTGGACAAGGCGAATGTCCTCGAGACCTCCCGCCTGTGGCGTGAGACAGTCACGCGCGTAGCGGCCGAATATCCAGATATTGAGCTCAATCACATGTATGTCGATAATGCGGCCATGCAGCTTGTGCATAATCCGGGACAGTTTGACGTGATCTTGACCGGTAACCTGTTCGGTGATATCCTGTCCGATGAAGCATCCATGATTACCGGCTCGATCGGCATGCTGCCGTCCGCCTCGATTGGCGAGACCGGACGCGGTATGTACGAGCCCATTCACGGATCAGCACCTGACATTGCAGGGAAGGGCATTGCCAACCCCATCGCGACAATCCTCTCGTGCGCTATGATGCTGCGCTATTCCTTTGGGCTGTCCGACGAGGCGAACGCCATCGAAAAAGCTGTTGAAAAGACACTGGACGACGGCTATCGCACGGCGGACATCGCGGCCCCGGGCCAGGAGGTGCTGTCCACCAGCCAGATGGGTCAGATAATTCGGGAGAACATCTAATCGCTGCAATACGATTTTTACCCAACAAAAATATCAGCCGGCACGGCATGTGCCGGCTGTTTTTGCTGTCTTGGCGAGTTCGGCAACGGCCTGTCCATTCCTCCCGTTTTCTCCCCTATAACCCAAATCTTTCTGGAGCATATCGCCCAATTTATCTTCATTTTCTGGGAGTGTAAAAGATAATACTTGTGGTTTTCGGGGAAATGCGCTAGAATAGAATAGGTAAAAAATATAGAATTCAAATGGAGATTCAGCTGTGAAAACTGCAAATATTTTAGGTGTCACTTTTGATAATGTTACACTCAAAGACGCGGTCGACGCGGCAATGGAACAGATCCGTGCCGGAAAGAAAGGCTATGTAGTAACGCCCAATCCTGAGATCGCCTATACGGCCCTTCAGGACCCAGTCTACCGCGATATCATCAATCGCGCTGCACTCGTACTGCCGGATGGGATCGGCATCATCTATGCCGCCCGGATTTTGGGGGTCCCGCTGTCCGGCAGAGTGCCAGGCATCGACTTTGCCGATGCGCTGATGTACCGCATGTCACAAGAGGGGATGCGCTTATTTTTATTGGGCGCCAAACCAGGCATTGCGGAGAAAGCTGCCGAAAACCTCAAAAAGAAGTATCCGGGCCTGGTCATCGCGGGGACCCGGGATGGCTACTTTCAGGAAGATCAGCAGGCGTTGGATGCCATCCATGATGTCGGCGGCGCCGATGTATTGTTTGTATGCTTGGGCGCACCCAAGCAAGAGCGCTTTATGGCCGGACATATGGAGGAACTCCCGGTCACGCTTTCCTGCGGTCTGGGCGGCTCTCTCGATATTTTTGCCGGCACGGTCCAGCGCGCCCCTGAGCTTTTCCGGCGGCTAAACCTGGAATGGCTTTACCGCCTGCTCAAGCAGCCAAGCCGAATCGGCCGCATGATGAAATTGCCGCTTTTCCTGCTGATCGCTCTCAAGACCAAACTATTCGGAGGAAAGAAAGCATGATGAAGGTTCGCCTGCTGTCACATACGCCTGAGCCTGAACGCCTGATTGCCGCCGCAGCCAAGAACTGCTATTCCGCGGTGGATGTAGACGGTATCCTAGAGGGGTTGACTGAAGAAAAAACACAGTCTTTCTTACAGATGCTGACCGAAATCGGTCATGAAAGTCCTATCGAGCACGTCTCGTTCACGTTTGCGATCGAAGGCGTCTCTCGCACGCTACTCGCACAGATCACTCGCCACCGCATGGCATCGTACAGCGTACAGTCTCAGCGCTATGTCCGGGAAAAAGGATTTGAATATGTCGTTCCGCCCGAAATCGAGAAAATCCCCGCCGCCAAGGAGCAGTTCATCCGGGCGATGGAGGACGATCAGCGCACCTATGAGGCGCTGACCGCAACCCTCATGGACGGGTATCTGGCTGAAAACCTGGCAGCCGGTATGAGCGAAAAGGCTGCGCGCTCCAAGGCCGAAAAGAAGGCCATTGAGGATGCGCGCTATGTGCTTCCAAATGCGTGCACCACCCGCATCGTGATGACGGCCAATGCGCGATCCCTGCAAAACTTCTTCCGGCTGCGCTGCTGCAACCGCGCCCAGTGGGAGATTCGTGCACTGGCGGAAAAAATGTACCAGTTAGTTTATGCGGTTGCGCCCACGCTGTTCCGGCACGCAGGACCGCCGTGTGTCTATGGCCCCTGCACCGAGGGAAAGATGAGCTGTGGTCAGGCGGAAGCAGTGCGCGCCCATTATTTGGCGCTGCAATCGGCCGAATAATGCAGCTTATGCCTGCAAACCATCCAATTGAAATGTAAAAAATCAAAAGAAGGGTCCTATCTTGTTAGAATTTAGAGAGGTAACGCTAGAGGACAAGGATCGCATCGAGGCATGCGCGCAGGCGTATAACTACCACCTGTGTGAGCATTGCTTTGTCGATCTGTATATCTGGCGCAGCCACTATAACACACAAATCTGTTTTTTAGATGAATTCCTGCTTGTTAAGATGCAGGACACCGAAAGCGGCCAGGAAATGTATCTGGCACCGATCGGTGACGGCGATCTGTGCCGCCCGATCGAGGCACTCCGGCAAGACGCACAGGCACGAGGTATTCCCTTTGTCATGGTCTCTGTCGCGGAGGAGATGATCCCGCGCATCGAGACATGCTATCCCGATGGCTTTGAATTTTCCTATAATGAGGGTTCTGCCGACTATGTCTATCTCAGCGAAAAACTGCAAACTCTGTCCGGCAAAAAATTACAGACCAAACGTAATCTCGTCAACCGCTTCCTAGCCAACTATGAAGGCCGCTGGTCCTATGAGGATATCACCCCGGACAATGTACGGGATGCGCTCAAATTCCATTTTAAATGGTGTGAGCTTAACGGTTGTATGCGCGACCAAGCCTTCTTCGGAGAGACCTGCGCCATCGGAATCGCCCTGAACAACTGGGATGCGCTTGGACTGCGCGGCGGAATCCTGCGGTTGGACGGCGAGGTCATTGCATTCACTTTTGGCTGCCAGGCCACCGATGACATGTATGTCGTGCAGATTGAGAAGGCAGACCATAACATTGCAGGCGCCTATCAAATGATCAATCAGCAGTTTGTAAAGCGCAACTGCACAGAGGTCCTATATGTCAACCGAGAAGAGGATCTGGGGATTGAGGGCCTGCGAAAGGCAAAACGCTCCTATCATCCGGCGTTTATGGCAAAAAAATACATGGCCGTACCGAAAGGAGCCAACCAATGATCCGCTTTGCCGCACAGGCAGATCTCCCTGCGATTCGGGAACTCTGGGAACAGTGTTTTCCCGATGATACGGGATTCAATCCGTACTATTTTCGGCATCATTTTTCACTGGAGCATACACTGCTCTATCTTGTGAACAGTACCGTCGCCGCCATGGTCCAGATGCTGCCGTATACGCTGCAGCTTGGGCAGGATCTCTCGGCCGCAGCGACCTATATCTATGGGGCATGTACGCATCCAGGCTATCGAAGGCAGCATTTGATGAGCCAGCTGCTCACAGAATCCTTTGCGCTGGACCGCGCACAGGGCCGTGCGGCATCGATGCTGATTCCGCAGGAAGATTGGCTATTTGATTTTTACCGTCCTTTTGGCTATCAGCCGCTGTTTTCAGTACATGCAGACTGCGCCACAGTAAAACCACAGCTCAGCAGTCGGCTGCGTCCTTTAACAGCGCAGGATCTTGCGGCATGCCAGGCGCTTTACCGTGCGCAGACTGTATCCTACGATTTTACCGTTGTTCGTTCCGCATCCCAGTGGGACGCACAGCTCACGCTTTTCCAGCAGCTCGGCGCCGGAGCCTTTGCTTGGGAGAGCAACACTGGCACGCTGACGGGGTATGCCTTTGTCTGGCAGGAGCACGACGGAGTATGGGCACAGGAGCTCGTCTGTGCAGATCCCACCCAGGTCCGGCCGTTTCTCAGCGCATTGGCCGCCGAGAAACGCTGCACCGCCGTGCGCTGGAGCGGTCCCGGCAGTCCAGAGACGCCTCTGGGATGCATCTTATTTTATGACAAGCAGCCGTTTTCACACGGCTATATGAATCTTATGTTCAACTAGAAAAGGAGAGGTTATATCATGGTATACGTATTCTTAGCAGACGGTTTTGAAGAAGTTGAGGCGCTGACCCCCATCGATGTCCTGCGCCGTGCAGGGGTAGAGGTGCGCACGATCGGTGTGACCGGCAAGACTGTTACCGGTACGCATGGCGTCCCCATGGTCGCAGATATTCTGCCCGAGGAAACCGATCTGGCTGCCGCTGACATGATCTTCCTGCCCGGTGGAATGCCCGGCACGACCAATCTCTATGCATCTGATTTCGTGCGCGATGCGGTCAAACAGTTCACGGAAAGCGGACGCTATGTGACCGCAATCTGCGCTGCGCCCTCGGTTATCCTCGGCGGCATGGGCATTCTCAATGGCAAGCGCGCGACCTGTTATCCGGGCATGGAGAGCGGTATGACCGGCGCAACCGCAGTGGATGCGCCGTGCGTACAGGATGGTAAGATCATCACGGGCCGCGGTGCCGGCGCAGCATTCGACTTTGCCTTGACGCTGTGCGAAGTCCTGTGCGGCAAGCAGACGGCTGACGAGATCGCGGCCTCGGTCTGCTATGTGCGCTGAAAAGCAGGCCCTGCGCAAAAAGCTATTGGCCTTGCGCGCGGCGGAGCCGGTTGAGATCCGCGAACGCCGCGCGCGGGCAATCGCGCAGACTCTGTTCACCCTGCCGCAATATCAGTCCGCCCATACGGTATTTTGTTACTGCTCGACTGCAGAGGAAATCTCAACCGAAGCCATCCTTCTGGATGCGTTGGCACAGGGGAAGCGGGTCTGTGTGCCTCGGTGCGCCGCACGCGGCATCATGACCGCGCGGGAAATTTCTACACTGGCGCAATTGCAGCCCGGGAAATTTGGAATCCGGGAGCCAGCGTCCTCCAGCCCCGTTGTCCTGCCGTCTGAAATCGATCTGTGTATCGTACCGTGCCTTTGCGCCGATCCGGATGGATACCGGCTGGGGTACGGCGGCGGATACTACGATCGTTTTCTGGCTCAGAGCACTGCATATCGCATTGCACTGTGCGCGGCAGACCGTCTCCTGCAGACACCGCTGCCGCGTGAGGCGACCGATATCCCATGCGACTATATCCTGACAGAAAGGCGGTAAAACTCCGATGAAAAGCAAGTCTGCACTGCGCCTTTGTCTGTCGCTCTTTATCTGCTTTGCACTGCTGATCGGTGCCCAATCGCTTTTACCCAATATCCTGACGTTGTATCCGGAATGGTTCGGCATTTTGCTTGATTTTGCTGCCATGCTGATCCCCATCTTCCTGCTCCATCTCCTGATGCCGCACAAGGAAGTGTTCCGGCCCAAACTGCGGCCGGCACGCATGTCGGCCGAAATGCTGGGCTTTACATGCTGCATTGCGCTTGCTATCACTTGGCTTCGTTTTGATGTAGACTATCTTGTTTATCGGATTACGGGCGCAAGCGAGTTTACGCTCTCTTTTTCCTTACTGCCAATTCCATTTGGCAACTCGATCTCTGTGCTTGCCGTGTTCGGCGCGATCATTGTGCCTGCGTTCCTGGAAGAACTGTATTTGCGCGGCTATATCCAGACCTTTTTGAGCGAATACATGAGCACACGGCAGGTGCTCGTTCTCATTACAGTCATCAGCGCAATGCTGTACGGCTCGCTTCCAGCGCTGCCCGGTGGGCTGGTGTTCGCATTCGGCATGAGCTGGCTCGCGTTTGTCCTAGGATCGTTTTGGTATGCGGTCATTGCCCATGCGATATCATCGATGCTGTATTTGTTTTTGGGCTGGATCTTATCTAAATTCATGCTCTATGGCATTCTCCGATTCCTGCCCGCCCTTGCTGTGATCTTTGCGCTGCTCTTTTTCTACATTGCACTGCGCTTGGCCGAACGCCTCATGCTACGGCAGGCGTTTAAAAAGCTGCACTATGTACAGCACAGCGATTATTCTTTCAGCAAGTTTGCCGGCAATGCCGCCGCGCTGGCCTTCCTGTTTGTCTTCATCGCAAAGGCCGTGATCGGCATTATTTAGTTGAGGTACCATCATGGAAAATCACCGTTATACCCCAAAGCATGCGGAGAGCAAGGCTTCTCCGCGACATACAAACAACCCACAGCGTACGCGCGCCTCAGGCGAACCTGTACGCAAGACATACCGCAAGACAGGCGATGACCTCTATGCCGCAGAAGCACCCCAGCGCCGCAATACCCGGCGCAGCGTGTCCGCTGAACCTCAGCGGACACGTCGCGGCCGTACTTCCCGCTATCGGGACGCTGATCTATTTGAAAATGAAGCACATGCCTATGAGCGTCGTCCACCTAGGCGAAAAAAGGCAAAGACAGGATGCGCACTGGCCTCACTCTATTTTATCTGCATTTTTGGCATTGCGCTATGTATCTCGCTCGTGCTGATCTTTTCGGCCAACGATGTCCTGGCCCTTGTAAAACCTGACCAGGATATCTCGATTGTTGTCGCCGAGGATACCACGGTCGACGGCATCAGCGACCAGTTGGACACAAGCGGTGTAGTCAACTACGGTATGGTCTTTCGGCTGTTCAATGCTCTGCAGGGCGACAGCGATACCATCATCTCAGCTGGCACTTATACGCTGAACCCGACGATGGATTATGACCAGATTGTCAGTGCGCTAACGCAGACCACCTCGACCACAACGGTGAAGGTGACAATTCCAGAGGGCTATACCATTAAGCAAATCCGGCAAACCTTACTGGACAATCAGGTAACTTCGGAGAGCCTTCTGGACGATGCGCTGAACAACTACCCGTTTAAGCATGAGTTCCTGAAGGACCTACAGCCGCCAGAGGATAATTGGCTGGAAGGGTATCTGTTCCCAGATACGTATGAGTTTGTCCAGGATAGCAAGCAGCCGGTCTATGAAGTCATCAATGTCATGCTCAATAACTTCGATGACAAATACGACGAGGAGATCCAGGAGGGCGCAGAAGA
>DWWZ01000018.1 GCA_019119435.1 Candidatus Butyricicoccus avicola
GATGCGGTCAAATCCTTTGATGAGGCCGACCATATTGAAGATTACCCCGTGCTGGTATTCCTGACCCGGGACGGCTACTTTAAGAAGATTACGCCGGCCTCCTGGCGGATGTCGGCCGAGCACAAGCTCAAGGACGGCGACCAGGTCGTCTGGGAGGCCGAGAGCAGCAATAAGGCCGAGATCATGTTCCTGACCAACCATCAGCAGGCGTACAAGGCGCATCTGCATGACTTTGATGACTGCAAAGCGTCTGTGCTGGGCGATTATTTACCGGCCAAGCTGGGAATGGACGAGGGCGAAGTGCCTGTCTTTGCGTTGCTGCCTGGAGACTATCAGGGCAGCATGATTGCGGTCTTTGAGAACGGCAAGGCAGCGCGCTTTTCGCTCGAGAGCTTCGCGACCAAGACCAACCGCCGCCGCTTGACCGGCGCATACTCGGACAAGTCGCCGGCCGTCGCGTTCTTCTATCCGGTGGACGAGGAGACCGAGCTGACGCTGTTCTCGACGGCAAACCGTGCGCTGACTTTCCGGGCCGGGATGCTGGATGTCAAGGCGACGCGCTCGACCCAGGGCGTCCAGGTCATGGTTCTGCGGGCAAAACATACCCTGGTCCGCGCGGTGCGCACCGAGCAGGCCGGCCTGAGCGACCCCAAACGCTATCTCACGCGCACAATCCCATCGATCGGCGCGATCTTGAAGGACGAAGACCTGCCAAATCCGCAGATTACACTGTGAGGAGAGACGACTGCAATTGTGCCGCCCCCCCAAAAAAACACCCAAACGGCCAGCGAGCTTGCTCGCTGGCCGTTCTGTATTTCGCATGCAGCAAAATAGATTGACAAGAAAACTTGTCAAGAATGTATTGACAAGTATACTTGGCAGTGCTATTCTAAGGATGTCAAGAAAACTTGGCAAATACTGCAATGGGAGGACCGACATGGATAAGGAGAAAATTCTGGAAAAGAGTCGGAAAGAAAATCAGGGCCAGGATGAGATGGAGCGGCAGATCCGCATCGAAGGGGAGTCGTTCAGCGTGGTCTTGACCTTGTGCCTCGGCTTGTTTTTGTTGACCTGGAAAATGCTGCATGGTGAGGAATACCACGACATCTTGGCGATGTTTTGGTGCACCACGACAGGATGCGCACTTTATCGATGGGTCGTGCGCAAGCAGAAGACACAGGCCAAGATTTTTGTGCTTGCACTTGCCTTACTGCTCTACAATTTGGTAAGATATCTTATGGGAGTGTGAGAGAATGGACGATCAGCTGATTTTAAAAAACCGGCTCAAGGCTGCCCGCGCGGAGAAAGGGCTGTCGCAGGGGGCACTGGCAGAGCTGGTGGGCGTATCGCGTCAGACGATCAGCTCGATCGAGACCGGACAGTTCAATCCGACGGCCAAGCTCGCGCTGGTTTTATGCATCGCGCTGGACAAAAAATTTGAAGACCTATTTTATTTTGAGGACGAAACGCAATAAAAAAGCCGCCCAGAGGGGCGGCTTTTTGTGTCGGTGCGCATGCTAGGATTCCACCGGTTAAATTTGTTTGCGGATGCGCTCGAGCGCACCTTTTTCCAGGCGAGACACCTGCGCCTGGGAGATATGGATCGCCGAGGCGACTTCCATCTGTGTACGGCCC
Source organism: Candidatus Butyricicoccus avicola (assembly GCA_019119435.1). Lineage (GTDB taxonomy): Bacteria > Bacillota > Clostridia > Oscillospirales > Butyricicoccaceae > Butyricicoccus > Butyricicoccus avicola. Next base: position 1,636 of record DWWZ01000018.1, read on the forward strand.
TCAAAGAAACGCATGTGTACGATGCGTTTTTCGCGTTCGGACAGGCTGTTGATCGCTTCCTTGAGTGCAATCTGGTCCAGCCAGCGCTCATCGGTATTCTTGGTGTCGCCGACCTGATCCATAACGCACAGTGCGTCGCCTTCTTCACCCCAAACGGGCTCATACAGGGAGACCGGGTCGGAGATCGCGTCCAGGGCAAAGACTACATCCTCCTTTTTCATATCCATCGCTTGGGCGAGCTCGGTGATGGTGGGTTCGCGCTGGTGCTCCCGCAGAAAGGCCTCCTTGGCCTGCAGCGCCCGGTAGGCTGTGTCGCGCATGGAGCGCGAGACGCGGATGGCGCTGTTGTCGCGCAGGTAGCGCCGGATCTCGCCGATGATCATGGGCACGGCGTAGGTGGAAAAGCGTACATTGAGGTCGCAGTTAAAATTGTCGATGGATTTGATAAGGCCAATACAGCCGACCTGGAACAGGTCGTCCACCGACTCGCTGCGCCCATGAAAGCGCTGGATGACAGAGAGCACGAGCCTGAGGTTGCCGCGGATCAGCTTTTCGCGTGCCGCCTGGTCGCCCGCATGCGCCTGGCGGAGCAAACCGGCCATTTCGTCTGCCGGGATGACCGTCAGGGATGCGGTGTTGACGCCACAGATCTCCACTTTGCTTTGCATGACAAATCCCTCCTGCCTTGTCTTCTTACAGGAAGTTTGCCCGGGAACCGGCGGGAGATATACCGGCTATATTTTTTCCAGCTCGCCCGGATTCTGCCGAATTCGACTGGGAGATTGTGCTATAGAGAAAACCGCCTGCACGCGGATACGTTCCGGCGTACAGGCGGTTTTTTTTACATATCAGGGCAGATCGTTGACCGGAGACTTTGTGAAAGTAATGGTCTGGACCGGGATGGCATAGGTGGTTAGATAAGTGCAAATCAGCGCGGTGGTCCGCGGGGTCGCATCATACTGCCCCATGCGCACAACGACTTCTGCGGTCGTCTGACTGAGCGCCGTCGTCACGACCTGCGCGGCATCCGCCGGACCATAGGAATGGTCGCGGCTGTCCAGCGAGGCGTCCCACAGCCGGTAACCGGCGTCCAGCAGGCGCTGTTGCTGGTCAGCGCTCAGGTGGGCGGCCCCGTCTGAGATACAGAGCAGGTGGCTGACCGTGCCGGTTGCGCGGAAGAGGATGTCGTTGGCTGCGCGCAGTTTGGCCGGCATGTCTTGAGCGGAGGAGAGCAGGGTGAAGCCGACTGTGTGGCCGCGCCCGACGATCTGCCGCAGCAGGTCTTGGTCCAGCACGGTCCCGTCAGCCGGGACAAAGAAAGCGGCGTGGATGCCGGATGCCTCCAGCGCATCCAGGATCTCTTCGGTGTTGTCGCCTGGCGCGCCCAGATAGGCCAGATACACTGCGCTCGGCTTCATGACAGGCGTTTCGGTGGGTTCCCCGGTCGCAGGATCGATGGGAGTCGGCACGTCATTGGCGCTGTTCCCGCCGCTGTCCGGACGGGAGGGGGTGGACGTCCCGCCGCCAGGATTGGTATAGGCGTCGAGCATATTGCGGATGGTGTTCGTCGAGGACGAGACAAAGGCGGAATCTGACAGCGAGGCGCCGCTGTTGCAGATGCGCAGGATGGGCGCGATGGACGGGATGGTCGAGTAGGTCAGCCCGAACTTGCCGCAGACCAGCTTGACCGGCACATAGACCGTGCCGTTGAGCCAGTAAGCAGGGGTGGTATAGCTGTTCATGTTTTGGTCATAGACCGTGCCCCGGCTCAGGTCAAAGCGCAGGGAGTTTTCACCGTTGGAAAGGGTGAGCGTCTGTTCGGACGCACTGTATGCGCCCGAGATGCCGAGCGTACCGGAAAAGACCGAGTAAGGGACATACTGTTCGCCGCCGCGCCGCACAGGCATGGTGGAGGCTGACAATGGCAGGAATGCGTCATTCACAGCGGTCAGCATGATATCCTCATTTGCGGCTTTGCCGCTGGTCAGCAGACAACCGCCGGCAAAGAGCACACAGAAAAATAAGCAGACAAGCCGGCTGAGCGTGCGTTTCATGCAGGCAATCCCTCCTTTTGGCTCACAGATACAATTATTATAACACGGCGGTTATTTTGGCGCAACCAGCCGTACCCGCCGGCAGGGCGGGGAGAGACAGGCACGCTGCAAGGGCACCGGCAGTACAGCGCCCATTTACAGGCGGTTGCGAACAACTTCTGTAAAAAAACCAAATACCTACTTGAAAAGCTGGGAAAAAAGCGATAAAATAAAGTCAATCCTTTACCATAGTTTAATAGAAAAGAGTGAAATTATTATGCTCGACATCCGCTACGAACTGACACAGCACAAGAAAGAAAAGCCCGACGAATCGGCGCTGGGCTTTGGCAAATACTACACCGACCACATGTTTATTATGGATCATACCGAAGGCCAGGGCTGGCATGACGCACGCATCGTGCCCTATCAGCCCATTGCGCTCGACCCGGCTGCGATGGTCCTGCACTATGCAATGGAGTCTTTCGAGGGCATGAAGGCTTACCGTCTGCCCGACGGGTCGGTTCAGCTGTTCCGCCCGGACAAAAATGCCGAGCGCATGCAGAACACCAACCACCGCATGTGCCTGCCGTCCCTGCCGACCGAGGACTTTATCCAGGCGGTCAAGGCCATCGTCAAGACCGATGAGGACTGGGTTCCGCACCAGGAGGGCACCAGCCTCTATATCCGCCCGTTCGTCATTGCGACCGAGCCTCATCTGGGCGTTCGTCCGTCCATGACCCACCAGTTTATCATCATCTGCTCGCCGGTCGGTGCGTACTATTCCACCGGCATCAACCCGGTCAAGATCTTTGTCGAGGACGAGTATACCCGCGCCTGCCCGGGCGGCACCGGCTTTACCAAGTGCGGCGGCAACTATGCGGCTTCGCTGATCTCGCAGGTTAAGGCGCACGACCTTGGCTACGAGCAGACCCTGTGGCTCGACGGCGTGGAGCACAAGTATGTCGAGGAAGTCGGCTCTATGAACTGCTTCTTTAAGATCGATGGCACGGTCTACACGGCGCCCTGCGTGGGTACGGTCCTGCCCGGCGTTACCCGCATGTCGTGCATCGAGCTGCTCAAGAAGTGGGGCATCCCGGTCTCCGAGGAGCGCCTGCTCATCGCGGACGTGATGAAGGCCTCCAAGGAAGGCAAGCTTGAGGAAGTCTTTGGCACCGGCACTGCGGCTGTCATCTCCCCGGTCGGCGAACTGCGCTATGAGGGCGAGGTCGCTTACATCAACGACGGCAAGATCGGCGAGATCACCCACAAGCTGTATGACACGCTGACCGGCATCCAGTGGGGCAAGATCCCGGATGACATGGGCTGGACGGTCAAGATCGACTAAACCATCAGATTTGTGCATCTACGGCCTGGAAAGTACGTGCTTTCCAGGCCGTTTTTTGCTATAATAACGGCAGATACGGAAAGGAGGGGATTCCATGCCGTACGGACCGGACCCCAATGCGGTACACCCAAATGCGGCGGTGCCTAGCGTGTGCTTTATCAAAAACGTCGTCACACGCAAGAATATCTCGATCGGTGACTACACCTATTACGACGATCCCGATGGGGCGGAAGATTTCGAGGCCCATGTGACCCACCACTATGAATTTTTGGGCGACCGGCTAGTGATCGGCAAGTTCTGCGCCATTGCCCGTGGGATTACGTTCATTATGAACGGCGCAAACCACCGGATGAACAGTGTGACCACCTATCCCTTCAACATCATGGGGCATGGTTGGGAGAAGTGTACGCCTACCCTGGAAGACCTCCCGTTCAAGGGCGATACGGTGGTCGGAAATGACGTCTGGATTGGACAGGACGTGACGGTCATGCCGGGCGTCCACATTGGAGATGGAGCGATCATTGCGGCGGAGTCGGTCGTGACCCGGGATATACCGCCTTATCACGTCGCAGGCGGCAATCCCTGCCGCGTGATCCGCAAGCGGTTTGACGACGCTTTGATCGACTATCTGCTGGCGCTCAAATGGTGGGACTGGGACGCAGAAAAAATTTTTTGCAACCTGGAAGCGCTGTGCAGCGGGGATCTGGAGCAGATCCGCACGGTCACAGAGCTAGGCGGCCAACCGGCGAGATAAGGAGGGGCCCATGCGGTATCTGTTTTTACATGGCCTGGGGCAGCAGCCCAACAGCTGGGACGCCGTCCTGACGGCCTGCGCGCTGCGCGGGGAGGTGGAGTGCCCGGATCTGGCCGCATGGCTGCGTGCTGGGGATGGGACCTATGCGGGGATGTACCGCACGCTCGCGGCCGCGTGTGCGCAGGGCGGCACAGCGCCGGTCTGCCTGTGCGGGCTATCGCTTGGCGCGGTGCTCGCGCTGCAATATGCCATCGCATTTCCTGGACGCGTACACGCACTGGTGCTGATTGCGCCGCAGTATCAAATGCCAAAGTGGCTGCTGCGGCTGCAAAATTTTTTGTTTCGGTTGCTTCCCGCGCATGCCTTTTCTGAGATGGGGCTGAGCCGGCAAGAAATGATACGGCTGACGCGGTCCATGGAAACGCTGGACTTCAGTCGGCAGCTTGATCGGATTACCTGCCCGGTCTTGGTGCTGTGCGGGGCGCGGGATCGCACCAATCACAAAGCGGCAGTCCAGTTGGCCCGGCACATCCGTGGGGCGGTGTATCAGGCGGTGCCGGATGCGGGGCATGAAGTGAACCGCGGGGCGCACGCTGCGTTGGCCCGGATATTGTGTGAATTTTATGGGGTGACAGGAGAAGGAAACGGGTGTATGATAAGACCAGAAGACCAAAAGGGGGGAACACCGTGAAGCGCTGCATTGCTGCATCTGGAATCGCTCGAACAAGAAATACAGTTTTTCAGGAGGATTTCTATGACGGTTCCAGAGAAAAAGATTTATCCCCGCACCGGGGACCGGCAGACCGTATATCTCAACCAGGTGGTCCACACCCCGAACATTGTCGTCGGGGATTACACGATATACAATGATTTCGTACAGGATCCCACCCAATTTGAGCGGAATAACGTGCTCTACCACTATCCGGTCAATGGCGACCGGCTGGTGATCGGGAAATTTTGCTCCATTGCCTGCGGCGCGAAGTTTCTGTTGAACAGCGCCAATCATACGCTGATCTCGGCGTCGACCTATCCGTTCCCTATCTTCTATGAAGCATGGGGGTTGGAACGCAGCCGGGTCACAGACGCCTGGGACAATCGAGGCGATATTGTGATCGGAAATGATGTGTGGATTGGCTATGAGGCGGTGGTGCTTGCAGGCGTTACAATTGGGGACGGCGCCATCATCGGTGCGCGTGCCGTTGTGACGCGGGATGTCCTGCCCTATACGATTGTCGGCGGCGTGCCGGCAAAGCCGATCCGCAAGCGGTTTGACGAACGGTCCATTGACAAGCTGCTTGCGCTGCGCTGGTGGGATTGGCCGCAGGAAAAGATTTTGCAGCACTTACCAGCCATCCAGAGGGGACGGCTGGATCAGCTCTGCCCATAAAGCTGGAAAGATCCCCAAAAATAGAGGAGCCCCTGTGCGGCGCACGCGCCCTACAGGGGCTTTGCAGCGTCTGAAAAGCAAAGGGATGGGACTTCCATAAAAGGTGTGAAAATTCCCGTAAAAATATAAAATTTTATTGTCTGACCAATCAGAAAAAGACAAAAAATGGGTAAAGATTGTGAAAAAGGATTGTGGAAACAGCGCGTTGCTCTTATAATAAAATACAAATGGGCAATTGTCCCAAAAAATAAGGAGGATGAAAGAATGAAGATCCAGAAGATCGTATCCGGCGTTCTGGCGGTCTCCATGCTGGCAAGCGTTGGCACGGTTTCCGCGCTGGCGGCGGATACCGAGGCGGCTGGCATATCGGTCCGCGTACAGGACCAGGCCGGCACTTCCCGGGACGTCGTGTTCAACGCTGACATGGGCACACCGTACCAGGACGAAAATGACCGCACCATGACCCCGCTGCGCACGATCGCAGATGCGATGGGCCTCACGGTCACCTGGGACGAGGCGGCAAAGCAGGCCACGTTCACAAACACGGAGGACACGGCCACCGAGTCGGTCGTATTCACCATCGATTCGGACAAGTATCAGCACATCGTCACCGAAGAGGGCAAGGACCCGGTGACCGAGGAGCTGACCATGGACACCGTAGCCGTGCAGAAGGACAACCGCACCTATGCGCCGGTGCGCTTCCTGGCTGAGGCAATGGACTATGATGTAGCCTGGGACGAGGCAACGCTGACCGTCACGCTCACCGCGCCGGCAGACGAGACCATCGACGCAGACTACTCGGATGCGCGTCCGCTCCTACTGCAGGGCGCGATGGATATCGAGACCGAGGACATGATCGCGGCGCTGGCTGACGCTGAGACCATCGACATCGACAACTTCCACTTTGTGCGCGGCACGCTGGACGGCTATCCGGTCATCGTCTCCCGCACCGAGCAGGGCATCTCCAACGCGGCGGTCACCACTGCGCTGGCGATGCAGAACTTTGACCCGATCGCGGTCATCAACCAGGGCACTGCGGGCGGTTATGACCCGGACCTGCACACCTTTGACATCGTCCTGGGCGAGACCAGCGTACCGGCCTCGGCGACCAAGTCGGTTGCCTCGGCTGAGGGCGCGGGCGTAGACTACAAGGCCATCGAGAAGAACGGCGTCTACGCTTACGACAAGGATCAGCAGACCTTTGTACAGAAGTTCGACTACAAGGCGGACGAGACCCTGCTGAAGACTGCACAGAGCGTCGCAGATACCTACACCCAGGGCAAGGTCGTCACTGGCGTTATCGCTTCCTCTGACTCCTGGAACAACCAGGTAGACCGCATGCTGTACCTCAATGAGATTTGGGGCGCATCCTGCGAGGAGATGGAGACCAACGCTGTCGCGCAGATCTGCCAGACCTATGACGTGCCCTTCCTGGGCATCCGCATCCTGTCCAACACCGGCATCTACGGCGAGAACTTCAACGGCGAGACCGGCCCGGCCTGCCAGCAGTACGTACTGAACGTCGCCAAGGCATACATCAACGACGTGCTCAAGGCCCAGGCGCCGCAGCAGGCCGCTGCGGCTGTGACCGTAGACTACCAGTCTGATGCCCGCCCGCTGCTGCTGCAGGGCGCGATGGACATCGAGATGCAGGACATGGTAGCCGCGCTGACCGACACCACCGAGTACACCATCGGTGAGTGGTACTATGTTGCGGGCAAGCTGGACGGCTATCCGGTCGTTGTCTCCCGCACCGAGCAGGGCCTGGCCAACGCTGGCGTTGCGACCGCCCTGGCAATCAAGTACTTCAACCCGATCGCGGTCATCAACCAGGGCACCTCTGGCGGCCATGACCCGGAGCTGCACACCTTTGACATCGTCATCGGCGAGACGACCGTCCCCTCTGCTGCATGGCAGACCGAGGCTTCTGCCAAGGGGGAGGGCGTCGACTACAAGGCGATGACCATGAACGGTGTCTATGCGTATGACAAGGATCAGGACACTTTTGTCAAGACGGTTAAGTATCCGGGCGACGCAACCCTGATTGCATGCGCTGAGGCAGTTGCCGATACCTACACCCAGGGCAAGGTCGTAAAGGGCGTCATCTCGTCGAGCGACGAGTGGAACAACCAGATCGACCGCATGCTGTTCCTGCATGAGCTCAACGGCTCCTCCTGCGAGGAGATGGAAGCCAACTCGGTCGCACAGGTCTGCAAGACCTATGACGTGCCCTTCCTGGGCATCCGCATCCTGTCCAACACCGGCATCTACGGCGAGAACTTCAATGCAGAGACCGGCCCGGCTTGCCAGAGCTACGTCCTGAATGTGGCAAGAAACTACATCCAGACCGCGCTGAACAAGTAAAAAATACAGCCAAGTAAGACTCCGAGGGATTCTCCCTCGGAGTTTTTTTGCACCACAGGATTTTTACTTGACAAAGCGGTTCGGCTGGCGTATCATTTAGACAAATCTCTAAATGATGACAAGAGATGCAAAAGACAACCGAAAGGATGGAGGTTCAGATGAAACACACTCCAATGCGTATCCTGTCTGCGCTGCTGGCCGCCGCGCTGCTTACGCCAGCTATGCTTCCGGCCCGTGCCGCCGACAGCCTGCAGGATGCGCTCACCGCGCCGTCGGTCCCAGCGGCTACGCGCGCGCAGACGCTCGTTGACCAGTACGGCGTGACCAGCGTGCAGTATGCCGTCATGACGGAGGGGGAGATCACCGAGAGCGGACAGGCAGGCGTGTACAGCAAGACCGAAGACCGTGCGCTGACTGCCGACACGCTGTATGGGATCGGCTCGACAAGCAAGATGTTTACGACAGCGGCCGTGATGAAACTCGTAGACGCAGGGAAGGTTGACCTGGATGCACCGGTCACGGCCTATATCCCGGAATTTACCATGGCAGACGCGCGCTACAAGCAGATCACCGTGCGTATGCTGCTCAATCACTCATCTGGCCTCATGGGCAGCACGCTGAACGATGCGTTCCTGTATGGCGACGCCAATAACCGCGACGGGTACACGACGCTACTGGAGGATCTCAAGACCCAGCGGCTCAAGGCCGATCCGGGGGCATTCTCGGTCTACTGCAATGACGGCTTCACGCTGGCAGAGATGATCGTCGAGCGGGTCAGCGGTCAGCCGTTTACCGAATATATCCACGACACATTCACACAACCGCTGGGCATGGAGCACACGGTGACGCCCGCCGATGATTTCGCGCATAGCGACATTGCCCGGGTCTATGATATGGTCGATCCTACGCTTGAATTGCCCGAGGAGATGACCCATGTCTTTGGCACGGGCGGCATTTACTCGACGGCCGAGGATCTGTGCCGCTTTGGCCAGGTGTTTACGGGCGAGAGCGACATCCTATCGGATGCCGCGCGGCAGGCGACCATGAACAAGGAATACCTGCGCGGCCAGTGGCTGGAGGACCATGCCGATTCGGTCGGCTACGGCCTGGGATGGGATGCGGTCAATCAGGCGCCGTTTGACCAGTACGGCATGCAGGCGCTGTGCAAGGGCGGCGATACGCTGGCCATGCACGCAACGCTGATCGTGCTGCCCGAGCAGAAGATTTCGGCGGCTGTGCTGTCCTCGGGCGGCTCAAGCGCGTATAATACCTTGGTCGCAGTCCAGCTTATTTTGGAGCAGCTCAGGCAGGACGGCAAGATTGACGAGATCAAGGCGCCGGAGCCGCTTGCCGCGCCGGTAAAGCAGGCCCTGGATCGGGACTTTTCCAGCTATGAGGGACTGTACGCCAACTATGGCTCCCTGTACCGCGTCTTTGTAGATGCGGATGATCAGCTCAATCTGGTCAATGCCTACGACCTGAGCGCGCATGAGCAGTTACTCTATGTCGGGGACGGCCGATTCAGCGACCAGAACGGCATCATGACCTATCGTTTCCTGGAGCAGGACGGCAAGACATACCTGGTCATCTCGGCGCGCTCTATCCTGCCCGGCGTGGGCGAGACAGACACCACCCAGTACTTCGCGCAGAAACTGGATACCTACGCGCTGCCGGAAGATATCAAGTCGGTCTGGCAGGCGCGCAGCGGCCGGGCCTATGTGCTGGTCAACGCGGCATATAACGCGGAGACCCTTGCCACGCTGCCGATCAGCGGGTTTATACTGGACGACACGATCGGCGGCTATCTCGTCAATGCCAAGATCATCGACGCGAACAATGCCCAGGCGGCCGTGGAGATCCCCATGATGTACGGCCGTGACCTATACGATTACACGTTCTATACTGAAAATGGTGTGGAATACTTTAAGGCCGGCGACACGGTCATGATGAATACAGCGGCGGTTCCGGCGCTCTATGCGGGCGGAAGTCACGCGCATTTGACCATCCCGGCGAACGGCTACGGCCGTTGGTTCACCATCGGCGAGGCGCTGGATGGCAAGCGGTTGACCGTCACCCTGCCGGCAGACTGTGGGTTTGCCGCGTATGATGCGAACGGCACGCGCCTCAACCAGAGCGCAGTGACCGGCGATAACACCGTGACGCTCCAGGCGGGCGGCTACATTTACTTTGCAGGACCGGCTGGTACGCGCATCGATATGGACTTCGCAGCAACTCCGGCGGACGCCGCGTGAACAGCTTACAGATATGTGCAATAAAAAATGCCCCGAAAGGGGCATTTTTGTTATTATGTTCTTGATGAGGTCGCATCTAAACTGAAGTCAGATTGCGGAATAAATCCAGAAAGATTTTTTGCTGCTCGGGCGACAGCGCGGCAAAGCGCTGTAGGAGTTCGTGCTGGTCGTCGGACAGGGGCACAGATTCCTTGTCTTCAGCGAAGAACTGGGACAGCGTAATGCCAAAGCCCTGGCAGATTTTATCGAGAGACAGGATTGTCGGAATTTGCCGTTTTCGGTACCAAGTAGATATGGTGGACTGGGGAAGCCCGGCGCGCTCCGCAAGGTCGTGCTCGGTCCAGTGATAGGCTTCGCGCAGCCGTTTTATTTCGTCTAAGACGTCTTTCACGCTTTTTCCTCCATCTATGAAGGGTATGATAAGAGGGAAGGCAGCCTTGATTTCTAGTTATTTAAGACGTATAATTTATTACGTCTTAAACTGTTACAGGCTGGCATGTCCGGTTGGATGGGATTGCAGAAAGGAGGCGCATCACGCCGCTGGATACGGCAGGGATGCACGATTCTATGGGAATGCAAAAGATTTTGGCCGATTTGTATAGAAGACTCTTTACCGACGAGATGGCAGAGGCCATCCTGGAGGCACAAAAACAGGGCCTGTGGGAGGATGGCTACGGATTTCTCGAGCAGCGGTATCAAAATGGGCGGCTGGCCCTGTTCCGCTCATGCAGCGAGGCCCAGAAGGCCGAGCTGGACGAGATGGAGCGGCTGCATCAGGAGAATATCCGGTACGCGATGTCATTCGCCTTTCAGCGCGGCATCTTTGCAGCATTCCAGCAATATTTTACTTCTGACAATGCAGGTTCGCTTTTTTCCGAGCTCATTGAGGGCAGCATCCTAGACGCGGAAGGGCGCAGGAATTTCGTGCCGTACATCCGGCGCGAAGAAGCCGCCGGCAAACTGGCCGGACAGCTCGCCGAACAGACCGGACGGGAGCAGGAGATGGCAGCCATCACATCGGGCTGGAGCCAGTGGGAATATGGCACACTGACGTACAGCTTCTATCTGGGATATCACGCGGCGGTCATGCTGATTGACGGCGTGGACCCAGAAACCGGCAGGAAAATGGCGCAGCAAATCGCCGCGACTGACGAGGAATTGGGGTTTTC
>DWWZ01000140.1 GCA_019119435.1 Candidatus Butyricicoccus avicola
GTTCGAGGAGCGCATCAAGAGCGTGCTCGAGGAGCTGCAAAAGGACAAGAACGTCGTCCTGTTCATCGATGAGCTGCACATGATCGTCGGCGCCGGCGCAGCCGAGGGCGCGGTCGACGCGGCCAATATCCTGAAGCCCGCCCTGGCGCGCGGCGATATCCAGATCATCGGCGCGACCACGCTCGACGAATACCGCAAGCACATCGAGAAGGACTCGGCGCTTGAGCGCCGCTTCCAGCCGGTTACGGTCAACGAGCCGACGCCCGATGAGGCCGTCCAGATCCTCAAGGGCCTGCGCGACCGCTACGAGGCGCACCACGGCGTCAAGATCTCGGACGAGGCCATCGATGCGGCAGTCAAGTTGTCCGTGCGCTATGTCTCGGGCCGTCAGCTGCCGGATAAGGCCATCGACCTCATCGACGAGGCGTGCTCGCGCGTCCGCATGCAGGCCATGACCCCGCCGCCCGACCTCAAGGCGATCGAGGACCAGATTGCGGCTCTGGACGCCCAGAAGGATGAGGCAGTCCGCGCCCAGGACTACGAGCGGGCGGCCAAGTTGCGCGACGAGCAGGCGGCCAAGAAGGCCGAGGCCGACAAGCAGCGCAAGGCCTGGGAGGAATCCAAGGCAACCGCACGCGATACCGTCTCTGAGGACGACATCGCCGAGGTCATCGCGGGTTGGACCGGCATCCCGGCGGCCCGCCTAACCGAGGACGAAGGCCAGCGCTTGCTGCACCTGGAAGATACTCTGCATGCCCGTGTCATCGGCCAGGATGAGGCAGTGAACGCGGTGGCCCGTGCCATCCGCCGCGGCCGTGTCGGCCTGCGCGATCCCAAGCGCCCGATCGGCTCGTTCATCTTCCTCGGCCCTACGGGCGTCGGCAAGACCGAGCTGTGCAAGGCCTTGGCAGAGGCTCTGTTCGGCGACGAGAACGCCATGCTGCGCTTTGATATGTCCGAATACATGGAGAAGCACAGCGTTGCCCGCATGATCGGTTCGCCTCCGGGCTATGTCGGCTATGAGGAGGGCGGCCAGCTGACCGAGAAGGTCAGAAGGAAGCCGTACTCGGTCGTGCTGTTCGATGAGATTGAGAAGGCACACCCCGATGTGTTCAACATCCTGCTGCAGATCCTGGAAGACGGCCAGCTGACCGACGGCCAGGGCCGCAAGGTGGACTTTAAGAACACCGTGCTCATCATGACCTCCAACATCGGCGCGCAGAAGATCACCGGCAAGGGCCGCAAGACCCTGGGCTTTGGCGGCGACGACAAGCCCGAGGCCGAGCAGACCTTCGAGGACATCAAGAAGGAAGTGCTGTCCGACCTCAAGGAAGCCTTCCGCCCCGAGCTCATCAACCGTATCGACGAGATCATCGTCTTTAACCGCCTGACCGAGGAGGAGATCGGCAAGATCGCCGACGGCATGCTCAGACAGGTCGCATCCCGCATGGACGAGATGGAGCTGACCATGGATTGGACCCCGGCTGCCCGGGAGCATCTGGTCAAGGCCGGGTTCGACCCGATCTACGGCGCACGTCCGCTGCGCCGTGCCATCCAGTCCGAGGTCGAGGACCTGGTCGCCGAGGACTTCCTGCGCGGCAACATCGCCCGCGGCCAGCACGTCACGCTCGACGAAGCGGGCGGCAAGCTGTGCCTGCGTCCCGCCATCCCCGGCGAGACCGTGGACGAGGCAAAGCCCGACGAGACCAAGCCGGACGACGCCAAGGAATCCAATTAAACTATGCGAAAAAGAGACGCTTTGTCAAAAAGCGTCTCTTTTTTTGTGCCGGAAGCCGCAGCGGTCACCGGTCGGACTGTTTTCCCAAAGGGCCGGCCGCCCAGTTGAGCGCCTCCCGCTCGAACCGCTGGACAAAGGCTTCCTTGCCCGCACAATACCCCTCGATGTCGTATGGGAATCGCAGCGCGAGCGCCCGCTTGAGCTGTGCATACTGTTCCCAGACCGCCGCATGTGTCCGCAGATAATCGCGGAAAGCCAGGTGGCGGGCAATATTCCCCGTGTCGCCCTGGGCAAATATGTGGACCTGGTGGGTGCGGGCGTCGCCGCCTTTGCGCAGATAGCGCCGTCCGGCGATGCCGAACTCCCCGAGATATTCATAGCCGATGGCCGCAAACGCGGGGGCTGCCGCGTCGGCCTGGGCCAAGGAGCGCACGACCGGCAGGATGTCGATGACCGGCTTTGCGGCAAGGCCCGGGACGGCCGTGCTGCCAATGTGGTGGATGCAGACCAGGTTTTCGCCCAGGATGGCCCGGATCTTTTGCGCTTCCGCCCGATATGCCTGCTGCCAGGCCGGCTGGTAGTCGCAGACGATGATGTGTTGTGGCATGGGAAACGTCCTCCTCTCGTGGTGAGATGCCTGTCAGGCCCTCTTATTATACGGGAAAGTGCGGCAGGGCGCAATGTGCAAAAAAATCTGTAAAACACAAAAAAGCAAGGCTTTTGCCTTGCTTTTTTGTGTATGTGCCAAACCCGGGGAGACGGTTATTCCAGGTTGAGCTTGTTTTTGAGGATCCAGGTCGTGCCGAAATAGAAGACGGCGGCCTCGATCAGGCAGGGAAGGATCATCATCCACATCATGCCGTGCGCGGACAGGTTTGCGTAGAACACCGGGAAGAAGGGCGAATAGCCCAGGGCCATGGCCGCAAGGCCGGTCAGGAAGGAAAGCACGGTCTGCAGGACGACGAACCAGACAAAGCTCATAGCGATGCGGTGCTTGTTGGCCAGGTGGCCGAGCGCCATGGCAACATAGATCTCAAGGATCATCGCGGCCACGCCCACGAGCATGAGCACGATCAGCTCAATAACGAACAGCGTCGCGTCCAGGGTCCAGTTGATATTCAGTGAACCCAGGATCAGGATGGACAGCATGCCGACGATGCCCGACAGGATGGTCGTGATGACCGCGCCGAGCAGCTTGGACAGGGTCAGCTGCCAGGTCGGCACGGGCAGGGTGAACATAAGGTAGCCCTCCTGGCCGAGCAGGCCCTTGTAGAACCGCTGGATGATGACGAGGAAGGTCACGACCGCGACGGCCACGCACAGGCCAAAGTAGAGCATAATCGCGGTGACCTGCGGCAGGCCGTCGATGCTGTTCCCGATGCCGAAGGACGCCATGACCGCGTTGATCAGCGCGACGGCAAGGATGGCGCCGTACAGCGGGAGCAGGCCCTTGAGCAGCGACTTTAGCTCATATTTCATTAGTTTTCCGAACATTAGAGGTCACCTCCCTGATATGGTACCGCGCGGAAGATCTCGCGGAAGAGCTGGTCGACCGACTTGCCCTCGGTCGCGCGGATGTTATCAACGCTGTCGTGGCGGACGATTTGTCCGTTCTGGAGGAAGATAACCTCGTCCAGGACGCGCTCGATGTCGGCGATCAGATGGGTGGAGATGAGGACGGTGCCGTTCTCGTTGTAGTTTGTGAGGATGGTGTTCAGGATAAAGTCGCGCGCGGCCGGGTCGACGCCCGCGATGGGCTCGTCGAGCAGATACAGCTCGGCCTGGCGGCTCATGACCAGGACAAGCTGCACCTTTTCCTTGGTGCCCTTGGACATGGTCTTGATGCGCTCCATCGGGCGGATGCCCAGGGCGGAGAACATCTCGGCGGCCTTCTGCCGGTCAAAGTCGGCGTAGAAGTCGGAGAACAGGTCCATCAGGTCGGCCGCCTTCATCCAGTCGGCGAAGTACATGCGGTCGGGCAGATAGCTGACATGGGACTTGGTCTCGACGCCGGGCGCGTGGCCGTCGATGAGCGCCACACCGCTCGTCGGGCGCAGCAGGCCGTTTAAAATCTTGATGAGTGTGGTCTTGCCCGAGCCGTTCGGCCCCAAAAGGCCGACGATCTTGCCGCGGCCGACCTCCAGGTCGATGCCGGAGAGCGCGCGCTTTGCGCCAAAGGACTTGGTCAGGCCGGTCAGGCGGATGAGCGCGTCGTCCTGCGCGGTCTTGCTCGTACGGATATCTTCCATCATTCGTTCCCCCTTCTGCGGTTGAGCAGCATGTTTGCGGCCTCGGTCTCGGTATAGCCGAGCGTCGCCATGCCCGTTACATAGAGTTCCATTTTGTCTTCGGCCAAATTTTGCCGGACCTGTTCGACCGATGTCGAGTCCTCGGTCACCGTGCGCCCGGCGGTGCGGTTGGTGGATACCAGCCCGTCTGCCTCCAGCTGCGCCAGCGCGCGCTGCATGGTGTTCGGGTTGACGCCGGCCTCGGCGGCAAGTTCTCTGACCGAGGGCATCCGGGAGCCCAGCGGATAAATCCCGGACACAATGCGTTCGGTCAGCTGTTCGGTCAGCTGCGTCCAGATCGGACGGTCATCCGTCAGTTTCCATTGCATGATCAGCCCTCCTCAGCTGTATTGTGTTTGTGTACTAATAGCTTAATACAAATGTACAATAAGACAGATGCTTTGTCAAGGGGAAAATGAAAAAATTTTTTGAGAATTTTTTGGGAGGGCCGTTTCGTTCTGCGCCGCGGTGCAGAGCGAAAAAAAAACGCCCCAGTGGGCGTTTTGAGGGGCGTGATACGGCTGGCATGCAGCATCTGCGCTTACAGCGGGAGGTACGAGAAGAATAGGCCGATCAGCGAGGGCAGCAGGCAGAACAGAAATACGATCACAAAGA
>DWWZ01000141.1 GCA_019119435.1 Candidatus Butyricicoccus avicola
GAAGGCATCTAAGCGTGAAACTTCCCTCGAGATCAGTATTCCCACTCTTCGGAGGTAAGGCCCCACGTAGACTATGTGGTTGATAGGTCAGGAGTGGAAGCGCAGTAATGCGTGCAGCGGACTGATACTAATAGGCCGAGGGCTTGACCTAGAGAATTAGGTAAAGAGTCTCGAAAATAGCGAAAGCGAGTAGTGATTGTTCAGTTTTGAAGGTACAACAAACCTTCTAAGCAGCTGACCTGACTGGCAAGCCAGTCACGGCCTTAGCTAAAAATATGTCACTGACATATTTTCTAAACGCTAAGGTTGTTCAGTTTTCAGGGTACAAACCCTAATATGCACCATTAGCTCAGTTGGTAGAGCAACTGACTCTTAATCAGTGGGTCCTGGGTTCGAGTCCCCGATGGTGCACCATAAAATCTTTTTCCTTGTTCTTCGTGCAACATCGGGGACGAGAAAGGCCGTCGAAAAATATGCCGGTGGCATGTTTTTCAGGCCGTGGGATTGGTTCGCTGCTGAAAGATACAGATATGTAGATTTCGTGCACCGGTCTTGTGAAGGAGATTGTCAAAGACCAGATGTGGCCCGTTGGTCAAGCGGTCAAGACGGCGGCCTCTCACGCCGCAAACGGGAGTTCGATTCTCCCACGGGTCACCATTTAAGTCTTGACAAATTGATGCCGATATGGTATCATACAAAAGCTGATTTAATCAGCACATAGTGCGTGTCAATGGTGATGAGGGTACACCTGTTCCCATTCCGAACACAGTAGTTAAGCTCATTTACGGTGACAATACTTGGCTGGCGACGGCCCGGGAAGATAACTCGACGCGCACACCTACATTCCTCAATAGCTCAGTCGGTAGAGCATGCGGCTGTTAACCGCAGGGTCGTTGGTTCGAGTCCAACTTGAGGAGCCATGAAGAAGTTTGCCGCTGCTGCAAAAGTGGCGGCAAATTTTCTGCCTTATCGTTGGGCAAAACGGAATTTGGAAACGGGCCTTTAGCTCAGTTGGTTAGAGCATCCGGCTCATAACCGGACGGTCCCGGGTTCAAGTCCCCGAAGGCCCACCAAAAAACCTTTCAAAGTGCCTTCGGGGACTTGAAAGGCCGAAGAAAAATGATTCGGTGAATCATTTTTCCGGCCGTGGGTGTCAGACAAATCTGACCGCGTGCAGCTGGGAGGGCATCTCCATGCGAACATCCAGCACCGCAAGGCCCACCAAAACCGAACACTTCGGCCGTGGATGTCACTTGTGACCAGCCACCAAAACCGAACACTTCGGCCATGGGTATTACACCCACCAAAAACCAAAGACTGAACCAGACCGATGACGTAACCGCATCGAACATAGGGGTATAGCTCAGCTGGTAGAGCAGCGGTCTCCAAAACCGCGTGCCGTGGGTTCGATCCCTACTGCCCCTGCCAAATGGCCCGGTAGCTCAGTTGGTTAGAGCGCTAGCCTGTCACGCTAGAGGTCGTGGGTTCGAGCCCCATCCGGGTCGCCAAATTTTTCTTTTGGCACCACAAAAATTCAATATGCTGTTGTAGCTCAGCAGGCAGAGCACTTCCTTGGTAAGGAAGAGGTCGACAGTTCGAATCTGTTCAACAGCTCCAAACAATCAATGCCGTTAGATGATAGAAAGAAGTCATTTGACGGCATTTTTTGTATTTTCTGATGCCGTTGCAACGCTTTTACGGCACGCTGCGATTTGCAAAAGTATGCCTATATATGCGGTTTTGTAGCAAATCTGCTGCACCTCGTGTTGCATGCACGCCGCATCCTGCCGACTTTATTCGGCATCTTATCAAGTTTTTTGCAAAAGGGGTATACAAAACCCGAGACAAGTGATATAATACTATTGTCCATGTAGTATCAAGGCCTGCCCCTTGATACTGGCCGCCCATCCGATTCTGAATTTGAAAAGGATGGGCGGTTTTTTTCTGGATATTCTGCAGTCACATCCCGCTGGAAATAAGTCTGGACTTCCGGCCCAGATTCCGATATGATAGAGATATCACAACACAGGAAGCGGGGAATCTATGGGATATATATTCGCAGCATCGCTTTTCCCGCTGGCCCATCTTGGAGCCCTGACGAGCGTTACGCGGTGGATATTACTCTGGCTGGGTTTGCAGCGTATGTGCGCCGTCCATCCGCGCTTTGCCCAGGTGAGCCCTTGGCTGCTGGGAGCAATCGCGGCCGATGGCCTGGCGCTGATATGCAAAGCTGCCAGCCTGCCCCCAGCGGTCCGGTTCCTGCTTGATGCTGTACAAGGTGCGCTGTGGCTCTATACCTGGTACCTGATTTATCGTGCGCTTCGAGCGATGGAGCCGATCTATGGGGATCTGCATGGCCGCGCATTGATTGGGCTGTGGCGGACCTCAGCCGGCGTATGGCTCTATAGCTTTTGCGTACCGGTGCTGGGACTGACGTCTGTAGCACTTTTGCGTGCCGGGACGATCCTGTATAAAGCCGGGGGTATCTCGCTCTGTGTGCTGCGCGCAGTCTGGCTGTACCGCGCCTGGCGGGACTATACGGTGCGCGCACGGCAGCTTGCATCGATTTATGCCATATCCCCAGAGGAGGAAGAAGACACATGAAACTGATTTTGCTGGGCCTTACGCTCCAGCTCCTGCCTTTGAATTTGAGCATCGACAGCCATACTGCGCTGTCGATTACTGAACTGTTTGGCCTTGTGCTGATTTTGATTGGCGCGTTCTTGCAGAGCCAGTCGGATCGGGAGTTCCGCCGCATGCAGTGGTTGGCGCTTGGCGGCGTGGCGCTGTGCGGGGCCTCGTATGTGCTGGCCAAGACCATCGGTACGGGCCTAGTGATTGACCAGTCGCTTGTCCCCGGCTCGGCACTGCCCCGCTACTTTGTGGTGGCCATGCTGGGCGCGGCAGTGCTCGTAGGATTGGAGATCGAGATCGTACGGCAGGTGCTGCTCGGCGCGCGCCGTATGAGCGCCCAGATCAAACCCGGGGCGGACAAGGCATGGAAGCTGTACGCCATCACCTTCGCGCTGAGCAAGGCGCTGACCGCCTCGATGGCTTTCGTGACCATGGGCCAGCCGGCCGAGACCTTTGCGGCCGACCATAGCCTGCTGTTGGACACCATTATGCCCTTCTACATCCCGGCACTGGTCTGCGAGATGCTGTCCTTCGTGGGAAAGGTTTGGCTGCTCCTGCGCCTGCTGGACGTTTTCCCCAAGCAGGCAGCCGCCCAGAGTGCGCCAAAAAAGGCGAGAAAGCGGGGATAAAGCATGAATTGGATCTTTGCAGGCCTGCTGCTTGACCATTTGGATCTCTATTTTTATGGCCGTATTGATGTGCTGCCCGATTGGCTGGGGTATCTGCTCGTGCTGTGGGGCATGAAGAACCTATGCCAGACCCTGCCGTCCTTTCGCTGGGCGCGCCTGGGACCGCTGGCTGCTGCGCTTGTCAGCATCGCCCTGTTTGGCGCGAACGTGATGGGATATCTGCCCGACGCGGGCTGGCCGGGCGCGTATGTCCGGTTTGTGGACTATGCGTTGACGTTTGCGGTCGAGCTGGTATTTTTTGCCGCCCTGCGCGGCGCGGAGCGCAGCTTGCAGACCGAGTTGGACGATGCCGCCTTTTTGCCCGCCGTGTGCGTGACCTGGCTGTTCGCCGCCGGCGGCGTCGTCCTGCGCCTGACCGAAAACGGTATTTTTGGCATTCTGACGACCATCTCTACTGCGCTTTTGACCGTCTGGCTGTTCTATGCCCTGCGGCAGATTTGCAAGAACTACCGATACACCAAGATGCAGCAAGCGTTTGACAGCAAGCGCTGGTGAGCAGAAGCGTGCAGCCACTGGGCTGCACGCTTTTTTGTGCGGCCGGGCGCGCCGCGCATTTTTATGGAAATTCTACGTGCGCTGTGCTATAATAGCAGGGACGGACGCTGCTGCGTCCGCGGAGGAGGACGGTGATCCCGTGTTCAAACTCATCCGGGCGCTGGCGTTCGTGCTGTGGCTGGCCGTGACGGCGCTCGACCTATATATCGAACTGGACCCGCGCTTTACGGTCGGCGTGCCGGTCAAGCTGGCGTTTGCTGCGGCGTTCATCGCCCTGTGGAGCCTGGTCTTTCCGCCCACGCGGCGGCACATGGGCAAGTGGCTGGCGGTGCTGTTTGCATACTATGTCTGGATGCTGCTCAACCTGCTGTTTTTTGACGGCGCCTTTGGCCGGGAGGAAATCCATTACGGCATCAACCTGGAGCCGTTTTATACCATCCGGAATTATCTGCGCGCCTACGGCCGCGGCTATATCCCAGAGATCGCGCTGGTCAACCTGGTCGGCAATCTGGCGGCCTTTGCGCCCATGGGCTTTTTCCTGCCCAGCCTGTGCCGCCCGATGGGCAACCTGTTTTTGTACCTGCCCAGTATGTTCCTGATGATCTCGGCCGTTGAGGTCATCCAGGTCATGACGGCCTGCGGCAGCGGCGACGTCGATGACCTGATTTTGAACCTTGCGGGCGCGCTGGTCTGCTGGCTGGTGCTCTGGCCGCTGTCCCGCCATATCAACAATGTCCTGAGGAGGAACCGATATGATTCATAACGTAGTGGTTGTGGGGCTGGGCCTCATGGGCGGCTCAATGGCCAAGGCTGTGCGCGCCTATACCGATTGCAAGGTCTATGGCTGGAACCGCACGCGCGCCGTGGCGGAGGAAGCGATTGCCGAAGGGACGCTGGATGGCTTTGCTGACGACGCGGCGTTGGCGCAGGCCGACCTGCTGGTCATCAGCCTGTATCCGCAGTCCACGATCGACTGGCTGCAAGCGCACATGGAAAAGCTCAAGCCCGGCTGCCTCATTGTGGATTTTGTCGGCGTCAAGCAGTGCATGGTGGATGCGATCACGCCGCTGGCGCAGGCGCACGGCGTCCACTATATCGGCGGTCATCCCATGGCGGGTAAGGAGTTTTCCGGCTTCGCCTACGCCGAGGCCAGTCTGTTCCAGAATGCAAGCATGATTTTGGTGCAGACCGAAAGCAGCCCCCTGTGGGCGGTCGACGAGGTCGAGGGATTCTTCGATCAGCTGGGCTTTGGCCGCGTCGTGCGCTGCTCGGCTGAACAGCACGACCACATGATCGCGTTTACGTCTCAGCTCTGCCACGTCGTATCGTCGGCTTACATCAAAAGCCCCGAAGCACTCAAACATAACGGCTACTCGGCAGGCAGCTATAAAGACCTGACCCGCGTCGCAAAGCTCAATGAGGATATGTGGACCGAGCTGTTCCTGCTCAACCGCGAACCGCTGGTACAGGAGATCGACGAGATTATTAAGCACCTGACCGACTACCGCGACGCGATTCGCGACGGCGAGACCGAACGCCTGCGCAGTTTGCTCCGCGATGGCCGTATGATTAAGGAGAGTATCGGCTAACCACCGAAAAGCCGCCCGCAGGCGATATCGGGTCCGGGCCTGAGGCCCGGCGCAGTCCAGGCGCGCAGCCTGGCCCGTCCAGGTGGAACCTGGTCGCCCGTCGCAACGGGCGAAATCCCCTCTTGATTCCCGGTGTCCGCCCCGGGAATCAACCAAAACAAACCCCAAAAGCGCCGTCTGCTGACGGCGCTTCTTTTTTTATAAATGTCCCCAAAAACAAAAGCAGCCTGCCGGAGGCAGACCGCTTTTGAAAAGAGAACGAGTTGGACTTTGGGGATAAGTATAGTATAGCAGACTTAACTGCCGGATACTATTTGCGCCTTGGACGAATCTAAAGGGAAATGATGTACAATTTGCATAAATAAAGTGTGCAAATGAACAGGACGCATAGATAAAACGACAAATACGAACGCCGTTAGGAGATATCACCATCGGGCGAACAGGTCATCAAAAGTGAAACGGTCTTGGAGGTAGAACCCTTGTAGAACGTACACTTGCCGGAAGCCTTTGCGCCGGAAAGTTTGGTCTCAGGTTTATTATGGCTCCAACCGCTATAATCTTCTACATCAGAACT
>DWWZ01000142.1 GCA_019119435.1 Candidatus Butyricicoccus avicola
GGGAAGCGCGAGAGCGTCTGCATGACCTCGCTCGCGCTCATCTCTGCGCCCGCGCGGCCCTGCTCTGCCAGGACGTTGGCCAGCAGCTGCATGGCGTCGGCGCGGGTCATGACCGCCTCAGGGTCGAACCAATACACGTCAAAGCCGTCCAGCAGGCCGGCCTCATAGACTGCGCCCAGTTCGCCTGCGTACCATTTATCCGCGTCCACACCGGGCATCGTGCCATCCGGCAAGTCCAGCACGCGGGCAACGGCCGCGCAGACCTCGCTGGTCAAGATGGGGGTATCCGGGCGGAAGCCGGTCTCGTCCCCGGTCATCAGGCCGCGCGACGAGACCTCGGCCACATAGTCAAAGGCCCAATGGCTGTACGGCACGTCGTCGTAGACCTTACCGGTGAAGCCGGTCAGCGCGCGGTAGCACGCGCCGTCAAAGTTGATGGCCTCGGCGAGCTGGTCAAAGGTCAGGTGCATGCTCTCGGTGTACGGCAGGGCGGTGCCGGTCGCCGGATAGTCGCGGAAGAAGGTGACGCCGTCGGCGTCCATGCGGGGCGAGCTGTAGTAGGGCGCGGACTGGGGCAGCAGCTTGGTTGTGACCTCAAACATCCGGTCGTTGAACAGGTCGTTCTCGGCCGTGTAGCGTGCGCCGGTCTTGAGGTCCAGGCCGATGGAGATGTCCCAGATGGTCGCGGCCTCGCCGAGGTCGCTCACGCCGCTGGCCCAGACGACGAGCACGTCCCCCTCGACCGACAGGCCATAGGTCGCATTCAGCGCGATGCGGCCGGACTGCCCATTGGGGCCGGCGGTGAAGAAGTCGCGGATGGCGTCGTTGATGCGGGTCTGGACGGCCTCGTCCTGCATGCCGCTCAGGCGCGGGTATTCGACGTGCCAGCCATACTCGGTGCCGTCCTCCTGCATGCCGAGGTAGCGCTCATAGGTCTCGGTCTCGACGTGGATGCCGCCGGGCAGGTCGTATGCGCGGACATTGTCATAGAGCGTGCGGCCGTTATAGATATTGATATACTGGCTGCGGCCGTCCTTTTGCACGCGCGCGACCGTGGAGGCGACGATTTCGGGCGTCTCGATGCCGGAGACCGTCTTTTTGAGCGTGCCCGAGGCGTTGAAGAACACGATGTCGCCCTCGGCCGTGCCGTGCCAGGAGATGCCGTAGCGGAAGGTCTGGAAGCCGCCGGCATAGGTATCCGTGCGGTAGATCTCCTTCCCATTGCCGTCGATGACCGACGCGCCCGCGTCCACGCCGCGCACGGCGTACAGGCCGTCGCCCATATAGCTCATATACGGATAGGTCGGCCCCACCGCCTCGGTGCCGACGACGGTCAGCAGGCCCCAGTCGGTGCCGACGCGCGCCATCGCGCGGTCCTCGTCGAAAGGCAGGATCTCGTCATAGGCGTAGGTCGTGGCGAAGCGCATGTCCTGGACCGAGTACAGGGCGTACTTGCCCGCGCGGTTAAAGAGGATGATGACGCTGTCGTTGTAGATGGTCAGGTCGGCCGGGTCGGCGCCGGCCGGCAGGGCGGCAAGCTCGCGGCCGTCCGTGCCGATCAGGTGGCAGTTGCCCTGCAGGTCGCGCACGAGCGCGCGGCCGCCCGAGAACTGGCCGGCCTCGAGATAGACCGGGGCGATGACCGACGCGCCGGACAGGTCCACATAGCCGTAGCGGGCGTCCTCGCCCTGGCCGGTGCGGACGCACACCCGCTCATCGGCCGGGAAGCCGACCGCGCCCGCATACTCGCCGATGCGCGCGCCGGAGGACTTGAAAAAGACCGTGCGGTCGTCATAGCGGAAGGCCGCGATGCCGTCCTGGTATTCAATGGACTCGGGCGCGGGCTGCCAGCCGGTCAGGACGGCGCCCTTGGCGTCGATGAGCGCGGCCTCGCCCGAGTCGTTATAGACGGCGGCAACGCCCGATTCATCAAAGGGCTCGGCGGCCGAATAGGCGCAGTCGATGACGATGTCGCCGGAGCCGTTCATGTAGCCCCAGCGCTCGACGCCGTCGATGCCGGTCTGGGGCACGGCGAAGAGCGAGCCCGCCGGCGCGGCGGCCAGGGCCGAGCCGAGAAGGGCCAGGGCCAGCGCGCAGGTCAGGACCAGCACGCGGGAGAATTTGCGGAACATAGAAAAGACCACCTCCGTGGGCAGGATTTGTTCTTATCCTCAGTATAGCGGGCGGCGGGAAGATGGACAATAGGCTGGGGCAAAATGAAATATATTTGTAAAAAAGCGCCCCAAAACGGGACGCTTTTGCGGGAAGGGCCTGGAAAATTATGTTACAATGTCATAAGACGCAAATAACCGCTCTGGGCTAGAGAGCGGTTATTGCATTTTGCAATATCTTCATCTTGCGGCCAACCGTAACGGTTTGCTCTACACCTTTATTATAAGGTGGAAGGACGGCTCTGTCAAGTGCGGCAGGGCCGTCTTTTTGCGCGCAAAAAAACGCAGAGCAAGAAAAAGGACGCCCCAGAAGGGGCGTCCCTTTTTGGACTCAAGTGTGAACTTGATGGGTCAATCACACGGGGTGATTACTTA
>DWWZ01000143.1 GCA_019119435.1 Candidatus Butyricicoccus avicola
GGCGATCATTGGCTCACGCGCCGGCGCACGCCGGTGCGGCTGCCCGGTCTGCGCAGGACGCGGGAAAAGTGTGCGGCAGGATCGCTATGCCAAAATGATCGCAGCCCGGCGCGCAGAGCAGGGCGCCCGACAGGTTTCGGGCCCGGGCGAGACGTAATAATGGCGCGTGGGAAGCGTACAGCGCAAAAAGGGGCCAGACACATAGCGTGTCTGGCCCTTTTATATGAGGGTCGCGTATATTAGAGGAAGGGGCGGGTGGTCTCGGCGCCCATGCGGATGACCTCCTCGGCGTCCATAGCCCAGTATTCCGGGCGGAACAGCTCGAGGCATGCGGGGCCGTCATAACCTGTGGCGCGCACGGCATCGGCCACCTGCTGGATTGGGATGACGCCTCGGCCCGGCATCAGACGATGGCAATGGTCCAGAATGCCGAGCGGCAGATCTTCACAGTCGTTGATGTGGAAGACAAACAGCTTGTCCTTGGGGACCTTGCGGATGAAATCGACGTCTGCGCACTTATCGTGCAGATAAACATTGATGCAGTCGATGGTCAGGCCCACGCTGTCACGGTTTACTGCCTGCACGATTTCGAGCGCCTGGCGCACACTGTTAACGCACCAGCGGCGGTCACCGATCGGCTCGAAGGAGAGCTTGACACCATAGGGCTCGGCGATATCGGCGAGCTGGCCAAGAACCTTGACCGAGTCGTCAAAGACTTCCTTTTCGTTCATGGTGCATACCTTGTCGGTCACGGTGGGCACCACGATGAGATAGGGATTGCCGATGGCCTGGGCCACTTCACAGCCGAACGTGAACAGCTCGACGAGCTCCTTCCACGCGGCGGGCGTGCAGAAGTTGATGTTCTCGATGGAATTGAAGGCAAAGGGCTTGAGGTGGCTGCCGGAAAAAAACGCCTTGAGGTCGTCCACGGTGTGGGTCTTCAGGTAGTCCTTGAGCATATCCAGACGCAGTTCGATATAGTCATAGCCGTATTTTTCGCACAGCGCCAGGTCTTTTTCCACGCTGGAATTTTCCTTGCAGGTCGCCTCATTGAATCCGAGCTTGAGCATGATGCATTCTCCTTACATTTCGCCGCGCGCTTCGCGTTCGGCGAGGTCTTTCATGATATTGGGATAGATTTTATCCAGTTTATAGAACAGCAAAACGAGGATCGCGACCGCCCAGATCAGGATGGGGCCCCACTGGAAGATCGTCTGGATCATGGCCTTGGCCGACTCGGGCTGCACGGCGCCGCCCGTGGTCGAACTGAGGAAGCCCGCGCCCTCAAGCATGGCGGTCATGACCGCGCTCGTGACACCGGTGCCGATCTTAAAGCCGAGCGAGCCGCCGCCAAAGATCAGGCTTTCCTGCCGGATGTGGCTCTTCCATTGGCCGTATTCGACGACGTCGCCCATCATGCCGAAGACAACCGAGGTCAGCGGCGCTTGGCCCAGCGAGCGGATGATCGTCATGGCCAGGACCCAACCGAAACTCATGGGATTGAGCAGGATGAGCGCGTGAGAGACCACGACAATAACACAGCCGATAAGCGATAGGTCGCGCTTGTTGAAGCGTTTGAGCAGCATGGGGCAGAGCATTGCACCCAGGATCAGCACCACAATCTCAGCGGTGTAGATAATGCTGTACATGGTGTCGCCGTCGCCGCCGTTTGCGCTTAAAATGTTGCGGCAGTAGTAGGGCAGGTCGGTACCGATGATCGTGGTATGCACGCAGGTCACGGTCCACAGGATTAGGGTAGCCCAAAAGTATGGGTTTGTCAACAAAGCCTTGAGGCTGCGGCCTGCGGACACCTTGGGCTGGGCGTTTTTCTGCGCCTCAAAGCTGACGGTCTCTTTGCAGCGCGCAAAGCAGATGATGAGCAGCACGAGTGCGATCGCACACCAGATGCTCATCGTCTTGATCCAGGCGGCCTGGTCATTGCCAAACAGGCGCACGACCGGCATAGTAAAGGTGACGGCGATGATTTTGCCGACCGGGGACAGGGCCATACGTACGACAGAGAGCAGGTCACGCTCGTGGGAAGAGCGCGTCATCATGGTGGACAGCGTCCCGTATGGCACGTTGATGGCCGTGTAGCACACGGTGGTGCACAGGTTATAGGTGACAAAGATATACCAGAACTGGATGGTCTCGCTCGACTGCGGCACGCAGAACATCGCGATGGCGCAGATGACGTAGGGCACGGCCATCCACAAGATCCACGGGCGCGCCTTGCCCCAGCGGGACTTCGTGTGATTGACGATGATGCCCATGATCACGTCTGAGGTACCGTCAAAAATTCGCGAGATCAGCATGACCAGACCGACCGATGCGACCGAAATGCCGCAGTAATCGGTATAAAAGAGGGTCAGCAGCGCAGTGATCATGCCAAAGACGACGTTGCATGCTGTGTCGCCCAGGCCATAAGAGATGCGGGTGCCCCAGGTCAGCGGGGCGCTGCTGGCCGTGCCTTGTACGGTCTTGACAGGTTCCATCGGTTAGTTCCCTCCTTCCGGGCGGTCCTTGGCTGCCAGTTGGACATATGCAGCCAGGATATCGGCCGTGCGTGGGCCGAGCATGCTGCTGTCAATGCACAGGTGATAGTTTGCGGGCTTGCCCCACTCCTGGCCGGTAAAATACTTGTAGTATGCAGCACGGCGCTGGTCCATGCGGGCCACTTCCTGCGCGCCAGCGTTCCGATAGGTGCGGTGATGCTGCTGAGTGTGCGCAAGACGCTGCTTCAGGCCGGAATAGATGAAAAAGCTGTAGCGGCCTGGATGGTCCCGCAGGACAAAATCGGCGCAGCGGCCGACGATGACGCAGGGCTTGCGCGCGAGCTGGATGATGGTCTGGGACTGCAGGACGAACAGGCGGTCACTGTTGTCCGACGCAACGCCCAGGCCGCCCAGCCCAAAGGGTAGGGGGGTGCGGGACTGTTCCTCCATATCGAGCAGGTTGTCGGCATCCAGATTGTGCTGCTGGGCGGTCAACTCGACGATCTCGCGGTCATAAAACGGGACGTCAAGCAGCTCGGCCAGCCGGCGGCCGATGTCGTGGCCGCCGGAGCCGTATTCACGGCTGATGGTGATAACAAAATCTTTCATCGGGTTCACCCAATTTCAGACAGCAGCACCGGGCGGTGCTCCTGGAGGGACTTGGCGGCAGCCATGGCGATCTTGACCGGCTGCAGGCCGTCAAAGCCGGTGACCGGCGTCTCGGTGTCGGTGAGTACCGCATGGACAAAGGCCTTGGCCTCGGCGATGAAGGCATTGTTGTAGCGCTCTAGGAAGAACCAGGTGGGCTTTGCGATCTCCACGCCGTCGGCGCTCGAGATCATGGACATGTCGTTCAAATCGTTTGCGACCTGCACGCAGCCCTTGTCACAGTGCACCTCGGTGCGCTGGTCATAGCCATAATGCGCGGCACGGCTGTTGTCGATCACGCCCAGCGCACCGTTTTCAAACTTCATCATGACGATTGCGGTGTCTACGTCGCCATACTGCTCATAGCCTGCGCCCGACAGCGCTGCGCCGTAGGCCGTGACCTCGGTGACCTCACTGCCTGCCAGATAGCGGACCATATCGAAATCGTGGATGGTCATGTCCAGGAAGATGCCGCCGGAGACCTTGATATAGTCCATGGACTGGTGATCGGGGTCGCGTGAGGTGACCTTGACGATGTTGGGCTTGCCCAGGCGGCCTGAGGCCACGGTGTCATGCACCATCTTGTGGTTGTGGTCAAAGCGGCGGACGAAGCCGACCTGCAGCTTGACACCCGCCTTTTTGGCCGCTGCAAGCGCCTCCTCGATCTTGCCCAGGTCGGTGTCGATCGGCTTTTCGCAGAAGATATGCTTGCCGGCCTGCGCGGCGCGCAGGATAAAGTCGGCATGGGTGTTCGTGGAGGAGCAGATAAAGACTGCGTCGATTGTCGGATCGCTGAAGATCTTCTCCGGATCGCTGTAGCATTTTTCAATGCCCATGTCGGCCGCCCAAGCGCGCGTGGCGTCATTCATAAAGGGGTCAGCCACCGCGTACAGTGCGGCTTCCGGCACCGCATGCGCGAGATTTTCACCGTGCAGCTTTCCGATGCGTCCAGCGCCCAAAAGACCAATGCGTACCTTTTTCATTTCCATGCACTCTCCTTTTTGATGATCGGTTGACTTGTCTGCGCCGCACGGAAAAAGCAAAATATTAGAAGCGGGAGAACCGGCACGTATGCTATAACTAAGTATAGGAAACGAAATACCTGTGTCCGCAGATTCCCGTGCGCTTTGATGCACTTATTGAGGTTTCTGTGCTTTATCTGCAATTATTATAAGCGAAAAACCTGCAGGCGCGTGAGCGGGTTCTTGTGGAAAAAACGGCGGGATATCCAGGGAAAACTGGGAAAAATCAGAAAACGATAGCGAAATCTTGTGATAGCAGAAAGGAGAGCGCGTATGGCACAGCCAGCAAGCCAACTGCCGAAATTTGTCAACTGTACGCTGATCGACCGGGCGGCCAACAATAAGCAGGCGGTTTTCCCACACACCCATGAGCAGGAGCTTGAACTATTTTATGTGCATGGAGGGAACGGGCAGTATATGGTAGACGGCCGTTCGTATCCGATTGGCCAGGGGGATATCGTGGTGTGCAATGCCGGGGTACTGCATGGGGAGGACCCAGCCCTTGTGCGGGAGATCCACTCCTACAGCATTGCGATCGCCGGCGTACAGGTCGAGGGCCTGCCGCCCGGCTGCATTATCGATGAGCAGACCTGGCCGGTGGTCTCCTGCGGCCAGCTCGCCGGGCAGGTCGGGGAATTGATGCGGCTGATCTATCTGTTGTCTGCAGACACCGCCCATCTGGGCAACCTGTGCAGCAGCCTTGCGTCCTCGATGCTGCTGCTGACGCAGGCGCTTTTGAGCAGCCGTGCACGCATGAAAACAATTGAGCAGAGCGAACTGCCCTCGGTCCTGGCCTACCGCATCCGGCGGTACCTGGATGGCCATCACAGCGAGGGCCTGACCCTGCGCACAGTGGCGGACAGTCTGCACATCAGTGAATACTACCTGTCCCACGTGTTCAAACAGGAGTTCGGCGTGCCGCCGATGCAGTATGTGATGAAGCGCCGTATCGGCGAGGCGCAGGAGCTGCTGATGAATACCGAGCTGCCCGTGGCCGAGGTGGCAGACCGGCTCGGCTACAGCAGTGTGTGCCACTTCAATGCGATGTTCAAAAAGAATGTAGGGATGTCGCCGGGAAAGTTCCGGCAGTCCTTCCGCTCGGCGGCAGAGGGATGAACAGAGAGAGAAAGCGCTGGACGGCAAGGCCGTGCGGCGCTTTCTTTTGTGTTGTACACGGGCGCATTAAAAAAATACCGCCCAGGCGCAGGCAGCGCGAGGGCGGCAGCAGAGAAGAAAGAGAGTAGTAGAATTAGCGATAATCGTATTCGTCCCGTTGGGGCGGATAGTATGCGGGCACGTCCCGGGTCAGATAGAGGTCGGCAAAGAGAATCACAACAGCTGCAATCGCAAACAACATGGTGGGAGCTCCTTTCTAAAGCAATAGATATCGTGTTTTGGCGCGCGGCGCCCTGTTTTTCTTTCTGGCTATAGTATACCGCCTGCACAGGGTAATTTCTTTTAGTTTCATGTGCTTGCCGCAGTATCGCAAGGATATAGAAAAACCAGGGCGGACGGATGCGCGCAGGGAGCCAAAAGCGCGCAACAAAACAAAAAAATACGGCGCGCCACGCCGATGGTCATGAGGCAGGGCGAGAAATCTGTGGGCGCATTTTGCCAAAATCTTGAGATTCCCCCGGTTTTTATCCGGGACAGGCTCATGTTAAGGGGACTATCCGCCGGAAAAACGCAGGGCACGGCGGCAAAAAACGAGATATTGGAAAAAAACAGCCGACATGTGCAGTATCGATGCCTGTGCGCGGCAGGGAGAAACTGTGTATTTGACGGCGGAAAAATGGGGATTTTTCGGAAAACAGTGCCAGAAGAGCATTTTTTAGGCAACAAGCCATGAGAAGTTGCAAGTCGCCAAGAAGTTAGAAGAAAAACTTTCGCGGTACTGATACACTAGAAGCAGCGCAACAAGGCCGGCAGAATCGCCGGGCATATTTTTGGACTGAGCTAGAAAGAAGGCAATCGACCATGATGACAAAAGAACAGTATATTGCATCGCTGCGGGAGCTCCATTTGAACCTGTATCGGTTTGGCGAGCGGGTGGAGAATGTAGTAGACGACCCGATAGTGCGTCCGTCGCTCAATTCCTTTGCCGCGACCTACGAATTGGCTGAGGACCCACAGTATGAGGACCTCATGTGCGCAACGTCCAGCCTGACCGGCAGGAAGATCAATCGCTTTACCCACCTGCACCAATCTACAGATGACCTTATCAAGAAGGTCAAGATGCAGCGCCTTCTGGGCCAGAAGACTGCGGCCTGCTTCCAGCGATGTGTGGGCCTGGACGCGGCAAACGCTGTGTTCTCCACGACATATGAGACCGACGCCGCGTGCGGCACGGCGTACCACGAAAACTTCAAGCGGTTTTGGACCGATGTACAGGACCATGACTGGGCGGTGGACGGCGCCATGACCGACGTCAAAGGGGACCGCGGCCTGCCGCCGTCCCAGCAGGCAGACCCCGACCTGTTTTTGCATGTGGTCGAGCGCACGCCAGACGGCATTTATGTCACGGGGGCAAAGGCACACCAGACGGGATATCTGAATTCGCACTATGTACTGGTCATGCCCACGCTGTCCATGCGGCAGGGGGACGAGGACTATGCGGTCTCCTTTGCCTGCCCGACGGACGCTCCGGGTATCACACTCATCTTGGGCCGGCAGTCCTGTGATACACGCAAATTGGAGCAGTACAACGACATTGACGTTGGCAATAAGCTTTATGGCGGGCATGAGGTCCTGGTGATCTTTGACCATGTCTTTATTCCGAATGAGCGCATCTTCCTTAACGGCGAGACCGCATTTGCCGGCATGATGGTCGAGCGGTTTGCGGGCTATCACCGGCAGTCCTACGGCGGCTGCAAGGTGGGCGTGGGCGATGTACTGATCGGCGCGACCGCGCTGGCGACCGAGATGGCCGGCTGTGCCAAGGCCAGCCATGTCACGGACAAGCTCATCGAGATGGTGCATCTCAACGAGACGCTGTACTGCTGCGGCATCGCATGCTCCAGCCAGGGCGCGCCCACCAAGGCGGGCAATTATCTCATTGACCTGCTGCTCGCCAACGTCTGCAAACAGAACGTCACCCGCTTCCCGTATGAGATCGCGCGCCTGGCACAGGACCTCGCGGGCGGCCTGATGGTCACCCAGCCGAGCGAGGCAGACTACCGCAACCCGGCAACGCACGACTACATCGAAAAGTACCTCAAGGGTGTCGCTTCGGTCCCGACCGAAGACCGCATGCGCGTGCTGCGCTTGATTGAGAACCTGACCATGGGAACTGCGGCCGTCGGCTATCTGCCCGAGTCCATGCACGGCGCGGGCTCGCCCCAGGCACAGCGGATCATGATTGCACGGCAGGCCAACATGGACAGAAAGAAGGAGCTTGCCCGCACAATCGCAAGGATCTAAAGATAAACCACTAGGACGGTCAAAGGAGGAACTTATGGACCAGCAAAAGTTGCACCGGCTCCGGGTGCTTGCGGCGGAGATTCGCCTGGAGACGCTCAAAATCATCGCGTCGCGTGGATTTGGCCACGTTGGCGGCTCGATGTCGATGGCAGATGCGATGGCCGTACTTTACGGCGAGGTGATGCGCATCGATCCCAAACATCCCCGCTGGGAAGGGCGGGATTGGTTCGTGCTGTCCAAGGGACATGGCGGGCCGGTGATGTACGCGACCCTGGGACTGATGGGGTATTATCCAATAGAGTCGGCATATACCCTCAACCAGCCAGGGACGCAATTCCCGTCCCATACCGACCGGAACAAGACGCCGGGCGTTGACCTGACGACCGGCTCGCTCGGCCAAGGCATGAGTGAAGCGGTCGGCGCGGCGATCGGAAACCGGATACAGGGACGGGACAGCCGTGTATTCGTCGCGATCGGTGACGGCGAGGCCGATGAGGGCCAGATCTGGGAGGCGGCGCAGTTTGCCGCACATTATAAGCTGGATCACCTGATCTGCCTGGTCGATGACAACAAGCGGCAGCTCGATGGCGCGGTGGCAGACGTCATGGGCCATGGCAAAGGCATCGGCGCCAAGTTTGATGCGTTTGGCTGGAATGTGATCGATGTGGCCGATGGCAACGATGTGGAGCAGATTTACGATGCCATCATGCGCGCCTGCGCCTGCCAGGGCAAGCCGAGCTGTCTGATTCTAAACACCGTGAAGGGCAAGGGGGCGACCTTTGCAGAGCCCACGGGCGCGCACTCCTCACAGCCGACACCGGAACAGTGGGAAGAGGCGATCGCGGCAGCGCAGGCAGCTCTGGAAGCGGTCAAGCATGAGAAGTGAGGGAGGGAAACAAGATGAGCGTAACCTTGATTGGGAAACATGAAAAGGACAGCCGCGCCAATCGAGACGGCTATGTCGAGGCGATGCTGGAGATGATGGCGGAAAATGAAAAGCTGGTACACGTGGACTGTGACCTGATGGGATGCATCAACACCGGAAAATTGCGCGAAGCATATCCGGCGCGTGCCCTGAATGCGGGCATTGCCGAACAGAATGCGATGGGGGTTGCTGCGGGCATGGCGGCGACCGGCCTGACCGTATTTGTGCATTCTTTCGGCTGCTTTGCTTCCCGCCGCATGTTCGACCAGGCGTTCTTGTCCGCAGGGTATTCCGAACTGCCGGTCCATGTCATTGGCTCAGATCCTGGCGTGACCGCGGCCTTCAATGGCGCGACCCACATGCCGTTTGAGGATTGTGCGCTGTATATGACCATACCGAATGCCGTGGTCATCGATTCGTGCGATTTTGTGCAGACCAAGTCGCTGATCAAAAAGCTGGCGGCGTGCGGACAGCCGTCTTATATGCGGCTGATTCGCAAGGGATTTACCACGATCTATGCAGACGGGTCAGAGTTTGAGATCGGTAAAGGAATCGTCCTGCGGGACGGCACGGACGTAACCGTCATCGCCTCCGGAATCCTGGTAGATGAGGCGCTCAAGGCGCAGGAAATGTTGGTACGGGACGGGATTTCGACCCGCGTGATCGATATGCCGACCTGGAAACCGCTGGATGAAGCGCTCATTCTCAGGGCGGCCGCAGAGACCGGCTGCCTGGTCACGGCGGAGAATCACCAGATTTCCTGCGGCCTTGGCGCGGCTGTCTCCGGCCTGCTGACCGAAAAATGCTTGGTGCCGCTTGAGCGCATCGGCATCCAGAACCGCTTCGGACAGGTTGGCCCGCAGGATTTCCTGATGCGGGAATATCACCTCATGGCCGAAGACATCGCCGCGGCTGCACGCAAGGCGATTGCGCGGAAAAAGAACTGAATGCAGAGACCGGCTGCCGGGATCCCCGGATAGCCGGTCTTTTCCTGCCATAGCCACGCGCCCGGAAACGTACGTTGACAGCGGGGGATCGTTGCCCTATAATATACAGTATGCTGTTTATTGCGGGGCAGGGAGGTGATTGTGACGGAAAAACCAGCACGGGAATATGAATTGGCAAGGCTCATCCTGCGGCTGTCCAACCAGATCGTCCAAAACCGGGACCGCCATGTGCGGGCGCTTGGTCTGACGACCGCGCAGGCGGACAGCTTGCAGTTCTTTTTGGCGCATCCGGACGCGGCCATTCTGGATTTGAAGCATCATTTGGGCGTGACCCATCAGACCGCCAGAGGGATCGTGCAGCGGATGGAGGAAAAGGGGCTGCTCCAGGCGCGCAGATCGCAGGCGGATGGCAGGTATCAGTGCATCCGGACGACCGAAAAGGGCGAGGCTCTGGGACAGCAGCTGATACGCAATGGCACCCGGACGGGAAGCCGGCTGCTGCATAACATGAATCAGGAACAGCAGGATACGTTTTATGCCTTGCTGCAGGCGGCGCTGAACAATGTCGAGCAAACCTGACCGCTTGCCCTGCGGGCTGGCCAATCCGGCCGCAGCAGGCGGGATCGTGATATGGAGGGTGCTATGAAACAGAAAGTCTATTCAAAGGATATCATCTTGATTTTGGCGGCGAGCTTTTGTTATATGTCCAGCACCATGTTGGTCACGCCCCTGATTACCGGGTTTGCGGGCAGCCTGGGCGCGAGCGCCGCGCTGATGGGCATGATCGGCGGGCTGATGAACCTGTGCTCGCTCGTCTGCCGGCCGTTCGCCGGCAATCTGGCCGACCGCCTGAGCAAGTATAAGGTATCGTTCGTGGGCGCGGGCCTGATCTTGATCGGCTGTGCGGGCTATGTGCTGGCCGGCAATGAGGCGATGGTGATCGCGGCGCGCCTAATCAATGGGGTGGGCTTTGCCTGCTGCTCGGTGTGCATGTCGACCTGGATGTCCAACCTGCTGCCGCGGGAGAAGATCGGCTCGGGCATGGGCCTGTACGGCACAATGAACGCCCTGGGCATGGCCATCGCGCCGGCCATTGGCGTGTCGGTCTATCAGTCTCTGGGCTATCGTGCAGCCTTCTTGATCGCGGCGGCATTTGGCGTGCTGACCGTGCTCATCATCCAGTTCGTCGGCGACAAGGGGGAGCCGGCCGCCGCACCGGCCGCGTCCAGCAGAGGGCGGCTGCAGCTTATTGAGCCCAAGGTGATCCCTGTGGCGCTCGTCATCATGCTGTTTGCCATCCCATACTGTGCGACCCAGTCCTTCTTGGTCAGTTATGTGGAAGCGCGGGGCGTGAACGTGTCGGTCAGCCTGTTTTTCCCGCTTTATGCGGCGGTGCTGCTCGTGCTGCGCCTGTCGCTCAGGCAGTGGTTTGACCGTCTGCCGTTTGGCGTATTCCTGTGCGCGGGCGCGGCCAGCGCAGCCGTCAGCATCCTATTGCTGGCCGGATTGCGCACCAACCTGCACATGGTGCTGGCTGCCGCGTTTATGGCAGGCGGCTATGGGATCATGTGCTCGGTCTGCCAGTCCTCGGCCATTCTGCTGGCCGGGCCTGGCAAGCGCGGCCTGGCCAACAGCACCTATTATGTGGGGCTGGATCTTGGCATGACGCTGGGGCCTATCCTGGGCGGTGAATTGTTTGCGCAAGCGGACACGCGGCTGTTTTATCCGGCGCTGCTCGTCACAGTGCCGCTCGTCCTGGCGGTCTATGCGGCGACCCTGCTGTACGCCAGGCGGGCATGCAGGCGGATGTGAGGCCGCCTATTGCAATAAAAGGCAAAGCGTAGTAATATAATAGGACCATGCAGCGCGCCTGTGCGCACTGCATGGGGAGGCAGTTTCCCCGTGCGCTGCGGCGCCGGGGGATTTTTTGCCCGCAGACCGCTGGTATGTGTGTTTTTTTGGGGGCGTCTGCGGCGCAGACATCGAGAAAAAGGAGAAGTCAACACGATATGCATTTTTTGGAACTGTTTCTGATTGCAGTGAGCCTGGCGATGGACGCATTCGCGGTCTCGGTCTGCAAGGGGCTGTCGGTTCCGCGCGTGCGGCCCAGGCATGCCGCGGCGGTCGGGCTGTATTTTGGCGGGTTCCAGGCGCTCATGCCGCTTGTGGGCTATCTGCTCGGCATCCGTTTCCAGTCCCTGATCGGCGCCATAGACCATTGGATTGCTTTTCTGCTCTTGGGCTTTATCGGCTTTGGGATGATCCGCGAATCGCGCGGCGAACCGGAAGAAGTGGACGCGGCCTTTGGCCCGCGCGCCATGCTGCCCTTGGCCGTTGCGACCAGCATCGACGCCCTGGCCGTCGGCGTGACCTTCGCCTTTTTGGGCGTGTCCATTGTGCCGGCGGTTGGACTGATTGGCTGTGTGACCTGTATAATTTCGGTTGGCGGCATCTACCTTGGCCGCGGGGTAGGCGAAAAGTTTCAGTCCCATGCGGAATTCGCTGGCGGCGCTGTGCTGATCCTATTGGGCTGCAAAATCCTGCTGGAACACCTCGGAATCTTGTAAAAAAGTTTTTGAAGGAACCTGTCAAAATCTGCTTGCAATTTCCGATTGATTGTGATTAAATATGTAAGTGTAATGTTTAAATATTCAACCGCCCCGGCCAAAGACACCGCCGGCGGAAGATGGGGGAATGATTTATGAAAAAGAAGACTATGGCAGCGGTATTTGCGTCCCTGATGGCGCTGACCTCGATCACGCCGGCGCTTGCCTGCACGGGCACGATCGTCGGCAGCGACTGGACCGAGGACGGCAGCACGATCGTTGCGCGTACCGAGGACATCTCTGCCAACCACGCGAAGAACTTCATCGTACATCCGCGCACGACCTATAAGGCCGGCGAAATGTTCAAGGACGTGACCACGGGCTTTACCTATCCGCAGCCCTCCACCGCCTACCAGTATAGCTCGGTGCCCGATACCGATATCCAGGCCGATGGCTATTACGGCGAGATCGGCTTTAATGAATACGGTGTCAGCGTGGACGCAACGGTTTCGGCCAGCGCAAACGATAAGGCACAGGCGGCAGACCCCTATGTGGAGGACGGCCTGCGTGAGGCCGACATGGTCGACGTGATCCTGCCGCGCGTCAAGAGCGCACGCGAGGGCGTCAACCTGGTCGCGGAGATCCTGGCAGAGAAAGGCGCGGCCGAGGGCAACGTCTTCACCATCTCGGACAAGGACGAGGTGTGGTACATCGAGATCTACACCGGCCACCGCTTTGCTGCTTACAAGGTGCCGGATAATGTGGTTGCGGTCTTCCCGAACTGCTTTATGCTGGGCTATGTCGATCTGAACAATGCCGAGAGCTATGTTGCATCCAAGGACCTCATCCAGTTTGCCAAGGACAACGGCTTCTATCAGGAGTACAACGGCAAGTTCCATGCAGCCCTGTCCTATTCCGAGCCGATCTCGGGCGGCAACCGTGACCGTGTCTGGGCTGGCCAGAACTTCCTCGGCCATGCGGTCGACTATGATGCGCCGGTCTTTGACCTGTTCTTTACGCCCGACGATGCGGCCGATAAGATTTCGGTCAAGGATGTCATGGAGCTGCAGCGCTACCGCAATGAGGGCACCGAAAAGACTCCCGAGAAGGATAGCTCTGTGCGCACCATCGGCACGGAGCGCTCTGCAGAGGCACATATCGTACAGTTTAAGGACGAGTACCCGAAGGAGCTGGGAGGCCTGCTGTGGATGACCATGGGCAACCCGGAGCACGCAGTCTATCTGCCCTCCTACGGCAATATCAACGACACGGCTGACGCCTACAAGGTCGAGGCCATCGACTACAACGCCGATTCCGCGTACTGGAAGTTCCGCAGCCTGTCCACCCTGGCTGAGCTGGACCGCGACAAGAACGGCGCCAATGTGCGCGCATACTGGAGCGATTACGAGGACAAGCTGATTGCAGACCAGGAGGCGACCGACGCAGAGGTCGTCGCGCTCATGGAGCAGAATGAGTCCAAGGCAGCCGCGTATACCACCGAGCTGGCGGAGACCATTGCAAACGATGCGATGAGCAAGGCTGACCTGATGTTCAGTGAGCTCATGGGCTACATTGCAAAGGGCAACTTCGACGAGGCCTTTGTGCCGTCTATCTCGGTCACGGCAGAGGAGACTGCCGAGACCGCAGAGGCAGCTGAGACGCCGGCAGAGACTACTCCGGCCGCTGAGACTGCGACTGAGGCGGCAGCCGAATAAAGAAATTCAGACAGACAAAAAGACCAGTCAGTTGACTGGTCTTTTTTTGCCAAACTAGGCGGGTCAGCGGTAGCGGGTGGTGTCGGGCGCCCAACCGTCGAGCGGGTAGCGCTGGATGGCGCCAAAGATGCGCTCACGCACGCCGCGGTTTTGTTTTTCCAGCGCCTTGAGCAGGTCTTTGACCTCCTGGCGCTTGGTGTTGCCGTCTGCCGGGCAAGGATTGTGCACGATGGGCAGGGCCTGGCGTTGGGCGAATGCGCGGATGAAGTATTCGGGCGTGTAGAGCAGGGGGCGGATGAGCGTCACGCCCACCCGGTCAAGGTAGGTCACAGGCTTGAAGCACGAGATACGGCCCTCATACATGAGGGAGAGCAGATAGGTTTCCACTACATCATCAAAGTGATGGCCCAGCGCGACCTTGCGGCAGCCCGCCTGGATTGCGGCCTCGTGCAGCGCGCCCCGCCGCAGCTTGGCGCACAGGGAACAGGGGTTTTCCTCCTTGCGGATATCGAAGACAATCTGCTTAATCTGGGTGGGGATGCGGATGTATGTAACGCCAAGGGTGTCGCACAGCGCCTGTACCGGCGCAAAGTCCATGTCCTCGTAGCCCATCTCAAGCGTGATAGCAACGACTTCATAGGGCTTGGGATAGAACCGGCGCAGGCCGGCCAGGGCAGCCAGCAGCGTCAGGGAGTCCTTTCCGCCAGATACGCCGACCGCGATGCGGTCGCCCGCTTCGATCATGTGATAGTGGTCGACGGCACGGCGGGTGTAGGATAACAGTTTTTGCAGCATGGGAGATCCTTTCTGTCGGGGTCAAATTTTGGTCTAAGGGAACTATAACAGAAAACTGGCCAGCCGGCAAGAAGAAAAAATAAAATGAGATGAGAGAAAACGAGAGAATATAAGAGAATAAATGAGATTGAAAGAGTTTGTCCGAGGATAAATTAAAAAGGGCAAAAAAGCTGTTGACTTTCTGTTTTGGGTGTGGTTTAATAAATAAGGCTTCCAAAGAGCCGCTTTTGATTGCATAAGAATTCAGTCAATTGATTTGCTGTAATAATTATTTCTAATATATGGAGGAAAGCATCATGTCCACTTTCATGGCAAAGGCAGAGACCGTTGAGCGCAAGTGGTATGTATTGGACGCTGCGGGCAAGCCCCTCGGCCGTACCGCTGCAACCGCTGCAATGCTGCTGCGCGGCAAGCACAAGGCTACTTTTACCCCCCACGTTGACTGCGGTGACTTCGTCATCATCATCAACGCGGACAAGGCTGTCCTGACTGGCAAGAAGCTCGAGCAGAAGTACTACCGCCATCACACCGGCTATGTAGGCCACCTGAAGGAAGTCCAGTACAAGACCCTCATGGCTGAGAACCCGGAGAAGGCAATGCAGCTGGCCGTTAAGGGTATGCTGCCCAAGAATTCGATCGGCCGCCAGTCCGCGACCCGTCTGAAGATCTACAAGGGTGCCGAGCACGGCCATGCCGCGCAGAAGCCCGAAGCATGGGAAAAGTAATCTTGTAAGGAGGATAATGAACAATGTATACGCCTAAGAAAGCATATTTCTACGGTACCGGCAGAAGAAAGTCCTCTGTTGCAAGAGTTCGTCTGTTCCCGGGCGGTACCGGTGAGATCAAGATCAACAACCGCACCATCGACAACTACTTCGGCCTCGATACCCTGAAGCTGATCGTTCGTCAGCCGCTGGAGGCAACGAACACCACCGATAAGTTCGACGTCGAGTGCACCGTCGTTGGCGGTGGCTTCACCGGCCAGGCTGGCGCAATCCGTCACGGCATCGCGCGTGCCCTGCTGCAGGCAAATTCTGATGAGTATCGTCCGACCCTCAAGGCTGCTGGTTTCCTGACCCGCGACCCGAGAATGAAGGAGAGAAAGAAGTACGGCCTCAAGGCTGCCCGTCGCGCTCCGCAGTTCAGCAAGCGCTAAACTTTATCAAAAGTGGTCAAAAACCCCGGAACTACGCGGTTTCCGGGGTTTTTCCTTTTCAAATGGTTTGA
>DWWZ01000144.1 GCA_019119435.1 Candidatus Butyricicoccus avicola
GGCCAGATCGCTTACTATCCGCCGGCAGAGGGCGGCTATGTCATCTGCACCATCGGGGACCTGGAAGACGGCCAAATCGATTCGCTCAAGGCGGCGGCCCAGGAGAAGCTGGGCTATTCGGTCCAGCAGTATCTCAAGGACTGCCTGGTCATTCGGGAGGGCGCGAACTCGGTGCTGCTGGGAGATGAAACCGTGCAGCTCACAGGCGGCGAGAGCGCGGTCATGCAGGACGGCAGCCTGTACTTCCCGGCAGAATCGCTGTCCGAGATCTCGAACGGCAGCCTGACCTATGAGGATGGCGCGCTCCTGCAGGACGGCCGCCGGCTGGACATCGCGGTGGAGACCATCGACGATGCGCCGTACTGCAAGGTCAGCGACTTGGCGGGCGCCCTGGGCAAGCAGTACTGCGAGCCCGCAGAGGGCATGGCCGCCCTGACCGGCCTTGCGCTGGAGGGCCACCAGATGCAGATGGACGCCATCGCGTCCGAGGCGTCCGGCCTGCCGAGCTTGGCCGATATCCCCAAGGCCGACGCCTACATCGCGCTGACCTTTGACGACGGGCCGACCGGCGGCTCGGATGGACTGACGGTCCGGCTGCTGGATGCGCTCAAGGAGCACAACGCCCACGCGACCTTCTTCATGTGCGGCTACCGCATCAAGGACTTCCACACCCACATGGACCGCTACCTGGCCGAAGGGCATGAGCTGGGCAACCACACCATGAATCACCCCTCCAAGTCGCTCAAGGGCCAGAGCAGCTCGTTCGTGCACGAGGAGATCGACTCCAACAGCGAGCTCATCGAGTCCTACACCGGCCAGAAGCCCACGGTCATGCGTCCGGTCGGCGGCGCCTATGACAACAATGTCAAGGAATGCATGAAGGAGAGCGGCCTGCCCATCATCAACTGGAGCGTCGACACCCTGGACTGGAAGAACCGCGACGCGGACATCATCTACCAGCGCATTGTGGACAGCGTACAGGACGGCGATATCGTGCTCATGCACGACCTGCGCCAGTGCACGCTGGATGGCGTCGTCCGCGCCATGGAGACCCTGGAAGACCGCGGTTTTGCCTTCGTGACCGTCTCGGAACTGGCGGCCATCAAGGGCGTGACCTTGGAGCCCGGCGAGGTCTACACCGACTTCCGCGATTCGACCGTAGCCAAGCTCAACGGCACGG
Source organism: Candidatus Butyricicoccus avicola (assembly GCA_019119435.1). GTDB lineage: Bacteria > Bacillota > Clostridia > Oscillospirales > Butyricicoccaceae > Butyricicoccus > Butyricicoccus avicola. The sequence goes on from DWWZ01000144.1 coordinate 1,181, forward strand.
CGGACAGCGCGGACGAGGCGGCGTAATCCGCAGAATGAGAAAAACGGCAGCGGCAGAAGCACAGGCTTTTGCCGCTGCTTTTTTGTGCCCAGCGCCGGAAAACCGGTATATCCTGCGCAAACTGGATGGAAACAGCCGGGCAGGACGGCAAAATTTTGGAATAACTCACAATTACGAGCGCGCGCGGACATTTGTTATAATAATCCACGGACGCTGGCAGGAGGGAAAAGCGTTTGGTTCTCCGAACGGCGTGATCGAACGAATCGGCAATCAAAAAATTCAGACAAAAAGGAGAACGGTTTCTATGCCTCAGAACAAACGGGAAAGCCTCATCTATTCGGTCATCATGTGCTTTTGCATGGTGCTGTGGATGAGCATTTATAATGTATCGCTGCACCAGGGCGGCCTGTCCCTCGGCAGCATCCAGGCGGGCTGGATGGGATTCCCGATCGCCTACATCTTTGCCTTCTGCTGCGACTGGTTCTTTGTCTCCAAGCTGGCCAAGGGCGTGGCCTTCCGCTTCCTGCTGCCCAAGGGCAGCAGCCCGCGCCGCATGGTGCTCACCATCTCGACCTGCATGGTCATCCCGATGGTCATCATCATGTCGCTCTACGGCGCGGTCGAGGGCTGCGTGCACAGCGGCATGTGGTCCACGGTGCTGACGACCTGGCTGCACAATATCCCCTTCAACTTCATCATGGCGCTGCCCTATCAGCTCATCCTGGCCGGCCCCTTCGTGCGCTTTGTGTTCCGCAAGGCCTTCCCGGTCGGCAGCATCGCCGCATAAAAAGCAGAAAGCGTGAAGCCGGTTTGGCTCCACGCTTTTTTTGCTGCGGCCGCTCAGCCGCCGATGCGGTAGTCGGGGAAGTACTTGCGGACAAAAGGCACGTCGCGCACGGTGAAGGTGCGGCCGCGCAGCGGCTCGAGTGCGCCGCTCTCGCCCTGGAAGGCGAAGGTCAGCTTGTAGGAGTAGAGCAGCTGGTGGGTCTCGCCGTAGGGCTTGTTCTGGGCGTTTGTGCCGTACTTGCCGTCGCCCAGAAGCGGATGGCCGATGGCGGCCATCTGCGCGCGGATCTGGTGGGTGCGCCCGGTCAGCAGGGTGCACTCGACGAGCGACAGCCCGTCCCGGCTGGCGAGCACCTTGTAGATGGTCTGCGCGGTCTTGGCGCCCGGCGTCGGGCGGGAAAAGACCTCGACCTGCTTTTTGGCCTCGTCGCGGCGCAGGAAGTGGGTGATCTTGGCCTCGCGCGGGCGCGGGGTGCCGTGCACGACGCATAGGTAGCGCTTTTGCAGCTCATGGTTTTTGATCTTGTCGTTCATGATGCGCAGCGCCTCGGCGGTCTTGGCGGCGATGACGATGCCGCCGGTGTTGCGGTCGATGCGGTTGCACAGGGCGGGGACAAAGGAGGCCTCGTCCCGCGGGTCCCACTGGCCGGACTGGGCCAGATAGGCCTGGATGTGGGCGATGAGCGTGTCCGCGCCGCCGCGCTCGTCGGCGTGGACGACCATGCCGGGCTGCTTGTCCGCCAAAAGGATATTGTCATCCTCGTACAAAACCTGCACGCGCGGGACCGCAATTTTTTGAAAGGCCATTTGCTCGGAAGGCCTTTCAAAAAACTCGTCGTTGATGTATAATTGTACCGTATCACCCTGGCACAGGCGGTAGGCCGGCTCGGTGCGCTTCCCGTTGACCTTGATGCGCTTGAGCCGCACGTATTTGTGCATCAGGCCGCCCGGCAGGGCGGGCACCGCCTTCTCTAAAAATTTGTTCAGCCGCTGGCCGCTGTCGTTTTTTTGTATGCAGAATTCTCTCAAGTGCATGCCTCCCGTGACGCAGATGGATTTCTTGTCGTATCAATAGTATAAGCGATTGCAGGGCAAAAGAAAATATGTTTTTTTGTGATATTGCGGTTGACAAACAGGAAATGATTATAGTATACTGTTATATGTACCATGTGAGGTAGTCATGAAGATTGATCTGAGAAAACTGGCTTATAGCGACACGATCCCGTTTTCCGGCACGGCTGACCTGTCGGACGAGACCCTTTATGGCGCAAAGCCTTTCCAAAGCCCGGTCACCTATTCGGGCACCGTCACAAATCAGCTTGACGTGCTGCGCCTGACCGGCGAGGTCAAAACAACATATCACACCTGCTGCGCCAGATGCCTCAAGCCCTTGCAGATCCCGCTCTCGGCCGACGTCGATGTCGTCCTCTCACGCAACGCCGCGGACGAAGGGGAGGAAGAAGAGGTCTTCCACATCGAGGGCAACGAATTTGAGGCCGAGGATATCTTTGTCCCGGCGCTCATCCTGCAGGTCGACATGATCTACCTGTGCAGGCAAGACTGCAAAGGACTTTGTCCCTCCTGCGGCTGCAACCTCAACGAGTCCGTGTGCTCTTGTGGGTCGAAGCAGGCCGATCCGCGCATGGCGGTCCTGGCCAAGCTGCTTGAAGGCAACGAGGGCCGGCAGGACTGATCGCCTGGCCTCCCGCTTTTCCGGGAATGACAGGCATGGAATGGTTTTCAAAATTTCTCACAACATAGAGGTAGGAGGTGTTACCACATGGCAGTACCTAAGAGAAAGACGTCTAAGGCGAGACGTGATAAGAGACGTAACTCCCACTGGAAGCTCTCGCTTCCCGGCATGACCAAGTGCCCGAAGTGCGGCGAGTACAAGCTCTCCCACAGAATGTGCAAGGCTTGCGGCTACTACAACGGCCGTGAGGTCGTTAAGACCGAGGCGTAAGCAAAAAGAAGAGAAAAGTAGGGAAAGCGCGATGCTTTCTCTATTTTTTTGCCAAGAGTGCCGGAACTGCGCCGGCAACGGACCCGACAAGGGAGGAGAAAAGACAAACATGGCTTCCAAGATTGTATCGGTCGATCCCGGCTCGCCGGCGGCCCGCGCGGGCGTGCAGCCGGGCGAAACGCTCCTCATGATCGACGGCGCGGCCGTGCGCGACGTGCTGGACTACAAGTTTTACAGCTATGACGCGCGCCTCAGGCTCACGCTGTTGGACGCGGACGGCAGCACGCGCACGGTCCAGGTCCGCAAGCAGGAGGGCGAGCCGCTCGGCCTGAACTTTGAGCACTATCTGATGGACAAGATGAAGCGCTGCTCGAACAAGTGCGTGTTCTGCTTCATCGACCAGCTGCCAAAGGGCATGCGCGAGACGCTCTATGTCAAGGACGACGACGCGCGCATGTCCTTCCTGCTGGGCAACTATATCTCCATGACCAACCTGTCCGAGGAGGACGTCCAGCGCATCCTGCGCATGCACATCTCGCCGGTCAACATCTCGGTGCAGACGACCAACCCCGAACTGCGCGTCAAGATGCTGCAAAACCCCAAGGCGGGCGAGGCGCTCGGGCTGCTGCCGCGGTTTGCCGCGGGCGGCATCACCATGAACTGCCAGCTCGTCATCTGCGAGGGCCTCAATGACGGCGACGAGCTGCGCCGCTCGCTCACTGACCTGGCCGCGCTCTATCCGGCCGTGAACTCGATCTCGGTCGTGCCTTTTGGCATGACCGACCACCGCGACGGCCTGTACCCGCTCCAGCCGACCACGCAGGCAGGCGCGTGCGAGATGCTGGATATCGTGGAGCCCTTCGCGGCCGACTGCCTGGAAAAATACGGCACCCGCCTGGCCTGGTGCGGCGACGAGGTCTACCTCAAAGCCGGCCGTCCGCTGCCGGACGCGGACTATTATGAGGACTTCACCCAGTTCGAGAACGGCATCGGTATGCTGCCGCTGTTCGCCGAGGAGTTCCGCCTGGCCCTGGCGGATTACAAGGGCCATCCGGCGCGGCCCTTCTCCATCGCGACCGGCCACGCCGCGGCGCCCACTTTGTCCGCGCTCATTGACGAAGCGGGCCGGGTGTGCGATAATTTAAATGGTAGGGTATACGCCATTGACAATGACTTTTTTGGCCACGGCGTCACGGTTGCCGGCCTCATCACCGGCCGGGACCTGACCCGCCAGCTCAAAGGCCGCGACCTCGGTGCGCGCGTGCTCATCTCGGCCAACATGCTGCGCGACGGCGGCGACGTCTTTTTGGACGACATGACGCTCGACGAGGCGTCCGCGGCGCTCGGCGTGCCGGTCGTGCCCGTCGAGATCGACGGCGGCGCCCTGGCCGACCAGATATTTGAAGAATCATCCCCCGACTGCCAATAGAGGAGGCGAATCTCCATGTCCAAACCAACTGTGGCCATCGTCGGCCGCCCGAACGTGGGCAAGTCCCAGCTGTTCAACCGCCTGGCGGGCAAGCGCCTGTCCATCGTCGAGGACACGCCGGGCGTCACCCGTGACCGCCTGTACGCCGAGTGCGAATGGCGCGGCCGCGTCTTTTCCATCATCGACACCGGCGGCATCGAACCGTCCACAGACAACGAAATCCTCAAATTCATGCGCTATCAGGCCGAGACGGCCATCCACAACGCGGACGTCATCATCTTCATCACCGACCTGCGCACGGGCGTGACCGCGTCCGACATGGACGTCGCGTCCATGCTGCAGCGCAGCGGGAAGCCGGTCGTCCTGGCCGTCAACAAGTGCGACAAGCCCGGCCAGCCCGACCCCGAGTTCTATGAGTTCTACAACCTGGGCCTCGGCGAGCCCTTCGGCATCTCGGCCCTGCACGGCTACGGCACGGGCGACCTGCTCGACGAGGTCTATCAGTACTTTCCGCCCGAGGACGCGGAGGACGAGGACGAGGGCCGCATCCGCGTCGCCCTGATCGGCAAGCCCAACGTGGGCAAGTCCAGCCTGCTCAACCGCGTGCTGGGCGAGGAGCGCGTCATCGTCTCCAACGTCGCCGGCACCACACGCGACAGCGTGGACGCCCGCCTGGACAACCAGTACGGCAAGTTCACCTTCATCGACACGGCCGGCATCCGCCGCAAGTCCAAGGTCGAGGAGAAGATCGAGAAGTTCTCGGTCATGCGCTCGCTGATGGCGGTCGAGCGGGCCGACGTGTGCGTCATCATGATCGACGCGACCGAGGGCGTCACCGAGCAGGACACCAAGGTGGCCGGCGAGGCGCACAACGCCGGCAAGGCCTGCATCATCGTCGTCAACAAGTGGGACCTCGTCGAGAAGGACGGGGGCACCATGAAGGAATACACCCTGCGCGTGCGCGAGGGCCTGGCCTACATGCCCTATGCGCCCGTGCTGTTCATCTCGGCCATGACCGGCCAGCGCGTGGACAAGCTCTATGCGCTCATCCGTGAGGTCTACGAGCAGAACCACAAGCGCATCCCGACCGGGCAGCTCAACTCCATCCTGGCCGAGGCCACCGCGCGCGTCCAGCCGCCGACCGACAAGGGCCGCCGCCTGAAGATCTATTACATGACCCAGGCAGGCGTGTGCCCGCCGACGTTCGTCTGCTTCTGCAACGACGCGCGGCTGTTCCATTTTTCGTACCAGCGCTATCTGGAAAACCAGATCCGCGAGGTCTTCGGCCTGACCGGCACGCCGGTGCGCATGGTCGTGCGCCAGCGCGGCGATAAGGAATAAACAAAAAACGGGGAGGATGGAGCCATGATCCAATCACTCACACAGGTACTGGGCCCGTGGGGCTGCGCGCTCGTCACCATGGCGTGCGCCTATCTCCTGGGTTCGCTCAGTTTTGCCATCATCGTCTGCAAACTCACGCTTGGCCGGGATATCCGCGACTATGGCAGCGGCAACGCCGGCCTGACCAACGCCTACCGCACGATGGGCGGGGCCAAGACCCTGCTCGTGCTCCTGGGCGACCTGGCCAAGGCCGCCGCGGCCCTTGCCATCGGCGGCGCGCTGCTCGGCCAGGGCGGCAAGCTGCTCGCGGGCGCGTTCGTCATCCTGGGCCATGTCTATCCGGCCTATTTCGGCTTCCGCGGCGGCAAGGGCGTGCTGGTCGGCGCGATGACGCTGCTGCTCTTTGACTGGCGCATTTTCCTCATCGCGCTCGGGCTGTTCATTGTCGCGGTTGCGGTCACGCGCTGGGTGTCGCTCGGCTCGATCCTGGGCGCCATCAGCTTCCCGTTCACCATGTACTATTTTTACCGCAGCCCGCTGTATACCGTGGTCGCGGTCGTCCTGTCGGGCGCGGTCATTTACCTGCACCGCTCCAACATCAAGCGCATTCTGGCCGGCAAGGAGAACAAGTTCACCCTGCACAGCAAGCCGCAGATCACAAAGGACGAGGAGGCGCACAAATGAGGATCACAGTTTACGGCACGGGGAGCTGGGGCATCGCGCTCTCGCTGGTGCTGTGCAAGAACGGCCATGAAGTCACGGCCTGGACCCACCGCGCGGAGCAGTGCGCGCGGCTGCGCGAGACGCGCATGAACGAAAAGCTGCTGCCCGGGGTGCATATCCCGGAGCGCATCGCGCTGACAAGCGACCCGGCCTGCGCGCGGGACGCCGAGCTGGTTGTGCTGGCCGTGCCCAGCTTTGCGGTCGCGGAGACCGCAGAGAAGG
>DWWZ01000145.1 GCA_019119435.1 Candidatus Butyricicoccus avicola
CGCAATGATTGGCTTGGTCGCGTTGGCGACCAGGGTGGTCGCCGTATCGGACTGCTGCGGGCTCAATACAACGGCATCTGTGCTCTCATTGCTCAGCGCGGTCTCGATCATGTTGAGCTGCTCTTCATAAGCCGTTGCAGAAGTCGGAGACAGGATCTCGACTGAGACATTATCGTGCTCATCCGCATAGGCCTGCGCACCTGCCATGACCTTCTGGAAGTGGCCATCGGTCAGCTTTACAATGACCGAGATGTTGTAGGATTCGTCTGCCGAACCCGCAGAAGCGGTGGAATCTGACGTCGTATTGCTCGGGGTATCCGAATTTCCGCCGCAGCCAGCCAGCGAGCCCAGGCACAAGATACCTGCCAATGTCATTGCAAACAGTCTCTTTTTCATTGTATTTACCTCTCTTCTTTCTCGGAATGATCGTTTCTTGGGGATCGGCACCTAGGCACCAGGAGCGGGGTGCTTGATTATTTGTAATCGCACGGCATGGCTTCTTTGAGCACATCGGTCGACTTCTTGACACCGGTCAGCGCCGGCATAGTCAGGTCTTCCATCTCCTGGCTGACCGGGCCGTCGTAGCCCTCCATGCTCAGGACAGACAGGAATTCCTTCCACCAGCGCACGTCGTGGCCATGGCCCAGTGCGACATAGTTCCAGGTGCGCTTTGCAAACTTGTCGATCGTCTTGGTGTCCAGTACGCCGTCCGCGCCCACATAATTGCGCTCCAAGCGTACGTCCTTGGCATGGACATGGTAGATGCGGTCTGCACCCAGCTTGTGGACCGCGGCGATTGGGTCCCCGCCCATCCACATGAGATGCGAAGGATCCAGATTCATGCCGACCATCGGGCCGACCGCGTCGCGCAGGCGGATGAGCGTCTCCGGATTGTAGACCATCTGGCAGCCATGGTTTTCCAGGGCGATCTTCTCGATGCCGTTCTGGCGGGCCAACTCTACGGTCTTCTTCCAATATGGGATCAATACCTCATTCCACTGCCATTCCAGGATCTTGGTCGTGATCGGCGGCCAGCTGGTGACGATCCAGTTGGGGGTATGATCCTCCGCCGAGCCGCCCGGGCAGCCCGACATCATAACGATGGTCTTGACGCCCAGCAGGCCTGCGAGCTTGAAAGTCTTTTCGACAACTGCCTGATGCTGCCGCCCCTCCTCGTTGGGGGCGAGCTGATTGCCCGAGCAGTTGAGTGCCTCGAGCACAAGGCCGCGCGCAGCGATGGCGTCCATAAACTTCTTGCGCGCCTCGGCGCTCTCCAGCATCTCGTCCAAATTGATGTGCGGGGCCTTAGACCAGTTACCGCATGCAATCTCAATCGATTCATAACCCAGGCCAGCCAGGGTGTCCAGCATTTCCTCGAAGGGCATGTAGCCCAGTCCATCGGTATTAAAACAAAGTCTCATTTTAAAATGCGCTCCTCTCTTATTTCTTGTAGAAGTCCGGAATCTCGGGCATGTGGATATCGACTGGATGCTGCTCGTCGCGTGCCTTGGACGCGGCAGCCGCCGTGATCTGTCCCATGTAGCCGTCCCACGCGGTGGGGCCGTCCACGCGGCCTTCCTTGGTCGCGTTGATCCACTGCTGGAACTCAATATTATATGCCTCAGGGAAACGCTCCGACCAGTCATGGCAGATAGGTGTCACGCGGGCGTCATTCGTGCGGATCATAGCGTTTGCCGGCTCGGGCAGGTTGAGGGTGCCCTCCTCGCAGACGACTTCGCACTTGATATCATAGCCGTAATGCGAGAAGATGAAAGATTCTACGTCAATGCGGATGCCAGACTCGGTGGTCAGGTACATGATCTGCGGGTCCTTGAGGCCCTCGCAGGCGTTGCGCGAGGTGCGCGGGAAGACGACCTCCGCCTTGACGTAGTTCTCGCCCAACAGCCAGCGCAGCACGTCGATCTCATGGATCATGGAGTTCTCGACCGGCATATTGGTGGTAAAGCCGACGCCGCCGTCGTCATAGTTGCGATGTGCACAGTGCAGCATCAGCGGGCTGCCATATTTGCCGGAATCGATGAGCTTTTTGAGCTGCTGATAGCCGGGATCAAAGCGGCGCATAAAGCCAACCTGTACGAGGTGCTTGCCAGAAGCCATCTCGGCCTCCACGATGCGCTTGCAGGCCTCCGGGGTAGGCGCGAGCGGCTTCTCACAGAAAACCGGCTTGCCCGCCTGAATGGCTGCCATGACATACTGCTCATGGAAGGGATCTGCCGTGGTGCAGACGACTGCTTCCACCTCATCCGAAGCGATCATCGCTTCGCCGCTCTCAAATGCCTGGATGCCATACTTGTCTGCAACCGACTTGCAGAAATCCAGGTTCGCATCGGCACAAGCCACGACGCGGCCGCCCTGCAGGCTATTGTTGATGCGCTCAATATGGGTGCGGCCGATCGCACCGGTGCCAACCAGACCAATTTTTAACTCTGCCATAATCAAAGGCTCCTTTCTAAATTGCCGGGGCGGCTGCCCCGCGGATCAGGTCTCACTTCTGCCCGGAGCCGGCCGCCGCGCGTTACGGGCGCCCCTGGGCGCTCCGTGGAGCCAAGCTTTCTGCGCCATGTCACGCCCCACAGAGATCATCTACTTTTTGTAATCTTGCACTTTATACAAAAGCGAAGATTCTTTTTTGTGCAATATGCGAAGATTTTTTCCGCATGCTATCCGGCTTTTCTCCGGGCAGAATTACTCTTCGATTTTTTGCATATTTTTCCAATTTTTTCATCATTTTCCCGCTTTATTGTTTTATAAAGTTCTCAAATGATGTTTTTATTATACCTGCTCAGGCTAAAACCTGTTAGCAATTTCCTGCTGTATTTTACCGATGTTCTCACGGTTTTTGTCAAAAATTTATAAAATCTTGCATTCTTATACGCTTCCCTGCCAACCGGCACCAAGACAAAAGCGCCGCAGCCCAGAACGGGATTCCCCGTTCTGGGCTGCGGCGCATCGTTTTTTCAGAGCTCCGGACTTCCGCTGTGGAAGTGCTTTCGATATTCCCGCGGCGCGATGCCGACGTACTTTTTGAACATTGCTGTAAAGTGGCAGCTGCTGCCAAACCCCAGGATCTCCTCAATCGTGTGGATCGGCAGCTTGGTCTCCATGAGCAGGCTCTGTGCTTCGCCGATGCGGCGCTGGATGATATATTGCATGGGCGCCACCCCGGTCTCCCGCTTGAACAAATGGGACAGATGGGACGGGCTGATATGCAGCGATTCGCTGATCTCCTCGAGCGAGACTGTTTCTGTATAGTGATGATCCAAATATGCCGTGATCTGACGGACCAAATCTTCCTTTTTCTGCTCTAGTCCGCTCTTGCTGCTGGAGTCCTGCTCCTCGATGGCGTGAATGGTCAGGAGCAGGACGCTGGTGCCGAGCCGCTGACAGACCGTACGGTTTTCGTCCGGCGCGGCGCTGTGCAGCGCGTAGAGGATAGGCATGATGCGGCCGATCTCTGCGGCGCTCCCGTGCAGCGGGATCACAGGGCAGTGTGACGTGTGCAACAGCGTGCTGCCCGGCAGGCCCTCTATCTGGACGCCCGCCAGGGCGCAGCAATAGGTCTGGATGGTGTGATCCTGGAAGGGCGCCTCGCCGTGGATCACCTCCGCATTGCAGACCACCAGGTCGCCCGCGCGCACGGCATAGGCCCGGTTTCCGACACTATACCGCCCTTCTCCGCTGGCGATGTACAGCAGCTCCAAAATCCCGGTATGCTTGTGCAGCATGTGGGCGTGCTTTTGGCTGTAAAGCTGCTCGACATAGAACACGTCCCGCACCTCGATCGACTCTAAGTCGCATATCAGCTTCAAACGTGAACGCCTCCCGATTTAATACGCCTTCAAGGCGCGCCGGTTGTAACAGAACATGCCGACCGACACGCCGCAGATGATGCAGTAACCGACGATACTCAGCCAGTCTGGGATCTGCCCGAACAGGAAAAAGCCCAGGGCGGCTGCAAAGACAATCTGCGAATAGTCAAAGACCGAGATCTCGCTTGCCGGGGCGTTGGAATAGGCCGCAGTGATCGAGAACTGGCCGCCGGCAGCGGCCAGGCCCGCGCCCAGCAGTGCGGCGAGCTGCCCTGCCGTCATGGGCACGGCATTGAACAGCAGCCAGGGCAAAACGACCAGGCAGGAAAAGCCGGAAAAGAAAAAGACGATATATGGGCCGCGCTCCCCGCGCTTGCTGAGCGCGCGCACCCCCGTATAGGCTGCGCCGGCCGCGACGCCGCCGCACAGGCCGACCAAGGCCGGAAAGAACTCTGTCAGGTTGAAGCTGGGCTTGATGATGCACAGCGCGCCCACAAACGCGACGCAGATCGCGGCCGCCTGCACCGGCTTGACCTTTTCGTGCAGGAACCACAGGGAGAACAGGATCGCCGCGAACGGCGAGAGCTTATTGAGCATAGAGGCATCAGACAGGAGCAGGCGGTCAATGGCGTAATAATTGCACAGGATACCGACCGTCCCAAAGCCCGCGCGCACCAGCAGCAGGGGCAGACAGCCCTTTTTCCAGCGGAAACCGCCGCGCTCGCGCAGTAAGATAACCAGCGCGAAGACCAGCGCGACTGCATTGCGGAAAAAGCTCTTCTGGATCGAGGGCAGGTCCCCGGCCAGGCGGACAAACGCATTCATCAGCGCAAAACAGAACGCCGAGCATACAATAAACAGGATGCCCTTTGTTTTCTGGTTCATAGCATCTCCTCCGATTCTAGATTTCCTTCTGTATCATACCATATTCCACAAGGCACAGCCAGCTTTTTTTCGGAATCCCCTTGCATGTGCCGCGCAAATCTGATATAATACCATAGACGCCGGTATGATGGAATTGGTAGACGTAGCGGACTCAAAATCCGCCGGTGGCGACACCGTGCCGGTTCGACTCCGGCTACCGGCACCAAAAGGCCTTGCAGATGCAAGGCCTTTTTTCATGCAAAGCAAACCGCCGAAAGGCTCTGAAAGGCTTCAGAGCTTTTCGGCGGTTTTTTTTTCTGTCTTACGGCAGCGGGGTCAAGGGACGATGCTGGAATACTCGGTCAAGGTCTCGACGGTCTTGCCGTTTTGGTCGCGGACGGTCACAGTGAGCTTGAGGCGATAGCGATAGCCCTCCGGGACGCGCACGGTCTCGTTGACGGTTGCCTCCTGTCCGGTGGCTCCCCAGGCGTCCTGGGTCAGCCAGCCAGCGTCCGTTTTGCGCTGCAAGGTAGCGACAATCGACGCGGTATAGCCGGATAATACGATTGCATACGCCTTACAGTGCGCCTGATTAGAATCGTTTATGTCCAAAAGCGCCTTATGATCCTGTATAATCCCATACCGCGGCGCGATGGTTTCCTCCTCCAGGATGACGTCGTCGTACTCGGCCGCACGTACCGCGGCCCCGCTCGTCAGCAGCACCCCTGCCAGCAGCAGGCTTCCTACGCTGCGCTTCCAATTGTACTTTTTCATGGTTCAATTTCCTCCTCATAATCACGCCGCAGGCCCGTGATCTCAATGGTCACGTTCTCGGCAATTTTGATGATCTCTTCCCGGCTCAACACATCCGCACAGACAATAACAGGCATCGATACGGTCTGGTTCATCCATAATAAATGCCGGAACCGCACACCGCCCTCGCCGTCGCTCTTTGTGAACAACTCGGCGTAGTCGCCGTTAATCTCCAACTCCTCCAGTGTGCCGTCCTCGTTGTCCACTCCCATTATCCCATATGGTAAGACTGCCTGAATTCTCAACTGTTTTCCGTCCGCATTGACATACCAGTTGCAATCTGGTTGTTCCTCTCCGATTACTGTCTTGTGGTAGCCCTCCGGGATATAGTCGGCATGGATAACGATCCCCTCCGACACTACGTTGATATCTGTTCCATGCGTAGGATTTCGTCCCTCTTCCCAAAGTCGGAATTTCCGACAAATCGGCGTCCGCTCGGTCTCCCAGCGCAGGAGATTTTCCCGGTCTCCAGGCGCGACTGCAACGCTAGAGGAAATCACCAGGGCCAGGCAGCCCACAAAAGCAACCAGTTTACTGCCCCAGCGAAACGCAACGGTATGCCATCTCTGCCTGCTCTTCTCCTGAAAAAAACGCCGGATGGCACACAGCCCGTTGTCCCGTATCTGCCGGCCGGTTTCGCTTTCAGGCATCTTGTTGAGCGCAGCCGCCAGCCGCATCGCCTGAGCGCCGTCAATTTCATCCTGCCGCAGCATTTCCCAGACCTCTTGCGCTATGCCATCGCTTTCCCTGCATATTTTTCTCATCGCGTGCCTCTTTCTCGCAATTTTTGAAGCATCTTCCGCCGTGCCCGCGTCAATTTCATACGGATGCTATCCGGCTTGCAGCCGACCCGCCGCGCGAGCTGTTCGTCGGAATATCCCTCTAAGTACTTGCCGCGCAGCAGCATGCGCTCCTCCCGCGTCATCTTGCGCAGGGTGCGCTGCACCAGGCGGCGAATCTCTTCTTTTTCCTCCTCCCTTGACAATCGCTCAGCCATGTCAGGCTCCGGGGAGGCCACCTGCAAGGTGTCCTTGCAGTCGTCCAGGCTCTGATACTGCTGGCTGCTCTGCCTCTCCCGCAGCACGTGACGATATGCCACCCTGCGCGTCGTCTTGACCACATACGCCGCCTGTTGCTCGGGCTGCAGCTCCTTTAAGATTTCTACTTGTTCCAGCAGCCGCAGCAGGCTTTCCTGCACAACGTCGGCATACGCCACGCGGCTTCCCTGGATACATTGCTGTGCAACCGAGATCATCAAGCGGTAATATTGCTCATACAGCTCCGTCATAAACGCCTGATTATCCAAACTCATCGCCTTACCCCAATTTTTTATACATTCCCTCAATTTCTGCTTTCCTCTTTTAATATAGATACAGAAACAGAAAAAATGCAACATGCAAATTTTTTTATTTTCTGTGAATTTCTACTTTTATCCTATCTTTTCTTGAAATTTAGGTCAATTTTATCTCTTTATAGTGGATTTATCTTCAAAAAGTTTTTTATCTTTTTTTGGTTACGCAATCTTGAAATTTTTTTGCGTTGCATTTTCGCTCTTTCGGAATCTATTAAGACAGAAGCGAGTCGACAAGCTTTTCCGAGTCGACAAGCTTTTCACAATCTTCCAGCATGGCAAACCATGATATGCTTTTCCGCCAACGGCGCTGGAAATCCACACTTTTTATGTTCAAAGGAGGTTTTCCCGTATAAAACATGCAGTAAAAAAAGTCCTCAGCTCTATGATGGTCGGATGTATGTTGGTCTCTGCCGGCGCCATAAGCGCAGGCGCGGTTGAATCTGCGCCACAGACCGATTGGGAAGGCAAATCGGGTATCATCGCAGACGATTCTTGCCCGCCCACATCCGGTCCGTCCTATATCATCGAGGAAGAAATGGATGAGACGTCCACCCCAGGCATTGCTCCAAGATACACCAAAAGCGTAAAATTCACTCTAGAACCCGGAGACTGGCAAGAAATCGAGAGTTTTAGCGCGGAATATCCCCGTGGCACGGTCGTTACAATAACAGGTTCTTGGATTCCTACCGATGCGCCTTTGGATATCTCCTTGCAAGGGAGAAAAGGCGGCGGATTTAGTGCTAGCTTGTCCCCTGGGAAAAGCCGTTCGTTTACGCTCATCAATACCGGTGTCTGGACTTTAGAGATCGGAAGTTCCGATGACTATATCAGCGGCAGCATCACTATCCATACCGAAGAACCATAAGGCAATCCTCCTTTGGGCCATCCTCAAACAATGTAAAATAGCCATCTTGCCGCAAAGAATCTTATCTCAAAATTTCTGATTCCATAGTACTTATCCTATTTATTTAACACCTTGCCCCAAACTGCCCCCAAACTCAAACAGTTTGGGGCAGTTCCCTTTCCTTTTATGATTTTGTAATTATGCTGACGCACTGCGTCTTTATATAGATTTATAACTATGAATGGAGGAATTTTTATGAAAAAACATTGGAAAACGCTTATCTTTGCGGCTGCTGCCGCTGCTGTCCTGGCCTGCGGCACGTCCGCCTTCGCCGTCTCCGACGTCCATGCCACCATCTATGAAGATCCTGTTTTTGTAGAAGGTCGTGAAGTTTATTGTCGTACTCCAACCGGAAAGCAAACCAACTATTTAAGTTATAACGGAACTACTTATATCCCTATCCGTACCGCCGGTGAATGGATGGGCAAAAACGTTACATGGGACGAAGCGACCAAAACGATTACACTTGATGGGACATCCGAAAAGGTGTATCACGGTCAGTCTACAGATCGGGATGTCGATACAGAAACACAACGTCAACTGCGTCGCGATGGTACTACAGTCCAACTTCGCGACGATATCACAGTCGT
>DWWZ01000146.1 GCA_019119435.1 Candidatus Butyricicoccus avicola
ATGGTCTGTGTCCCAATGGAACCGGTTGCGCCCAGAATGGATAGATACTTTTTCATTGTATCACGATTTCCTCCGCAATATTACACGGCCGGGCCCAGAACCAGCAAAACCAGCTCGACCACCGGCGCGACAAAAATAACACTGTCAAAACGATCCAGCACGCCGCCGTGGCCCGGGAAAATATGGCTGTAATCCTTGATGCCCGTCTGCCGCTTGATGATGGAAAAGGATAGGTCGCCGACCTGGCCGATAACTGCACCAGCAGCACCCATGATGAGCGCACCGGCATAGTGAATGTTCTGGCCCGCGTAGCGGTTCATCAGGAAGACGACCAGCAGCATAAGTGCAGTCGCGCCAATGACGCCGCCAATCGCGCCCTCCACGGTCTTTTTCGGACTGACCACCGGCGCAAGCTTATGCTTGCCGAAGGCCATGCCTGCAAACAGTGCGCAGGTGTCCGAGCCCCAAGCCGCAACCAGCGGCAGCAGCACCAGGAATTCGCCGCCATCCATGGCAAAGATACGCCACAAGGCGAGCAGAAAATACGGCAGAATGAGCCCGCCGAAAAAACCGGCCATCACCTCACCAGACTGCACCGCATCATGCCGCCGCAGCAGGCAGGCAAAGAGCGCGACAAGCAGGAACAGGACGACCACACGCTGCATCATTTGGACTGGAAAATCCAAACCCAGTGCGCCGGGCACACAGGTCCCCAGCGCATAGGCCGCCGAGGACAGCAGACACGCCCGCAGCATCCAAAGGTCCTTCACCAGTCCGGTCGGATGGACCAGCTCATAGCTCGCCAAAACACACAGCGCTGAAACCGCCAGCGCCAGCACGATAGGCGGCAGAACATAGAGCGCCAGCAGCACAAACACAAATCCGATGACGCCAAATAGAACTCTTGCTTTCATTGGTTTCACACCCCTCCAAATCTGCGGGACCGGCGGTTGAAGTCGTCAATCGCCGCGTCCATATCCTTGGTAGAAAAATCCGGCCAAAGCACGTCGGTAAAGTAATATTCGCTGTACGCCGACTGCCACAGCAGGAAGTTGGAGGTGCGCACCTCGCCGGACGGCCGGATAATCAGGTCCGGATCGGGCATGTGGGCGGTATATAGATGGGCGGAAATGGTATCTTCCGTAATATCCTCCGGGCGCAGCCGGCCGGCCTGCACGTCGTGTGCGAGGGCGCGCACGGCGTTCTTGATCTCATCCCGTCCGCCGTAGTTGATGCACAGGGAGGCGGTCGCGGCGTCCTCCCCCAGCGTATCGGCCAGAGCATGCACCTCGTCAATCTGCCGCTGGATATCCGCAGGCAGCACCGACAAATCCCCCAGGACGCGCACCGCTACGCCGCGGGCGACCATGGTCTCGGCGGCTTCCTTGAGATAGGTGCGGAACAAATTCATCAGCGCATCCACTTCATCCTGTGGCCGCTTCCAGTTCTCGGTGGAAAAGGCGTAGACTGTAAAATATTTTACGCCAATGTCCTTGCAGTAAGTCGCGATGGTGCGGAACGTTTCCGCGCCGACCTTGTGCCCAGCTTTGCGGGGAAGGCCCCGTTTTTTGGCCCACCGGCCATTCCCGTCCATGATGACCGCAATGTGGCGCGGCACCGGACGGTCTTTTCTTTCTTCCCCGCTCGCCCGCGGTCCGCGGCCGGTCAGGCGGTCAAAAATCCCCATTGTGACACCTCAGTGAAAGGGGCGGCATTGTCCTGCCGCCCCCTAGTTGATTGCTTTGCCGCTGCATCAGACCTCGGCGAGCTCCTTGCCCTTCTTGGCAACGATGCCGTCAATCTCCTTGACATACTTGTCGGTGATTTTCTGCATCTGCTGCTCGGCGTCCTTGACCTCGTCCTCGGTCATCTCGCTCTTTTTCTTGAGATCCTTAAACTTGTCCATCGCGTCGCGGCGGATGTTCCGAATTGCGACCTTGGAATCCTCGCCGATCTTAGAGCACTGCTTGATGAGCTCCTTGCGGCGTTCCTCGGTCAGCGGCGGGAAGGACAGGCGGATGCACTTGCCGTCGTTCTGCGGATTGAGGCCCAGATCGGACGTCTGGATGGCCTTTTCAATCTGGCGCAGGATGGAAGCATCCCACGGCTGAATCTGCAGCGTGCGCGGGTCCGGCGTGGAAACAGCCGCGACCTGGGGCAGCGGCGTGGGTGCGCCATAATACTCGACCGTCAGCTTGTTGAGCACGCCGGGATTGGCACGGCCGGCGCGGATAGCAGCCAGTTCCTTGGCCAGGACATCGATGGTCTTCCCCATCTTTTCTTCGTGCTGCTTGATAATTTCCTTCATCATTTATGCTTCCTCCTTGACGAGCGTACCGATCTGCTCACCGGTCACCGCGCGATAGATGTTTTCGGGATCGGCCAGGGCAAAAACCAGGACCGGGATGTGGTTGTCCATAGAGAGCGACGTGGCCGTGGTGTCCATAACGCCGAGGCCCTGACTGAGTACGTCCATATAGGTCAGGCGGTCGTACTTCTTGGCATCGGGGTTTTTGGCGGGGTCCGAATCATAGACGCCGTCGATGTTCTTGGCCAGCAGGATCACCTCTGCGCCGATCTCAGCCGCGCGCAGGGCGGCCGCTGTGTCGGTCGAGAAGTAGGGATTGCCCGTGCCGCAGCCAAAGATGACGACGCGGCCCTTGGACAGGTGACGGGTAGCCTTGTTGCGGATGTAAGGTTCTGCAATCTGGTCCATGGCGATGGCAGTCTGCACACGCACCTCACAGCCGCGCTGCTCCAGGGCGTCGGCCAGCGCCAGCGCATTGATGGTCGTAGCCAGCATGCCCATGTGGTCGGCGCGGGTACGCTCCATCCGGCCGCCGCCATCCTTGACGCCACGCCAGAAGTTGCCGCCGCCGACCACGATGCCAATCTCGCAGCCGATGTCCTGACAGCGCTTGATCACATCGCAAACCGGACCAATGACGTCAAAATTCAAGCCGAAGTGCTTGTCGCCGGCAAGCGCTTCCCCGCTGATCTTGACAAGGACGCGTTTATACTTGGGAGTATCCATTTTTCTTCCTCCTGTTGAGATACAAACGATTGTGAGTTTATTTTACATGATTATGTCCTGTTTTGCAACATGCTCCCTGAGAGTTTTCATTCTTTTAACGATTGCCCGGCCCGGAGAAAATTTTTGTTTTTCTCTTGACACTCTTTTTTTTTCGCAGTATACTGCATTTGTCGTTCGGGCATTCCAAGGCCGTACGAAGGGGCACACCACCTCGGGTGTGAACTTTCGTGCGGCCTTTTTTGTTGTCCTATGGCTATTTTACGCAAAGGAGGCACACTTTATGGTGCAAATCAACGGCAAACCCGCCGAGAACGCCGCGGGTCTGACGCTCTCGGCGTATCTCAGCCAGGCTGGCTATCAGCCTGCGTTCCTCGCGGTCGAGCGCGGCGGCGAGATCGTGCCGCGCGCGCAGTACGACACGACCATCCTTCAGGATGGCGATGTGATCGAGATCGTCCAGTTTGTTGGTGGCGGCTGATGACCGTGACCGTAAATGGGCAGGCCCTCGAGACCGGCGCGCGCTCGCTGTTTGCGCTCGTGCCTGACCACGCGGGTAAGGTGGTCATCCTAAATGGATTCCAGGCCGCAGACGACCTCCCGCTCGCGGAGGGCGACCGTGTGACCGTGATCGAGAAGGGCGTCTTGCCGCCCCAGGACATTTTGGAAGATATGATGGCCTCCCGCCACAGCCCAGGCGTTTTCGAGAAAGTGAAACAGGCCCGTGTAGGGATCGCCGGGCTTGGCGGGCTCGGCTCGCATATTGCCTTTGCGCTGGCGCGTACCGGCGTAGGGCATCTACACCTGGTTGACTTTGACACGGTCGAACCCAGCAACTTGAACCGCCAGTGCTACCGCATCTGCGACTTGGGCAAGCCCAAAGCCCAAGCGCTCGCCGAGCAGCTCATGGAAGTGAACCCCTATCTGTCCATAACGGCCGACTGCGTCCGCGTGACGCAGGACAATGCTGCGTCCCTATTTTCGGGCGAGCCTATCGTGTGCGAAGCCTTCGACGCGCCGGATGCCAAGGCTATCCTGATCGACGCCGTGCTTTCGGCATGCCCGGACCACATCGTCGTTGCGGCCAGCGGCATGGCCGGATATGACTCATGCAACGATATCTGCACCCGGCGCGTGACCAGCCGGCTGTATCTGTGCGGCGACGGCAAGACGGCCGCCCGCCCTGGCTGCGGTCTGATGGCGCCGCGCGTGTCTGTGTGCGCCGGCCATCAGGCCAATATGGTGCTGCGTCTCATTCTCGGGGAACCCTCCCCCTAAATTTTTCGACAAATTTCTAAATTTTCTAACGCAAGGAGTGTCTTGAATCATGATGACAGCAACGAATGATCCGCTCGTACTGGGCGGCCATACCTTTACCTCCCGCTTTATCATCGGCTCGGGCAAAATCTCGATGGATTTCACCCCGGTCGTTGTGGAAAACAGCGGCGCACAGATCGTCACCCTGGCGCTGCGCCGCGCCAACCAGGCAGGCGGGGAAAATATCCTGGAATATATCCCTAAGGGGGTGACCCTGCTGCCCAACACTTCGGGCGCGCGCAACGCCGACGAGGCCGTGCGCATTGCCCGTCTGGCGCGGGAAATCGGCTGCGGCGACTTCATTAAAATCGAGGTCATCCGCGATTCCAAGTACCTATTGCCCGACAACGCCGAGACCATCCGCGCGACCGAGCAGCTCGCCAAGGAGGGCTTTGTGGTCATGCCCTATATGTATCCGGATCTGAACGTCGCGCGCGACCTGCAAAACGCCGGCGCAGCTGCGATCATGCCGCTGGCCGCGCCCATCGGCTCCAACAAGGGCCTGTGCACCAAGGAGTTCATCCAGATCCTGGTCGATGAGATCGACCTTCCCATCATCGTGGACGCCGGCATCGGCAAGCCCAGCCAGGCGTGTGAGGCTATGGAGATGGGCTGCGCCGCCGTCATGGCCAACACGGCTATCGCCACCGCAGGCGATGTGGCCGGCATGGCGCGCGCTTTCGGCCAGGCCATCGAGGCAGGCCGTGCAGCATACCTAGCTGGCATGGGCCGCGTTTTGGAGCGCGGCGGTTCGGCCTCCAGCCCGCTGACCGGCTTCCTGCGCGATTGAGAGGAGGTGCCCTGCAATGAAAAAAGTGTTCGACCACATGTCCTATCTGCCCGATATGGAGCAGATCGATTCCCCTGTTATGGACGAGGTTCTCTCCGCTGTGCGCGCCTATGACTACAATCAGTACACCGAACAGGATGTCCGTGCGGCGCTGCGCCAGCGCGTCATCGACCCCGCTGCCTTTGGTGTGCTGCTCTCGCCTGCGGCCCAGCCCTTTCTCGAGGAGATGGCCGCCCGCGCAACCGAGGAGACGCGCGCACGCTTCGGCAATACCATCTGCATGTTCACGCCGCTCTATATTGCCAATTACTGCGAAAATGAGTGTGTCTACTGCGGATTCAACTGCAAAAACCGCATCCACCGCGGCAAGCTGACAATGGAGGAGATCGAGCGCGAGATGCAGGCCATCGCGAACACTGGCCTCAAGGAGATCCTGCTTCTGACCGGCGAATCGCGTAGCATGTCGCCGGTGGAGTACATCGGTGACGCAGTCAAGCTGGCCCGCCGGTACTTCTCCACGATCGGCATTGAGATCTATCCGCTCAACTCGGACGAATACCACTATCTGCAGGAATGCGGGGCGGATTTTGTCTCAGTCTATCAGGAGACCTACAATCCGGACAAATATGAGACCCAGCATCTGTCCGGCCCCAAGCGTTCCTTCCCCTATCGCTTCAATGCGCAGGAGCGCGCCCTGATGGGCGGCATGCGCGGCGTCGGCTTTGGCGCGCTGCTTGGCCTGGACGACTTCCGTCACGATGCACTGGCCACCGGCCTGCATGCCTACTACATCCAGCGCCGCTATCCGCATGCCGAGATCTCGTTCTCCTGCCCGCGCCTGCGCCCCATCATCAACGATGCGACGGTCAATCCGCACGACGTCCACGAGACCCAGCTTTTGCAGGTCATCCTGTCCTACCGCCTGTTCATGCCCTGCGCCGGCATCACCATCTCGACCCGCGAGCGGGCCGGCTTCCGCGACCATATCATCGGTATGGCTGCCACGAAGATCTCAGCCGGTGTCAAAGTCGGTGTCGGCGGGCACGAGGAGGAGGCCAAAGGGGACGAACAGTTCGAGATCTCCGATCCGCGCTCGGTCGATGAGGTGCGCAACATGATCCGCTCCCGTGGCCTGCAGCCGGTCTTTACTGACTATGTCTATGTTTGATCGCGTACTTGCGGTGACCAACCGAAAACTGTGCCAAGGAGACTTTCTCACCCAGGTTGAACGCATTGCCGCCGCACATCCACGTGGCTTGGTGCTGCGCGAAAAAGACCTTTCAGAGGCCGACTATCAAGCGCTTGCCGCCCAGGTGCTGCCGGTCTGTGCGGCGCACGGTGTCCCCTGCATGCTGCACCGCTTTGACCGTGTGGCCCGCGCGCTAGGCTGTACGCGCATCCACCTGCCGCTGCCCTATCTCACTGCGCATCCCGAAGCGGCCGCCGGTTTTGGGGTGGTCGGCGTGTCGGTGCACAGTGTATCTGAAGCCGAGCAGGCCGTGCGGTGCGGCGCGACCTATCTGACCGCCGGGCATGTCTTCCCCACCGACTGCAAAAAAGGCGTGCCTGCACGCGGTCTGGATTTCCTGCGTGCGGTCTGCCGCGCTGTCCCCATCCCGGTCTATGCTATCGGCGGCATCACGCCAGAGAACGCAGCCAGCTGCCTGTCTGCCGGCGCCGCCGGTGTCGCGGTCATGTCTGGCGTTATGAATCATTTGTCAGACTGGAATCTATGATTGCAGTCTGGCCGCTTCCTATCGTATAATAGTCCTGATATCCCGTTTGATTTTTTCTCGACAGCATGGGAGGCGGTTACTTGGCAGATTCCAATACCACAAAGCGCATGCTGGCACAGACTCTGAAGCAGCAGATGGCTCACATGCCCTTCTCCAAGATCCGTGTCAGCGAAATCTGCGCGGCGTGCGGCGTGAGCCGCAAAAGCTTTTATTACCACTTCCGGGACAAATACGACCTAGTCGACTGGATCTTCCGTTCGGAATTCATCTCCAAAGTACGGCCCGACCGCTATGAAAATGCCTGGGCGTTTTTGGAGGATATCTGCGCCTATTTCTACCGGGAACGGGTATTTTACAGCGCAGCTATAAAAATTTACGGGCAAAATTCCTTCCTGGAATCCTTTTCCGAGGCCATGGAGCCATTCATGCAGAATTTTCTCAGACAGATTATATGCAGCGCGCACAATTCCGAATTCGCGCAAAATTTCTTGACCGACGCCTTTCTCTGTTCGCTGGTGCGCTGGCTGCGCGGCCCGGATATCCTGCCGCCCGAGAGATATCTCGATCACTTGCGGCAGCTTCTGGTCGATCTGTCCCACCACATTCTGTTCCTCGAAGGGATCGATACACCTTCCAAAAAAGAGAACGCATGAACTTGATCATGCGTTCTCTTTTTGATTTGGCTCCTGCCGTGCCGGGGATGCACCCAGGCTGTCATCCATCGTCTGCGGTCTCGGACAGGCGCTCCAGGGCTAGCATACGGGCCCGTTCGGGCTCTGGGCCTATGTAGAGGAAACTGAGCACCTTGCGGCCGCATCGTGCTGTCAGGGTGACCATACCGCCGGTCAAATCGCAATAGAGCTGATCGATCTGCGGGGCAACAGCGGCAGCACGGTCGGGATCCAGCCCGATCGTGAGATCTGCAATCTCACGGGTGACTGCCTCGGCGGGCATAAATCCCCACAGCTCATAGTACTCAGCCGTCAGCAAGCTGCCATCTATGAAATCGTCCTTGGCCGGAAAGCTATCCTCTCGCTGGCTGTAGTACGCCCGCATCAGGCCTGCCGGCAGATAGTTCCACTCTGCTGTCCGGGCCTGTGTGCCGTCGATCTCCTCCAGTGTCACACTCGGCAGATCTCTTCTTGCCACGAACGTGTGCGCGTGCGTATAGCTATACCAAAACCCGCCGAATATCAGCAAAAGGAGTGCCAGCTCAACCAGCGGGATGGCCGTGTATACGCGGCGTGGCCGCCGCCAAGCCTCCCGTTCCTGGGCCAGACGCCCGGTCGCTGCCAGGCGTCCCAGCCGCCGGAGTTGCCGTCCCTCGCGCACGGTTTTCACGATACATCCCGCAAAGATGACGGCCCAAATCGGGATATTGTACGTCTGACGGATCAGGCGAACCCACGCGCCCCATATCCCATGTGCGTGGATGCTGCAGCCCAGCATCGCGCCGCCAAAGAGCAGCCACAGACACAGCGCAGCCCATGCGATACGTTGGCTGCGCTTGGCCCGTCGAAGCAGTTCCCGATAGGTATCGGCCTCGATTGCAGGGTCTGTATGGAACTCGGGCGCGGCAGGGTCGTCGGCGCGGAATAGATATTGCCCGGGCGCCATCCGGCGCAGATACTCCCAGCCGCCTTCCCGATAAAAATCCTGCTGGGCAGCATCCAGATCGTCATCGAAACTCTGCCCCTCGGACTGCACGTTCTCTACCCGGTAGCGCGTCTGTGCCGGCGGGGCCGCATCAAACATCCCGATCCCGGCAAAGGCCGAGCGAAACCGCCAACCGCGGCGCGCCATGTATTCCAAATATCCCTCCAATGCGCCCGGACGTGTGCTCTCAAAAAAGAGCGGCCGTATGGTCCATTTCATGGGTTATCCCTCCTGCCCAAAAGTCTCATAGAACAACTGCTCCGCACGGGCAGGTTCCGGGCCTTTATAGTCCAGCACCGCCACCTGCCGTGTGCGCTGGCCGATCAGGCGAAGCCGTCCGGTATCTGTATCCAGCGCGCGGTAGAGCAGGTCAAAGCCTGCGCGGTCGGCCTGCTCAAGTTTCCAGGTACGGTTCCACTCGCCGGCCAGCCATCTGCCGGTGAGTGGCCACCGCAGCCGGTACCAGCGCAGATCAAAGGTGTCCATGGTATAAGAATCACCGGTCTGTCGCTCCCAGCTACCACAATTCAGGGTATACTGGGCTTGTGTCAGCGGCTGATGCGAGAATACGCCGCTGTCGCCCGCCGCAAACATCTGTGTGTCCTGCAGTGTGAGATCTTCCGGGGTAAAATAGGGTAAGCCTGCCGCATCCAGTTTCTCTGTCATAGCTGACAGCGGCGGCGCATCGGTCAGATGCGCGAGCTCCCAAATGCTCTTTATACTTGGCTCCAACACAACGCCCAGATAGCACAAAAGCATGGCGGCAGCAAAGACCTGTGCCCACATGCCGCGCCGATAGCTGCGGCTGTCCGCCGGACCGCGCATATTCTGCTTGAGCCGGCGCAAATACCGCCGCGTAACCCAAAAGCGGTGCAAACCACTGCCCATACAATACGCCATGAGCAGGCAGATGATGCACATGCGCCAGGCACTGCCCGGCAGATAAAAGGCGTCCAAGCCAAGTTCGACCAGGAAGGCCGCAAAGAGCGCCACGAGGAACAGGGTCCACAGGGCATTCCGCATCGCAGCCCGGCTGATATGCCGGTACATGGCCTGTTCTGTCTCCCGCTCGGTGTGCAGTTCGGGGATGCCGGCATCGACAGAGGCCCGGAAGATCTGAACCTCCCGGTTGGTCTGTGCCACATGCTCCCAGCCGCAGTCAGCGTACAGTGCAAGCTGTTCTTCGGACGGATGGCGGATGTACTCCACGCGGTAGCGCATTTGCCGCGGCTGCGCGCGGTCGAAATACAAAAGCCAGCCACCTGCCTTTGCCAAGCGCAGGCCCGATGCCTCCATCTCTTCCAGATAGGTCTCGAAGCCCCGCGGCTCCCAGATTTCGGTCGAAATCAGTCGTCTGGTCGTCATATTCTCTCCCTCCTCTCGGTCAGCGGCCAAAAGTTTCATAAAACAAGACCTCGGCTCGGTCTGGATCGTCCCCGGTATAGTCCATATCTACAACCACACGCCCCAGGCGTGCGGTTAGATAAAGAGCCACTCCATCCTGATAGCGGTATAATGTATCAAATGCGCCGGTTTGCACGCGCTGCGCCTCCTCTACATGGATCGATTCCACCAAGAGGCGGTCGGTCAGCGGGATACGCACATCATAGTAGGTCAGTTCTAGGTATGTACTGTCACGCCAGTTTTCGTCATCGGTCTGACTCCACCAGGCATATTGCATACGGGTAAGCGGCTGATGCAGATAGACACCGCTGCGCTGCTCCCAGGTCTTACTGTCCGGTCTGCCGAGATCCTCCAGGGTGAAATAGGGCAGGCCCTGTGTGTCCAGCTGTTCGCTCATCTGGCTGAGCGGGACGAAATTTGCAATATGTCTGTGCGTGCTGTCCAGCACATCGCCAATCAGCACCCCCAAGATCGACACATATAGCACGACACAGATATAGCTGAGCCATACGCCTCGTCTATACCGTTTGCTGTTCCCGCGTACTTCCTGCCTGCCAGTACGCAGATTTTTCCAGTGTCTGTAAGCGCGGACAGCTTGAACGATCTGATACATGCCGAGCGCCAAAAAGAGCGTCAAAAAAGTGCACTGCCTCCAGGCATAGCCCGGTGTAAACAAAGTTTGAATACCGAGTGCTGCGTTGAATCCCAGGATGAGCGCCATATACGCAGCCGTCCAAATCCCCAAACCGATCATGCGCCGCTTCTTGAATTGATAGCGCTGTGCTTCTATCTCGCCATCGGTGTGTAATTCGGGGATATCGATATCGGCTGGGGCACGAAAAATATTATATTGTTATAATGGCAATAATTCATACATTTATTTGTGGATTCAGATATCAGTACCTTACCGGAGATCTTCAAGCATATCATAATATTTATGTATCCATGCCTCAATATGGATGGTTAAGTGATGAGGTTCTTCAGGGTGGACGAAATGCCGGTTTTTATATGTTTATGAAACTAATTGCTATGCTTACAGGTAGCAATTACCAGGCGTTTCTTTTTATTGTAGCAACTATTATTGAATTTGCTATAGCGCTTCTGATCTATAAGTATTCTCCGCGTCCGTGGCTTAGTTATCTTATTTGGAATTGTGTCGGTTTTTATATTTTTGGATTCAGCGCTGTAAAGCAGGCGTTATCTATGGCTTTCATTGTATTTGCTATGATATGTATACTGGAAAGAATGCAAATGCGCTTTG
Organism: Candidatus Butyricicoccus avicola; assembly: GCA_019119435.1. Taxonomy (GTDB): domain Bacteria; phylum Bacillota; class Clostridia; order Oscillospirales; family Butyricicoccaceae; genus Butyricicoccus; species Butyricicoccus avicola. The sequence goes on from DWWZ01000146.1 coordinate 11,196, forward strand.
TTTTATCTGTATTAATTGCCGGATTTATTCATGCTCCCGCGTTTGCGTTTCTTCCTGCTTATTGGCTGGCTAAGCGAAGAATTAATAGGTCGATGATTGGGTTGTATATTATTGCGGCTGGTGTTATTTTCGCGTTTAGAGACGAGATTGTTGTTTTTGTAAGTGAATATTATTACGAAGAATCTACAATGGAAATCCTTCAGTTTGGGACAGAAGGATTGGGTGGAAGATTTTTTTTGATTGTATTGATTTTGATTTGTGGCGTTTTACTAAAAGGGTTCCGAGAAAAAGAGTTTGAAAGTTTGTTTCATATAATAGTGATTTCTGCGATATTTCA
>DWWZ01000019.1 GCA_019119435.1 Candidatus Butyricicoccus avicola
GCCCCGCACATGTCGTTAAAGCGCGGGCCGATGCGGTCGTCGTTCTGGCCGGTCAGCGGGCTCTGGCCGGTGAAATTGATGTGATCGTCAATGACCATGAAGTCACCGACCGAGAAATCCAGGTTGATGCCACCCGCGGCATTGGTCAAGATGATGGACTTGGCGCCGAGCAGCTTAAAGACCGGGACCGGATAGGCCACTTCATCCGGCGTATAGCCCTCGTACCCGTGCAGACGGCCCTGCATACACAGGACGGTCTTTTCCCCGAGCTCTCCCATGACCAGCCGGCCGGCGTGGTCGGGCGCGGTCATGCGGCAAAAATACGGCACCTCGCTGAAGGAGATCGAGAACGGGTCTTCCAGTTCATCTGCGAGCGGCCCAAGGCCCGATCCCAAGATGAGCGCGGCCTTGGGCACCCGGCCGCTGAATGCGCTTTTGAGGAAATTTGCGCTCTCCTTGATGTGTTCATATACATACATAGTATCCCACGCCCCTTTCCGGCTGCTTTTTTGGCCCCTGTGTTATAGCTGCGCGCGGATGTCGTCGGTCGCGCGCTGGGTCTCGTACATGACCTTCTCGATATCGATGGTCGGGTATTCGCCGTCCCGGTACAGCACACGGCCGTCAACCATGGTCAGGCAGACATCCGAGCCCTGGGCCGAGTAGACTAGGTTGGTCGTCCAGTCGTTGACCGGCACCATCCACGGCTGGTTCACATCCAGCACGATGAGGTCGGCCTTCATGCCCTGCCGTACAAAGCCGCTGTCCATGCGGCCCTGCGACCGCATGCCGTTCACCGTGGCCGCCGCCAGCGCCTCGGCCGGCGTCACGACGGTCGGGTCGTGCGACGCGCCCTTGTAGACATTGGCAAAAAGGAACATCTCCTTGAACATATTGAGGTTGTTGTTCGAGGCGACGCTGTCGGTGCCCAGCGCCACGTTGATGCCCTGACGCAGCATCTCGGGCACGCGGGCAAAGCCGCTGGCAAGCTTCATATTACTGACCGGGCACGAGGCCACAGTCACGCCATGGCGTTTGAGGATGGTAAAATCGCTGTCGTCCAGCCAGACACAGTGCGCCGCGGTCGTGGGCTGGTCGAACAGGCCCAGCTTTTCAAAATAAGCCGCGGGCGTCATGCCGTGACGCGCCTTGCATTCTTCGTGCTCGCTCTGGGTCTCGGACAGGTGCACATGCACATGGGTGCCCGCCTGCGCCGCGTGCTTTGCCACAGCCTCGACCACCTTGGGCGTGGTCGTGTACTCGCCGTGGATGCACAGGTCGATCTGCAGCCTGCCTTCGCCTGCGCCCTGGTAACGCGCGAGCAGGTCGCAGTTGTCGCGGTAGGCCGCCGTCTGCTCGTAGTCACTGTCATCAAACACGGTCAGGCCACGGCTCAGGTTGCACTTGATGCCGGTCTCCAGGATGGCGTCGGCCATGGTCTGGCTGAAGAAATACATATCGGTAAACGATACCGTGCCAAAGCGCAGCATCTCTGCGATGGCCAGCCGGGTCGCGGGCGCGACGGCTGCGTCGCTGAGTTTGTCCTCAAACGGGAAGATGCGCTCATTGAGCCAGCGCTGTAAAGACAGGTTTTCGCCATAGCCGCGCAGCAGGGTCATGGGCGCGTGCGAGTGCGCGTTGACCAGGCCGGGCATAAGCAGCTTTCCGCGCCCCTCGTAGATCTCGCCAAAGTCCTCCGCTGGCGCCGCCTGGCCGACGTATGCGATCTGGTCGCCGCGCACGCCGACATACTGGCCGTGCCGGACCGTAAAGTCATCGGCCAGAATGGAAATATTTTTAAAAAGCATCCAAATCAATTCCTTTCTGTTTCCATGATACCATAAAGCACGGCGGGCTGACAAGAGGCTTGCATTGTATCCAAATTGTAATGCCGTCCGTGCCCGTGCCATGCTATCCTATATATATCTCTTAGTTGCTAGGAGGGATTCCCGATGCATCGCAAACGAACCACGCTCTACAACGTCATCTTCCCCATCTGGTTTCTGTGGATTTTGCCCATGTGCTGGGTCTTTATCCTGCCCGCGAATCTCCTCATCGACGCGCTGGTTATTGTGCTGACGCTCAAGTTCCTACACTGCAAGGATATCCTCGCGACGCTGGGTTTTGTGATCTGGCGGGTATGGCTAATCGGTTTTGTGGCCGACCTGATAGGCGCGGTACTCATCTTTCTGCCATTATTGCCCGCGCAGGTTGCGTGGCTGCACGATATCCAGTCTGCCTTGACACGCAATCCCTTCACCCATCCGCTGGCGCTCGCATGGATACTCGCATGTATTGCCGTCTCGGGTACAGCCATCTACTGCGCGGCGCGCAAATTCACCTTGCGCCGGGCCCAGCTTCCCGCGGATATCTGCCGCAGCCTTGCGCTGTCCCTCGCGGTTTTTACCGCCCCCTATACCTTCCTGATCCCGGCTGTCTGGGTATAAAAAGTCCCGTACATCTGTGATGTACGGGACTTTTTTGCGCCGCCGCGTGTCTCAGACCCAGCGCAGGATATCCTTGCGCATGCGCGCGATGATACGTTTTTCCAGCCGGGAGATGTACGACTGCGAGATGCCAAGCAGGTCGGCGACCTCCTTCTGGGTCATGCTGCGCCGCCCGCTCAGGCCAAAGCGCAGGCTGATGATCTGCCGTTCGCGCTGCGGCAAACGGGATAGAGCCTCGCGCAGGAGTTCCCGGTCCACATCGTCCTCGATCGGTCGGATGACGCTGTCCGGCTCGGTGCCCAAAATGTCAGACAGCAGCAGCTCGTTGCCGTCCCAGTCCGAGGACAGCGGCTCGTCAAAGGAGACTTCGGCGCGCTGGCCGGATACCTTACGCAGATGCATGAGGATCTCATTTTCAATGCAGCGCGAGGCATAGGTCGCCAGCTTGACGTGCTTGTCGGTCTTGTAGGTCCCGACTGCCTTCATCAGCCCGATTGTGCCGATCGAAATCAGGTCCTCGACGCCCACACCGGTGTTCTCAAACTTGCGCGCAATGTACACGACCAGGCGGAGGTTGTGCTCGACCAGCGTATCGCGCGCCGCCGGGTCCCCGGCCATCAGCCGGGCGATGCAGTCAGCCTCCTCCTGCCCGACGAGCGGCGGCGGCAGCACCTCGGACCCGCCGATGTAATAGACGCCGCCGCTGCGCAGGGCGCGCAGGCGCGCCAGGATTGTCCTGAACCACTTTTTCCATTCCATCATCCTGTCCGTCTCCTTTCATACACCGATGAGGCCATCGTACCGCCCGCCCGCGACCCGTTCGGGGCTGATCGCCGCCAGCCGGCAATCGCTCTTGCCGCTGCCCACGCGTACCTCATCCAGCCGCAAAGCCAGGAGCAACCCGCCCGGCTGGCCGACCGCCCGGTAGGGCAGCAGGCAAAACCGCGTACGCCACCCTTCGGGCAGGCGCGCCATCTGATCACCCGCATTGTCCGCGCGCAGCCCGCTGACGATGCCCGCCAATTCGGCAGGCATCAAGCGAGCGGCAGCATAGCGGTCAATGATGAGGGCCGGGCGCCCGGTGACCGGTTCGCACAGGGTATTCCCGGTATCGCGCAGCAGATGGAGCCGCGCACGGCGGCCGGCGAATGTCAGCTCAGCCTGCGTGTCTGGCCGCACGGCCCCATTCTGTCCGGCGGCGCCCTGGAAGAGAAACCCGCTCGCCCACCAGCACAGCAGCGCGGCCGGGGCCGCAACCCGCAGCGGGACATCCAAATAATAGGCGCCATCCACCCGGAGGACCGCACCCGTCGCCTGTCCAAGCGCCATCACAGCCCCTGCGCACGCGCACGAAACCAGCCCAAACACCACCGCCACGCGGAGAATCCTGCCTTTGCAGGGCGCAAAAACCAGCGCAACCATGCCAAGCCCTGCGACCAGTTCAAAGACGCCTCCCTTCAAAAAGGCGGTCGCAGGCAACACCGCACACACTGCGTAGGCCGCGCCGGCCGCCGCACCGGCCGCCAGGCGCAGGCGCGGGACGAACACGCCGGCAATCCGCGCGGTCGCAAGCAGGAGTATGTAGTCCATGGACAGGTTGACCAGCGCAAGCACATCGAGATAAATGACCATGCCCTCTCCTCCCTGCTCTCTATGATAGCATCCCCGGCAGGCAGATTTTGTCCAAAGCGTGCCGCCCGGAAAATTTTCCGGGCACAGCAAAGGGGACCCGGCCCAAGGCCCGGTCCCCCGTTTATCCCCTAACTAGGATGCTGTTTTTGGTTTTACACCAGGGTCATCGGCACGGTGAGCTGGCCGCCATTGGACAGGAGCAGCGCAACCTGCATAGTCCCGGTGTGCCCAGCCGTCAGCGTGTCGAGCGACGCCCGATACAGAACGACCTGAGTACCGCTGATCGTGTAGTCGGTCCCCATGGCCAGCTGGGCGCCGTCAAGCAGGACCGCCTGAACCACGACGCTGTTGTCAATGCGCAGATCGATCGTGACATTGCGGTTGGCCGCATTGCCCGCCGTGTTGCTGAACGTAACCGACTGGGTCACAAGGCCGGCCGAGCCGCCGGACACCGTCGTTCCCGAATTGGACGCGGCGCCCTGCCCCTGTGTCGAGGAGGTAGGCTGATTGCGGTCGGTCGAGACCGGCGCGCCCTGAATGGTGGCTGAAGCGCCCTGATTGAACGAATAATTCTGCGGCTCCACTGCGCTGACCGCGCCCGCGGCCTCAAAGACGGCATTCTGGATGGTGCCCAGGCCGTCGATGGTCGCCGCGCCCTTGACGGTGAGCGAATCCACGTAGGAGCCGGACGACAGGGTCAGCCGGTTCTGTCCGTTGAGCGTCACCGAGGAGAAGCGCCCGCTCAGGACCAGCGGCGCATTCTGATCACTGTAAACCTGGACCGGCCCCAGGCCGCTCGCCTGTACGCTGCTCTGCGTCAGGGTGGCCGCACTCATGACCGTGACCTTGCCGACCGAAGTCGTGCCCGAGGCCGTGATACCGATGCTGCGGTCGGTAAACGGCGAGCTGATATAGAGTTCATTGGCCGTGACGTTGCTGAGCAGCAATGTGCCGCCCGCGGCGATCAGACGGCCCTGCACGGTTACATTGGTCAGCGTGACCGCTGACTGGTTGATGCCCTCACTAATGTATAGGTTTCCTGGGATGGTCACGTCCGACAGCGTGCACGCGCTTGTGACGGTCACGTTCTTGGTATCCTGATTGAGCGACGAGCTGTTGTAGATCGCGCCCGACTGGTCCAGGAGGCTGCCAGTAAAGAAATACAGGATCTTGGCGGCCTCGGCGCGGGTCACGCCGCGTTTGGGCTGGAACGTGCCGTCGGTGTAGCCCGAAACGTAGTTATTTTCGACCGCCCACTGGATGTAAGGTGCGCTCCATGCAGCGACCGAGGATTTGTCGCTGAAGGACAGCTGGCTTGGGGTGACCGAGCCCACCTCCGCCTTGCACAGGCGGCCCAGGATGGTGACTGCTTGCTCGCGTGTAATCGAAGCATTCGGCGCCATTTCCGTATCGGACAGGCCGGAAATATATCCATATTTTACCGCAATGCACACCGACTCATAGTACCACTGGTCCTCCCCGACGTCGGTATACTGGCTGATGTCCGCGGTCTCGGTAAATCCAAAGGCGCGGTTGATATAGCGCATGAATTCCGCGCGGGAGATCTCTGCGCTGGGGGTGAATTGGCCCCGGCCGTTGGCGTTGATGACGCCGTGCGCGCTCAGCGAGCGGAAATAGGGTTCCGACCAATGCCCTGTCACATCGTCGTCGGCTGCAAATGCCGTGCCAAAGGCGCAGCACGCCGCAAGCAAGATGGTCAGGGCGAGCCGGGCAATCCGTTTGATTGTCATGGAGTTCCCTCTCCTTCCGGTTGATGGTTCGTTGATATTATAGCAGACATTCCGGCCTTTTTCCAGTCGCCGCCTGGATTTTGCCGTCACACGCTGCGCAGATAGCGGACAAACTGCCGTCCCTTGCGGCTGACGCCGCCGAGCGCCACGATCCGTGCACGGCCCAGGCCGCGCACTGTGATGCGGTCGCCTGGCGAGACGTCGGCGTCGGCCTTCAGGCACTGCATTTGGTTGAGGAAGACCGTCCCCTTCTCGATGCGCTCCTGCATCTGGGCCCGGGACAAGCGGAAGATCAGCGCGGCCACGCTATCCAGCCGCAGCGAGGCCACCGATCCCTCCCCCGCCTCCTCGTGTACTTCGGGCGCACGGAAATCTGTCAGCGGCAGCCGCGTGAGCGTAATGCGCTTGCGCCCGGCGCGCAGGAAATTCATCTCGATGAAATCCGCCATATCCAATGTCACAAAGAGATCGGCGCCGTCCGGATGCAGCAGGATGTCGCCGACCACCGCGCGCTCAATCCCAAGTCCCATGAGCGCACCGAGATAATCCCGGTGCGTCAGGGTGTCGGTCGGGCTTTTTTGTGCGCGTAAGAGCGCCATCGGGCAGGTTTCGGGCGCAATGGCGTCCTGCTCCGTCATATAGTCGGGCAGGAACAGCGCCATCACCCGCTCCGCGTCGGCGTAACCGCCCCAAAAGACGGTCTGCGCCGCGATGCCGGCCGCCTGCGCGGCCTGCACACATAGGGTGCGCTCGCGCAGGTCCAAAAAGCGTGTATGCGTCAGGTAGGCGCGCACCTGGCTCACCTCGTATTTATCAAAAAATTGCTGCAGGAGCAGCTTATCCTCCGTCGTCTGCGCAAGCGCGCGCACGGCCTGTTCGCGGGTCTTCATAAACCGCCTCCTGGTCTGGCCGGCCTCGGATGGACGGCCGTATTTTTTTCATTATATCACATCTGCCCCTACCGCACAAACGCCGGGTGATGTATAATAATTTTTAGAAACCGGCAGGCCATGCCCGCCGGGCAGATTGTGAGGTTATGAAGGATGGAAGACAGATTCACCGCGCGCGCAATCGCACCGCATCTGCACACCAAACGGCTGGGGCGCAGCCTGCTTGTGCTGCCGTCCACCGACTCGACCAACACCCAGGTCAAGCAGCGTTTCGGCAAGGAGCCCGAGGGCTTCGTGCTGCTGGCCGAGGAACAGACGGCCGGCCGCGGCCGCCTGGGCCGCAGCTTTGTCTCGCCGCGCGGGGACGGGCTTTATATGTCCATCCTGCTGCATCCCGACCTGCCGCTGGACAAGATCCCGCTGCTCATGCTGACCTCGGCGGTCGCGGTCTGTGAGGCCCTGGAGCACCAGTGCGGCGTCTGGCCCAAGATCAAGTGGGTCAATGACATCTTCCTGCGCGGCCGCAAGTGCTGCGGCATTTTGACCGAGTCCTCGTTCTCGACCGGAGGCAGCCGGCCGGACTTTGCGGTCGTGGGCATCGGCCTTAACCTACGCTTTAACCGCGCCGCCTATCCAGAGCTCGCTGACATCGCTGGTTCTCTGTCGGATGAGACCCATCACCTGCCGACACGTGCCCAGCTCGCCGCGTCGATCCTGAACGCCTTCGAGCCGTGGTACGACAAGCTGCTGGCCGGGGAGACCTGCGGCCTTTTGGACGCCTACCGCAGCCGCATGAACTGCCTGCGCCGCCGCATCACGGTGACCTCTCCCGCAGGCCAATATCCGGCTTTCTGCGTCGGCCTGACCGACACCGGAAACCTTATCATTGTAGACCAGAATGGCACGCAGTCCATCCTGCGCGCCGGAGAGATCAGCGTCCGCCTGTGAGCGATGCCGCAAAAAAAAACGCCGCCCTAAAGGGCGGCATTTTTTTGCCTATTTTTGCGTCAAATCTGGTCTAATTCCAGATCTTTGTACAGAATTTTAATCCTTGCAGGCACGCGCGAACTGCGTCCCGAAAAGCTTATATACTCCCCATCTTTTCAAAGAGGGGGACGGACGGCACGCTTTATACTTCCATGATGATCGGCAGGATCATCGGGCTGCGCTTGGTCTTTTTGAACAGGTAGTTGCTCAGGGCGCTCTTGAGCGCGCTCTTGATGCCGTTCCAGTCGCGCACGCCCTCATCCAGGCAGCGGTCCAGCGCCATCTGGGACTGCACACGCAGATCCTCCATCAGGTCCTCGGCCTCGCGCACGTAGATAAAGCCGCGCGAGACGATATCCGGCCCGGCAATGACGACGCCGCTCTCCTGATCGATCGTGACGACGACGACCAGCAGGCCGTCCTCGGCCAAATGCTTGCGGTCGCGCAGGACGGCCGCGCCCACATCGCCGACGCCCAGGCCGTCGATCAGCACACGGCCGGCCGGCACCATCGGGCACAGGCGTGCCGCGCGCTCGTCGATTTCAATCGGGCGGCCGATCTCGGTAATGAGGATATTGCGCGGGTCGACCCCCATCTCCTCGGCCAGAGCGGCGTGCTTTTGCAGCATGCGGTGCTCGCCGTGCACCGGGATGAAATACTTGGGCTTGCACAGGCCGATCATGAGCTTCTGCTCTTCCTGGCATGCGTGGCCGGACACATGGATGGCCGCATTGCGGTCATAAATGACCTCGGCGCCCTTGCGGTACAGCTCGTTGACCATGTTGGAGATAGATTTCTCGTTACCCGGGATGGCGGAGGCGGCGATCAGGATACGGTCGCCCGTGACCACCTCGACCTGCTTGTGGCTGGAGTACGCCATGCGGTAGAGGGCCGACATGGTCTCGCCCTGGGAACCGGTGGAGACGATGCACAGCTTATTCTGCGGATAGCGGTTGATGGTGCCCACATCGATGAGCACCTTGTGGTCATCGTGCAGGTAGCCCAGCTCTATCGCGACCTGGGTGATCTTCTCCATGCTGCGCCCGCAGACCGCGACCTTGCGGCCATAGCGCGCGGCGATGTCCAGGATCTGCTGGAGGCGGCTGACATTGGAGGCAAAGGTCGCAATGATAATGCGGTGGTCGCAGTCCTTGAAGAAGTTTTCCAGCGATTTGCCAACGACCTTCTCGCTCGGGGTATAGCCGCTGCGCTCCACGTTGGTCGAGTCGCTCATCAGGGCCAGGACGCCCTCGCGGCCCAGCTCGCCAAAGCGTGCCAGATCAATCATCTCGCCATTGACCGGCGTCAGGTCAACCTTGAAGTCACCGGTGTGGATGATCGTGCCGAGCGGCGTGCGGATTGCCAGCGCGACCGAGTCCGCGATCGAGTGGTTGGTGTGGATGAACTCGACGGTAAAACAGCCAAGCCGGATGACGTCTCCGGCCTTGACCGTGTGCATGCGCACCTTCTCGGGCATCTTGTGCTCGGCAAGCTTGGTGTCGATGATGCCGCAGGTCAAGCGGGTCGCATAGATGGGCGCGTTGACCTCGCGCAGGACATAGGGAATGGCGCCGATGTGATCCTCATGGCCATGGGTGATGAGATAGCCGCGCACCTTCTTCTGGTTGCGCTTGAGGTAGGTCGTATCCGGGATGACCAGGTCCACGCCCAGCATGTCGTCGTCCGGGAAGGCCACGCCGCAGTCGATGACCACGATATCGCCGCCGTACTCGATGACCGTCATGTTCTTGCCGATCTCATTGAGACCGCCCAAGGGGATAATCTTCAGTTTTTCTTTCATAAGTTCGATATCACTTTCCTTTGTGTCTTTGGTTTGATTTCTGTGTGCCGGTTGCTCCCGGCTTTTTTTCTGACGAGGCCGCGCTTCGCGCCTCCAATAAAAATCCATTGGATCGGGCTGTCCCCATACGGCGGGCGCTCATGGCGCCCACCCTTCCGCACCGTGGGGGCAAACACTGCATTTACTATATCACGTTTTCCACGATTTGTACAGTAGGAGAAATCTGCCATCGTCTTGCCCGATGTGCGCACAAATCCCAAAGTTCACCGTGCGGCCAGCCTTTTTTGTTACCGTTCTGTTACTTATCTTCAGACCAAGCACAAACTTCAAAAAAATCCAGTTACAAAACGGTTAAAATTTTTGTAGTTTTTGTCCATTCTGTGTTATATTTATATAGTATATTACTATTTGTATTCAAAATTGAATTTTTTTCAAAAAATCGTTTGACAAACCCTGGCACAGCAGGTATGATAGCACCTGCGGATCGGTAACAAACCGGTTACAATCCAGTTTTTTTGTATATTTACGCGTATTTTGACGCACAAACCAAGAAATTATGAGGAGATTTTATCTATGAAGATTCGATGTATGCAGAACGTAAGACGTGTGGCTGGCCTGCTGGCACTGGGCTGTGTCCTCAGCACGGGCAACGCCCTGGCGTATACCGCTCCGACCGCCTCAGAGAGCGGCAGCGCCGCAGACGCCGTCATGGCCTCCCTGCCTTACGGATATCTGTCTGCGTCCACCGAGACCGTGGTGGACTCCGCCAGCGCAACCGAAGACATGCAGGCGGCGCAGAACCAGCTCGAGGAGGAGGCCCGCAAGGAGCGGGAGGCCGCGGCAGCCGCAGCAGCTAAGGCCGCTGCACAGGCCCGCCTCAATGCGCTCAAAACCGGCGCGGTTTCTCCGCGCACGGTCAGCCGCAGCAGCTCCCTGGCCGCTGACTCTGTCATCAAGAACAACTTCAAGAAGCTTGGCAACTATCGCCTGTCCTTCTATTGCCCGTGTGCCACCTGCAACGGCCGCGCCAACGCGCCGACCAAGCTCGGCACCACGCTGACCGAGGGCCGCACCATCGCGGTCGATTCCCGTGTCATCCCGCTTGGCAGCCGTGTTTACATCGATGGCTATGGCCTCTTCATCGCAGAGGACACCGGCAGCGCCATCAAGGGCAACCGCATCGACGTTGCCGTCTCCAGCCACAGCCGTGCATATCAGCTCGGCATCGCCTACGCAGATGTTTATCTGATCGGCTAAAGTTACAAATAAGTTACAAAATTTGGCCGTTTTTATATATTTTGAATTTTTAGGGCGTTAAAAACGCCCTTTTTCTCTATTTTTGAGGAAAAACTTGCAATTTAAAGAATCCTGTGCTATACTATATGCAATTGTGATAGGAAAACGGCATCCCGGCCGGCGCCGCCATGCGGCGTATCCCACCCGATTGCAGAGGAGTAATTTTGATTATGAACCTGAGCGTGAAAACAATCGTGCGCGGCGTTTCGGCGCTTGCGCTGTGTGCCTCCCTCAGCCTGAGCACCGCCTTGGCTTATACAGGCGATCCCGAACTCGCCTTCACCGAACCCGAACCTACTTCTACCGCAGTGCTTTCGGTCGCCGTAGAACAGCCCGCAGCGGCCCCCGTTGTTGTGGCCGCCACACCCGAAGATTCTGTCCAGCAGGTTCTCTCCGGTGACCTGCTCGGCCGCACGGTCGTTAAGTCCGACGCGCTGGCCGTCCCTGATGCCATCCGGCAGTCCGCCCAAAGCCTCGGCGCTTTCCGCCTGTCTTTCTACTGCTCGTGCACCCAGTGCTGCGGCGAACAGGCGACCGGCATCACCAAGTCCGGCACCACTGTGACCGAAGGCCGCACCATCGCGGTCGATACCAGCGTGATCCCGCTCGGCAGCCGCGTCTACATTGACGGCTATGGCCTGTTCATTGCCGAGGACACCGGCAGCGCCATTCAGGGCAACAAAATCGATATCGCAGTGGGCAGCCATGACCAGGCCCTCACGCTCGGCATCGACACGGCTGATGTTTATCTGCTCGGCTAATCTCTCTTTATTATATGTATGGAAAAGGGACGCTGTATGGCGTCCCTTTTTCTGTCCCGTTGATCCAGCGCTGCCCGCGCGGATAGGCCGGCTGCCTGCCTTGCGTCCCCCTCGGTTTTCTGCTATAGTATAAGGTATCATAAATGAGGTGAACAGACTTATGAACGCTGCCACGCGCCGTCAACAAATCCTGGAACTGCTGCGCCAGACCAGCCAGCCGCTGTCTGCGACCGCCATCGCTTCCCGCTTTTCGGTCAGCCGCCAGATTATCGTCGGGGATATTGCGCTTCTGCGCGCCGCCGGCGAGGCCATCACGGCCACCCCGCGCGGCTACCTGCTCGAACGCCCGGGCGGCCAGCCCTACGTGGAAACCCGCATCGTGTGCGAGCACGGCGACGACCGCTTGGCCGAGGAATTGTACACCGTAGTTGATCTGGGCGGCGCACTCATCGACGTGACCGTTGAGCACTCGATCTACGGCCAGATCTGTGCCCCGCTGCACGTGTGCTCGCGCTTTGACGCGGACGCCTTCCTGCAAAAACTCCGGGCAGAAAACGCCCGTCCCCTGTGCGACCTGACGGGCGGCATCCATCTGCACCTGCTGCGCTGCCCGGACCTGACGGTTCAGGCCCGCGTCCTGCAGGCGCTCTCGGAGAAGGGGTTCCTGCTTCTGCGGGAGTAATTCTGGCAGACTGGATGTGCCCCAACAGCGGCATCCAAGCCTCGCCTATCGCCATCGACCGGATAGCCTGTACCATCCAAAAAGCGCCCAACGGGCGCTTTTTCCATATCCCGGCATTTCTAAAGGCTACTGGACAACTGAAAAGCCGGCGCAGCAAACCCTTGCCGCGCCGGCTCCCCTTCTCTTCTTTTCTTCTCTTTTTCGCAAAAAAACTATTTCTTCAGGGCATTGACGTAGGCCAGGATTACCTCGATCGAGTTGTCCACGCCCAGGCGGCCTGCGTTGATGCACAGGTCATAGTGGTCGCTCTTGCCCCATACCTTGCCTGTATAGTAGTTATAATAGGTCGAGCGCTGCTTATCCATTTTCTCCAGCGCCGCGCGCGGGGACTTGCCGGACAGCTCATAGTCGTCATGGGTCTGGATGCGCTGCAGGCGGGCGTCAATCGAGCCGGTGATGAAGAAATCAAAGCGGTTGTCATACTCACGCAGGACATGATCCGAGCAACGGCCAACCAGCACGGCCGGGCCGCTGTCTGCAATCTCACGGATGATGTTGGCCTGTGCCAGGAAGAGCTGGTCGGTCAGCGACATGCCGTTGAGGCCGGTCGATCCAAACATGGTCAGCGAATAGAGCAGGCTGTTGGTAGCGCGCTTGTCGAGCTGTTCAAACAGTTCCTCGCTAAAGCCGCTCTTCTTTGCCGCACGGGAGATCAGGTCCCGGTCGTAGAAGGGGATACCCAGACGTAACGCGAGCTTGCGCCCGATTTCGCGGCCGCCCGAACCGTACTGTCTGCCGATGGTGATAATGAGATTGCTTGCCATAAAAACCCCTCCATCCTATGTGAAAGTTGTATAAGTTTTCTATGCCTATTATGGCACACGTTATGCAAAATGTCAACCGAATCATAAAATTTTTTCGCAGGCGCGGGCAAATACCGCCAACGCCTGCGAAGCCACAAAAAACACGGATTTTTGGCTTAGACCAGCATTTTCCCCACCTTATAGATGTCGCCCGCGCCCATCGTCAGGATGAGGTCGCCCTCCCCGGCTTCCCGCCGCAGGTAATCTGCGATCTCCTCGAAGGAGCCCAGGCTGACCGCCCCGGGGATCGCGCGCGCCAGATCGTCGGACGAAATGCCGATGGTGTTCTGCTCCCGCGCAGCATAGATGGGCGCCAGGACCGCCTGGTCGCACAGTGCAAGCGCCTTAACAAACTCGTCAAAGAGCGCCTTGGTGCGCGTATAGGTATGGGGCTGGAAAGCGCAGAAAATACGCCGGAAGCCCATCTGCCGGGCCGTATGCAGCGTTGCGCGCATCTCTGAGGGATGGTGGGCGTAATCGTCCACGACCGTCGCGCCCGCCGGCGTCTTGCCGGTCAGCTCAAAGCGGCGCGAGGAGCCCTTGAACTGGTCCAGTCCGGCGGCCACCTGCTCGCCCGGCACATGCAGGAACCAGGATGCAGCGCAGCAGGCCAGCGCATTCATCATATTGTGGCGGCCGGGCACTGACAGGCGCACATGGGTGTAATACTTCCCGTCCACCATGACGTCAAACGCATAATAGCCGCGCTCAACCGTGACATGCGCCGGGCGCACATTGGCTGTCTCGGCCTCGCCGAAGGTCATGATCTTGCGGTCCACCCCCTGTACCGCCTGCATGGCGTGCGGGTCGTCCGCGTTGACCACAACCAGGCCGTCCTTGGGCGTGAGCAGGCAGAACGCATGGAACGAGTGGATGATGTCGTCAAGATCCTTAAAGAAGTCCAGGTGGTCAGCCTCTACGTTGAGTACGACCGCGATGGTGGGCGCAAAGGACAGGAAGGAGTTGCAGTACTCGCACGACTCGGCCACAAAGCAGCCATGGCTGCCGATGCGCAGGGTTCCGCCAATGGCGGGCAAGTTGCTGCCGACCATGACGGTCGGGTCCAGCGCAGCCTGCATGGCGATGAGTGTCATCATCGAGGTGGTGGTCGTCTTGCCGTGCGTGCCCGACAGGCAGATGACGTCCTTGTAGTCGGCCATCAGGCAGCCCCAGGCCTGCGCGCGCTCCATGACCGGGATTCCCAGTTCGTGCGCGCGGACGATCTCGGGATTGTCGTCGTGCACGGCGGCCGTGCGGATGAGCAGCGCCGCGCCGTCTACGTTCTCCGCGGCATGTCCATAATGGATCACGGCGCCCAGGCGCTCGAGGCGCTCTGTGACGGCCGAGTGCGCGCGGTCGGAGCCCGAGACCGGCACGCCCATGCTCAAAAGCAGTTCGCCGAGCGAATTCATGGATACGCCGCCGATTCCGACAAGGTGGATTCTCTTTTTATTCTGAATAAAGGGCTTGATGGACAATTCCATGCGGATAGCCTCCAATATATGATAAATCTAGATTGTGTCCATGTATTATTATATGAGAAAGCAGGCAGAATATCAAGCAGGAACATCACACAGGCCACCAAACTCAAACACGCAAAGGAGACATCTTTTATGGAGATTACCGAGATCAAATTCCGCCGCTTTCCCGCCCAGGGCCGGCTGCGCGCCCTGGTGTCGGTCACGTTCGACGGTGTGTTCGCCGTACACGACATCAAAGTCATCGCCGGGGACGACCATCTGTTCCTGGCCATGCCCGCGCGGCGCGCGCAGGACGGCCGCTATCACGATATCGTGCATCCGGTCGGCCCGCTCGTGCGGCAGCAGCTTGAGCGCCAAGTGCTGGCGGAATATCGTCGCCTGACCGCACCGCACGCTGTGTAATCCGCTTGTTGCTTGCAACCTGCTCCCGAATGCGATAAAATATACTTGCTTTGAATCTTTGAAGGAGTAGAACTGCAATGCGCGTTATGATTTTATCGGTGACCGCTGGGTTCGGCCACCATGCGACAGCAAAGGCCGTGGCCGACATGCTACGGACCAAGGGCGCGACGGTCGAGACCGTGGACGTCTATGAATATATCAGCAAGATCGTCAAGGAGACCATCGACAAGGGCTATCTGTTCACCTCCAAGCACACGCAGGAGCTGTACCGCCTGGTCTATCTGCTGGCCGAGAACCGCGGCAGCGGCTATTTCTCCACCCATCTGTCCATCATCAACATCGTCAATGCCCTAGGCGCGACCAAGTTTGCCCGGGTAGTCAACGATTTTTCCCCCGATGCCATCGTCTGCACCCATGTCTTCGCGGCACAGCTCGTCGATGACCTCAAAAAGCGCAAACTTTTGGATGCGCCCACCGTCGGTATCATCACCGATTACACCCTGCATCCCTACTGGGAGGAGGTGCCGCGCGTGGAATATATCGTCACCGCCAGCGAACTTCTGACCCACCGTGCCCTCAAAAAGGGCATCGCGGCCAGCCGCATCCTGCCCTTCGGCATCCCGATCCACCCCAAGTTTAACGTGCCCATCTCGCAAGCGGATGCGCGCGCGCGGCTGGGACTCGACCCCGACCGGCCGACCATCCTGATGATGGGCGGCAGCATGGGCTATTCGGACAACCGCAAGCTCATCCTGCAGCTCGGCCTGTGCGGTATCCCCTTCCAGCTCCTCGTCGTCTGCGGCAACAACAAAAAGCAGTACGCCGAGATGCTGCACATGGCTGAGATGCCGGACAGCCCCTGCACGCTGCATCCCTACGGCTTTGTCACCAACGTCGAGGAGATGATGAGCGCAGCCGACTGCATCATCACAAAGCCAGGCGGCCTGACCGTGTCCGAGGCCCTCGCAAAAAACTTGCCCATGATCCTCGTCAACCCCATCCCGGGCCATGAGGAGCGAAACGTCGAGTTCCTGGTGAACAACGGCATGGCCTGCCTGGTCACCAAGACCTTCCCGGTCGATGAGGCGGTCTACCACCTGTTCAAAAACCCCCAGCGCCTGCGCACGGTGCGTGAGACCATGCACGCCATCGCCCATCCGGATGCCACCGAGCGCCTGTGCAGCTTTATTTTGAACGATCTTTTGCCCTAATCCGGCCTCAGGCCGTCCGCCCTGCGGACGGCCTGCTTCTTTTCCCGAAACCTTGCCCCTCCTGCCCTTTTCTCTGGGAAAACAATTTCCAGCAATTGACATCCGACCGCGGTGCGCTATAATTAAATTAGCAAATAAAACTATTTGCCGCCGGAATCGATTGCCGGAACCAAGATGATTCGAGAGAATACACGGCAGCCCTGCCGTATCCTGCAAGGAGGAAATCACGATGGAACTCAAAGATGTACTCAGCCATCCCTATCTGCGCACAGACAGCTATGGCAAGATCTTTCTATATTGTACCCCAAACGACTGCGCGTGTGTCCCGCGCCACACCATCCAGTTGTCCGAGCCCGTCCGGCCCGATGTCCTGCTCGAGGCGGTCAAAGTTTCCCTGCTGCGTTTCCCGCACATGATGCTCGGCATTGAGGCTACCGACACCCAGCTGCGCTACCGCCTGAACGTGGAGGACCCGGTTGTCCTGCCCTTTGACGGCCTGTGGAAGCGCTATACCATCGGCTCGGAGGATACGCACGGCTATCTGTTCCTGGTCGGCTACCAGGGCGACAAGATCTACATGGAATACCAGCACAGTACCTCGGACGGCCGGGGCTTTGAGGAGTTCATCCGCTGCGTACTGTTCAACTACTTAAAGCTATGCGGCAAGCCGGTCGAAAATGACGGCTCTGTGCGCGGCCTGGACTCGGTCTATACCATCGCCGAGAGCGAGGACGGCTACAGCCATCTGAAAGACAACTACTCGAGCGAAGGCATTTACCAAAAACCGGCCGCCCTGCACGCCGACGCGCTGACCGATCTCGGCGACCAGCCCGAGATCATCACCGAGGTCACCTTCCCGTTTGAGCAGCTCCACAAGGCCGCAAAGGCCATGGGTTCCAGTCCACTCTGCGTCATCGCGCCGCTGTTCAGCCGCGCGTTCCGCCAAAAGTATGGCAAGGACTCGGACGCACCGGTCATCTCCGAGATCCCCGTGGACCTGCGTCCCTACATTCCCAGCGTAACCACCCGCTATTTCATCTGCTTCCTGGATCTGCCGTACGAGGCGTCCTATGATGCGCTGCCTGTGGACGAGGTATGCCGCCGCAC
>DWWZ01000147.1 GCA_019119435.1 Candidatus Butyricicoccus avicola
ACATGAAGATCGGCATCCATCGATGTCTTATTATCCTGCAGGTCAATGTGTTAAATGTTTTTCTTGCGGGTTTACCGGGGATCTCCTCACAGTGGCGGGTCTGTATTGGGGGATATCAGACGAAAAAGAGATTATTCCACGGTTACTGCAATATTATCCGGATTGTCGTTGTAGTACTTCGAATAAGGCCGAAATTTCCTCATATTTGTTACAGCGTGGATTATCGGAAGATATCATCCGATGGTCTGGCGCAGTTGAAGTTTCAGATATCTTATTCGGCCGTGCAGTGCGTCTGCCCTATCATCAGGGAGATTATGCGGCGTACCGGTCGGTTTCAGAGAAACGTTTCCGTAAACCGGCGGGTATCCCGGAGCCGGTTTGTTTTCCAGAATTTTTGCAGGAATCTGGTCCTATTTTTTTGGTTGAGGCCTATATCTGTGCGCTTTCGGTCTATCAGTGTGGGGGGAAGGCGATCCCTTGCAATGGAGTTGGCTATCGGCAGATTTTAGAGGCGCTGGGCAATCGTCGGCCGCGTTTTCTGGTTGCATTCGATCGGGATGCGCGGGGAATGCAGGCTGCAGAACAGTTTGTGCGGGACTATGCCGCAATGGGCGGTGCGGCGGAGATTGTGGATCTTTCTGGGCCGTATAAAGATCCAAATGAGCGATTGATGAAGGATCCTGCCGGTTTGCAGGCAGCGGTTGACCGGGCATGTGCCGCACCGGATATTGTCTGTGAATTCCCACAGATTCAGGACTACTTGGATACACAATTTTTCGAGGAATTATCGGGCCGGGCAGCTTCGGGCGGTTGCTTGACCGGATTTTCTGGGATTGACCGGCAGCTTGGAGGCTTAACGCCTGGTCTTTATATCTTGGGCGGGATTCCTTCGGTTGGTAAGACGACCTTTTTGGGTCAGTTGGCCGTTAATTTTGCGCAGCAAGGGCAGTCGGTTCTCTTTTTGTCCTATGAACAATCTCCGTTTGAGTTCTTGTGCAAGACATTGGCCCGTATGTCGTATTTGACACAGCCCCAGGCGTTTTCTTCGGCTGAGCTAATGCATGGTCTGTGTGATGACCGTGTACGGGAGATGGCTGAGGTCTATCGGCAGCAGGTAGTTGATCTGTGCGTGCTCAAGGTGCGGGATACAGCCGAACAGCTCAGTGAGCGTATGCGCCGATTTGCAGACGGCCGCACACATCCGGTGATCTTGGTGGATTATTTGCAGTTTATTCCGGGTCCGGGGAGCGATCCGCGCTGGAACAATGATTGCGCTTTGCAGATGCTGGCACAGATGGCAGCTGAGCTGGAGGCAGTGCTGATTGTGGTTTCCAGTTTTAACCGTTCGTCCTATTTGATGCCGGTGGCATTTGAATCGTTTAAAGAATCGGGCAATGTCGAATACTATGCCGATGGGCTGTGGGGATTGAGTTATGCGGTGCTCTCGTCGCCGCTGTTTCAGCGGGATGGGCAGATGGCCGAAAAGCAGCTCACCCTAGCGCGGGCACGTGAGCAGCGTATCCGCAAATTGGAGTTCCGCTGTGTGAAGGCGCGGCACGGCAGCCTGTTTTCGGTTGGGCTGGATTATGACCCGGCACACGATTATTTTTGCGATGCGCCGCAGGTTTCATATAAGCGCCTGTGAGGGCGCAAAAAAAGAGCAGGCCGGTTTGGTCTGCTCTTTGGAACTTTGTCCCCGGTGCGGGACAAAGTGTGGTCAGCGTCTGCGGCGGTTGGTGCTGGCGGGCACCAGGGCCAGGGTAAAGAAGAGTTCGCCCGCCCAAAAGCGCAAGGTGCCGGTTTCCCGATCGATGGGGATGACTCGGCCTGGCTCCAAGATGGGCTCATCCAGCAAGCCGCTTTGCTCGTTGATGGGGATGATACCGTTGGTGCGCGACAGGTTGCGCACGCACAGTTCGCCGTAAGCGTCGCGGAAGAGTTCAAAGTGCTCGCGGCTGATGGTGTCATTGTCCAGCACGTAGTCGCAGTCGGCGCGCGCGCCCACGCGGAAAGGGAGCTTGCTCACGGGGATGGGATAAGCTGGGCTGTCGACATCGGCCGCGTAGGAGAGGGCGATCTCGGTCGGCCTGGGCGCAGCCGATGGACGGATATACTGGGTTTGGTCCGGGTCTGTCCGCGCAGCCCGATGTGGTGCGGCTGCCGGACGAGCCCTACGCTGGGGCCGACCGGCGGGGCGCGGGGGACGCTCACGATCGACCGCGAGCTCGCGCGCGAACAGCCAGTCTGTCAGGCGTTTATGCCAGGGTTTCGAATGGCGCTTGCCGTTTCGGCGGCGCAGGAACAGTACTAGGATCAGCGCGATCACGACCGCGCCGACAATCCATTTGAGCATACTGCATGCCTCCATGTATCAATAAAATCATACCGTCCCCTATTATAGCGGAAAATGTGCCGTTTGTCGCGCCCCTCCAGGAAATTCACGAAAAGTTCACGGTCGGGCGCTGTGTGCCCCAAGAAGTTTTCAGCGTCCTATGCTGCACTGCATGTGCAGCATAGGACGCTTTTTTTATCTCTCATAGCGGAAGGATAAAATTGCGTGCGGCATGAACGGTGAGGATTTCGAGGAACTGGGCGGCCGAAGGGGCGCGCCGCAGCGGATAACCGGCCATCTGAGACAGCAGCCGGGGATTGACCTGCCAGGCGCGGTGGCTGAGCGTGCGCAGGGTGCGCTCGATCGCCGTCCAGCGGCACCCGCATGCAGCGGCCACCAGCCGGTAGATCTCCTTGATGACCGTTTCCAGGCGGTCTGGATTGTCCAGGGCCAGGGTGACAGCCAGGACGATGCGGCGGTAGCCGAGATAGCTGTGCGTGATACCCAAACTGCGCAGCATGATGGTAATTTGTTTTTCTTGCATGGATATACCCTTCCATGGTAATGGTATAGGAAGATTATAAGACAAAAAATGACAGGATACGGGAGGACCCGACTAAATATGACAGATCTTCGGCAAAAGTGTTGAAAAAATTTGTCACTTCGTCATGTCCCTGTGCCGGACGTCAAAGATGCAGTGGGCGCCGGCATGGCGCTGGATCCCGCCCAGGCAGGCGCGGTTGCAGCGGATACAGCGCATGATCGCATCGGCCTTGCCAGCCTGGACCAGACGTGGCCAGTTAGGATCGGCCAGCAGTGGACGGCTGAGCGCGATGTATTGGACACGGCCGGATGCTACCTGTGCGGCGGCAAAATCCGGATCGCCCAGGCCGCCGACCCCGCACAGCGGCCGGTCGGTAAACTGCCGGGCAGCGTCGCAAAATGGGAGGAAGCAGCCCGGCCCGCCAAAGGCGGGGTGATCCTGCGGCGGGATGGTATCTGAGAGCGCGCCATGGTTGGCTAGGGCGACCTCATAGCAGTCCACACCGGCGGCGTCTAACAGCGGCAGGAAGACCGGCAGCTCCTCGACCAGGACCCCTGCATTGCCGTAGTGCGGGTTTTCCTGCCGGACGGCGAGCTTGTATTCGATGGGCATATCTGGAACGGCGCGCCGGACCGCCTGCACGCAGGAGACGGCAAAGCGCGCCCGGTTCTCCGGCGTACCGCCGTAGGCGTCGGTGCGGTGGTTGTAGACCGATGAGCTGAAACTGCCGCACATGCGGTCGCCGTGGACCTGGACCATGTCGAACCCGGCTTCCTGGGCCAGCACGGCGGCCTGCCCAAAGCCCGCGATGATCTGCTCGATGGTCTCATTGGGTAAACCGGTGATATACGGTCCGGTCATCTCATTCATCTCGCGGCGCAGATCGTCTGGCGTCAGCTTCCCGGCGCGCAGCGCGGGCAATAGGGCTTTGATGCCCGCCAGATCGCTGTCGCTCATATGCAGCTGGGCCGAGATCTTTGCCCCATGGGCGTGTGCGGCCGCCGTGATCTGCGCATAGAAGGCAAAGCCTTTTTCGTCATAGAGCGAAAAGAAGGGAGCTGGGAGGACCGGGACGTCGCCGATCACGATGAGTCCGGCACCGCCTGCCGCGATCCGCGAGATATGCGCAAGGAATTGCGGCGGCTGGAGCCCCATAGAGGTCGGGGCAAAGACAATGCGGTTGGGAAGCGTTAGACCGCGCAGGGTCAGTGGCTGGAAGAGAGATTCATACATAGGAAAATCGATGCTCCTTTGTGCTGGGTCTGTTCTACATGATAGCGCGGATCTGGCATTTGTCAACCGGCCGGCGCAAAAACAGCCGGGCGGTACGCTGCCGGAGGCAGAAAAAAGCGCACCCCCAGACGGCGGGGGTGCGTGCAGGGCGGCCGCAACTTTGTCCCCAATGCGGGACAAAGTCAGTGCGCGCTCAAAACCATTTGCGGAACTGCAGCGGCGTCATGCCCATATTCTGCCGGAAGGCGCGGATGAAATTGGAGGAACAGGAAAAGCCGCAGTTGATGGCGATCTGCTCTACGCTGGCGTCGCTGTCGGACAG
>DWWZ01000020.1 GCA_019119435.1 Candidatus Butyricicoccus avicola
CCATTGGAGTTATACAGGGATCGCGGACAGTGTGCGATGACCACATGGAGCCCGCCCACGATTGAAATACCGCACAGCGGGCCCTGGCAATACGCGGCGGAAAGCCCCGGCGCAGGAAATGGCCTTTGGAAGAGACCCTACACTTCCCGATGAATTTGAATGACTTCATTGTTTTTGTTGAAAACCTTCTTCTACAAACAGTAAAGGATATATGTAATTGCAAATAAAGGAGGGCAATTATGGAAAAGAAGAAACCCAATGACCTTTCACCGGATCAATGCTTGGCGGTCGATACGGAATCGCTTTGCAAACTGCTCGACTGCGGGCGGCACACGGCTGTCCAGATCGGCGACTTAGCCCACGCCCGCATTACCATGAATTCTCGTGTCCTTTGGAGCGTTCAGCGCGTAAAGGAATACTTGTACGAGATCTCATGCTAACAGAACCTTGCCCATTCCGGGCACAACAACTCACAAAACATCGGGAGGTATCAGCCTATGCCAAAAGTTAGAAAAGACAACAAAGGCCGCAATCTGCGGACAGGGGAAACGCAACGCTCAGATGGCAGCTATATGTTCGTCTATAAGCTGGGAACTAAGAAAAAGTACATTTATGATACCGATTTGGCTTCCCTTCGCGCAAAAGAAAAGCAAATTGCGAAAGATGCTGATGATGGTATCCGTACACAGGAAGCAATGAAACTCACCCTGAATGATATGTTCAAGGTCTACATGGATAACAACATCAGGTTGAAGCCATCTACGCGGGCCAATTATGAGTATCTTTGGGATCGCTATGTAAAGGATGAACCTTTCGCCAATGAGCCACTTCCAAATGTCCGTCGAAGCGATGTTCTTGGATTCTATACCAAACTGCTCAAACACGGTTTCGCCATTAACTCGCTGGAGAGTATCAACACCATCGTACATCCTGCTTTCGAACTGGCTGTAGCGGATGATTATATCAGGAAGAACCCCAGCAAAGGCATTTATACCAAGTTAAAAACAGATGGAAGCGCGCCGAAACCGAAAAAGCGTATTGCTCTTACCAAAGCACAGCAAAAAAAATTCCTCCAGTATATCGCAAAATCTCCTATGTATAGCCACTGGCTGCCTGTCATGGTAACACTCCTTGGAACCGGCCTTCGTGTAGGAGAATGTACTGGTTTAACAAAAGATGATGTAGACTTGAACAAGGGCCGGATTTCCGTCAACCATGCGTTAATCTATCGGGTCATTGATAAAAAGGCTGACTTTCATATCACAACACCCAAAACGGAAAGCGGTACACGCATTATCCCGATCCTCTATCCAGAAGTCATTGAACAGCTTCGCCAGCAAATCGAGGTAATGGATGCGTTATATCCGAACGATAAGTTGGTATTGAACGGTTATCACGGTTTCATCTTCCGAAATCGCTACGGAAGTTTCCTCTCCGCTCATAATATCAATCGGGCCATTGAACGCATCTCCACAGCATACAACATGGAAGAACTGGACCAAGCGGAATTGGAAGATCGTGAACCGGAACTTCTCCCACACTTTACCGTCCATAATCTGCGGCACACTTTCTGTACAAGACTCTGCGAAAGCACGAACGATATCAAGTTTATCCAACAGGTAATGGGCCACGCTGATTTTTCCACGACCATGGACATCTACACCCACATCACACAGGAAAATATGGAGGAAAAAGCAGCAACAATCAAGGGTAATTTGGTGCTGATGTGAAAATTACAAAAAATGGCAAATCCGCAGTTAAAAGCGCGGATTTGCCCTTCATTTTGGCCCGTCTGATGCCGTCTGATTTCAAGCAAAAGTTGTGAAAAAGTTGTGGTTGTAAGCCTCTTTCACTACATCTTGTTTCGTCCCGCTCCGTCATCCACAATATATTGTGGATTATTTGTCCAGAGGCTTCATTGTCGGGAAGAGCAGAACATCACGGATCGACGCCGAATCGGTCAGGAACATGACCAGGCGGTCAATGCCCATGCCCATGCCGCCCGTGGGCGGCATACCGTACTCGAGCGCATTGATGAAATCATTATCCATCATGTTTGCCTCGTCGTCTCCGGCTTCGCGCAGCGCGACCTGGCGCTCAAAGCGCTGGCGCTGATCAATCGGGTCGTTCAGCTCGGAGAAGGCATTGCACAGCTCACGGCCGTAGACAAAGCACTCAAAGCGCTCGGTCAGGCGCGGGTCAGATGCCTTGCGCTTGGCCAGCGGCGAAACCTCGACCGGGTAATCGGTGATGAAGGTCGGCTGGATGAGGTTTTCCTCAACGTATTCGTCATAGCACTGGGCCAGCAGGTCGCCCCAGCTATCCTTGTTCTTTTCGATCTCCAGGCCGCGCGCCTTGACTGCCTCCAGGGCTTCCTCCTGGCTCATGGCCATGAAGTCCAGACCGGCATATTCCTTGACCGCGTCAGCCATCGTCATGCGCTTCCAGCCCTTGGAGAAATCCAGTTCGGTGCCCTGATAGGTTACCTTGGTGGTGCCCAGCACCTTCTCGCAGACGTGCACGACCATATCCTCAGTGATGTCCATCATGCCATTGTAGTCGGTGTACGCCTGATACAGCTCAATGGTGGTAAACTCCGGGTTATGGCGGGTATCCATACCCTCATTGCGGAAGATACGGCCAATCTCATAGACCTGTTCCAGGCCGCCGACGATCAGGCGCTTGAGGTGCAGTTCGGTCGCAATGCGCATGTACATATCGATATCGAGCGCATTGTGGTGGGTGATGAACGGGCGCGCCGCCGCACCGCCCGGAATGGTGTTGAGGCAGGGGGTCTCAACTTCCATGAAGCCGCGGCTGTCCATAAAACGGCGGATCTCGCGCACGATCGCCGAGCGCTTCTCAAAGGTATCGCGCACCTCGGGGTTGATGATGAGGTCCACGTAGCGCTGACGGTAGCGCATGTCGGTATCCTTGAGGCCATGCCACTTCTCGGGCAGTGGGATCAGGTTCTTGGACAGCAGCGTCAGCTCGGTGACCGCGACCGAGATCTCGCCCTTCTTGGTGCGGAAGACCTCGCCCGCAATGCCGATGATATCGCCGATATCCATCTTCTTGAAGCCCTTGTATGCCTCGTCGCCGATGGCGTCGCGCTTGACATAGAGCTGCAGACGGCCATAGCGGTCGGATAAGTCGGCAAAGGATGCCTTACCCATGATACGCTTGGACATCATGCGGCCGGCCAGGCGGACGGTCTGTCCTTCGAGCGCCTCGAAATGTTCCTTGATATCGGTCGTGTAGTGTGTGCGGTCAAAGCGCACCTGCGCAAAGGGGTCTGCCCCCGCTTCCTGCAACTCGCGGAGCTTATCGCGCCGGATGCGCAGCAGCTCGTTCATCTCTGCCTGGGTCGGCTCGGCCGCTGGCATACCCATCTGTTCGTTTTCCATACGTTTCCCCTTCTATCTTTACTTGGTGATTTCCACGATCTTGTACTGGATCACGCCCGCCGGCGCTTCTACCTCGACGACTTCGCCGACTTTCTTGCCGAGCATCGCCTTGCCAAACGGCGACTCGTCCGAGATCTTGCCCTCCATCGGGTCGGCCTCCTGGGAACCGACGAAGTGATATTCCTCCACGTCGCCAAATTCCACATCTTCTACCTTAAAACGGCAGCCGGGCGAAACCTCATCCTGGCCATACATGTCGTCGGTGATGACGACCGCATGCGCCAAGATGTTCTCCAGCTCTGCGATACGGGAATACAGCTTACCCTGCTCGTTTTTCGCCTCGTCGTACTCCGAGTTCTCGGACAGGTCACCAAAGGAGCGCGCCTCCTTGATCTGCTCGGCGACCTCCTTCTCGCGGACGGTTTTGAGATATTCCAGTTCTTCCTTGAGCTTTGTCAGGCTTTCCTGCGTCAGTTTAAATTCCTTCGCCATTTCAGACCATTCCCTCTCTATAAATAAATTTTTGATATGCGTCGGTGTCTATGGATACAAACCAATATTTCTATTATAGGAACTTACAAGACCTATGTCAAGCGAATTATCGGGCATTTTTTAACTTTTTTGCACTTTTACCAGTCTGCCCGCACAATTTGACAGATTCTTTTTACGCGCCCAGTTCATCCAGCGCCTGCCGGGCCGCAATGAGCTGATCATCCTGCTCCGGGCTGAGGAAATAGAAATCCTTGGCCTTGTCGTCAGGCAGGTCCGCCGGGACGTCTGGCGTGACGCCCGTGCCGATCAGGCTTTTGCCCTGCGGTGTGAAATACTCATTGTCCGACAGACGCAGGGCCGAGCCGTCCGAGAGCGGGTAGGTGCGCTGGGAATAGCCCTTGCCGATGGTCTGTTCGCCGACCACAATCGCCTTGCCATACTCCTGCAGGGCGGCGGCAAAGAACTCCGCCGCCGAGATCGAGTCCGCGTTGACCAGCACCGCCATTGGGATATCCAGCGCCGCAGCGTCTGAGGAGTAGACGACCTCCTCACCGTCTTTTGCGCGCAGCGTCATGATCGTACCCTCGGGCAGCAGCGGGTCCAACATGTTGGAGAGCACCTCGACCGATCCGCCCGGATCGTTGCGCACGTCAAAGATCAGCCGCTGCGCTCCCTGCTCCAGCAAACTGTCCACCGTCTGTTCAAACTGTTCGTCGGCATGCTGATGGAAATTGTAGATATAAATATATCCGGTCTCATCGTCCAACATCCGGCCGGTGACCATCGTGGCCTCGACCTCGCGCCGCTCGATGGACAGCGTCTCGGTCTGCCCGGTCGCCGCGCGACGGACAGTGACCTCCGCCATCGTGCCCTCGTCGCCGGCAATGGCGTCAATGACCGCCTGATAGCCATCGGTCTCCAGGGCCTTGCCGCCCGCGCCCACGATCTCATCGCCGTGCGCCAGACCAGCCTCCTCTGCACCCGATCCGTGATAGACCTCAATGATGCGCAGGCGGTTTTGCTCCTGATCGTACGTGGTGTAGACGCCGATACCGGTCGCCTGTCCCTCCAGCGAGGTCATGTATGTCTCGTACTCTTCCTTGGACATATAGCCGCTCCAGCGGTCTCCCACGCCGGTGATAAAGCCGACGCAGGCCATATCCACGGCATCCTGCACATCATACTCCCCGACATAGTAATCATCCACCCGCTGTCGGATTTCACCGAGCTTGGTGTAGATGGCATTGTTGGCCGCATAGTCGGGCAGCCGGGCCTCAAACTGTAGCTGCATCAGTACGGTCGATGCGCCAAACGCCGCAACCGCGCAAACCGCACATAGCGCGGCCGCCGTGCGCTTAGAAACGCCTTTGCTCATATCTTTCTCGTTCCTTTCTCTGGGATTCTGCCGCTCCGGGCAACGAAAAACCGGGGAGAGGATGACCCCCTTCCCGGTTTTATCTGCTTTGGTTTACGGACTGACATAGTTGCGCGGATTGACCGCCGTACCGTTTTCATACACCTCGAAGTGCAGATGGTTGCCCGTCGAGTTGCCGGTCGAGCCGACCGTACCGATCTGCTGTCCAGCCGCGACCGTGTCACCGACCGAAACCAAGCGGCGTGTCATGTGCGCATAGGCGGTCATCAGGCCGCCGCCGTGGCTGATGACGATGTAATTGCCGTAGGACGACGACAGATAGCTCTTGACCACCGTGCCAGACGCCGCAGCAATGACCGGATTGCCCTTGCCGGAGGCGATATCCATGCCCTTATGGCCCCCCTGCCATTTGCCGGTGATCGGGCTGACACGGCCGCCGAACTCCGAACTGATGTAGGTATAGGTCGGACACGGCCAGATGAGTGAGCCAGAGCCGCCGCTCGAATAGTTGCTGCTGCTCGACGACGAGCTGCTGCCACGCGAGGAGGAGGAACTGGAACTGGACGAGGCGGCTGCACGCTTTCTAGCGGCCGCTTCGGCTTCCTTCCGCGACAGTTCGGCGATCTCATTGCTGATCTCATCCTGCTCGTCAGCCAGCTGATCGCTGACCTTCTGTGCATATTCGCTGTCGTTTTCGATCTTCGCGAGCATTGCCTGCAGGTCGGCGCGGTCGGCCTCCAGGCCTTCTTTCTCGACTTCCAGCGATTCTTTGTATTCCTTCTGCTGTTTGCGGTCGGCCTCGAGCGACTCTTCCATCTCCTGGATGCTGTCGCGGATCGCGGTATACTCGGCGACAACGCCCTTGTCATAGTCCATAATCTGGCTGACAATCTCGATGTTGTCCAGCATATCGCCGAAGCTTTCCGAGTTGAGCACGACCTCCATGTAAGAGGTATCGCCATTCTCATACATGACGCGGATGCGCGTCTCAAACAGCTCCTGTTTGTCTGCAAGCTCCTTTTCCGCCTGCTTGAGGTTGGCCTTGGTCTCCTCGATCGAGTCGGTCAGGGCGTCGATGGCCTCCTGTGTGGCATCGATCTCCTGCTCGGTCAAGTTGATCTTATTGTTCAGCGTTCCAATCTGCCCCGCATAGTTATCCTTCTGTTTTTCATACTCGGCAAGCTGTGCTTCGATCTCGGCCTTCTGACTCTTGATCTCGGCAAGCCGGTTGTTCAGCTCGCTTTTAGATGCGGCCATGGCCATGCTCAGCGCGCCAAAAATCGTGGAACCCAGCATCAGCACAGCCAATACCCCCGCAATGATGGCTGCAATGAGCCGGTTCCGTTTCTTGTGGTACATGGGAACTCTCTCTCCTCGCTGAAAAATTAACTAAAGTAGTTCATGGGGTTTGTGGTAGAGCCGCCGACATACACCTCAAAGTGCAGGTGCGGGCCGGTGGAATTTCCGGTCGAGCCGACCGTGCCGACCTGCTGGCCGGCCGCGACCGTCTGCCCGGCCGAGACCAGGCGGCGTGTCATGTGCGCATAGGCAGTCATCAGGCCGCCGCCGTGGCTGATGACAACATAGTTGCCGTAGGACGATGAGAAATAGCTCTTGACGACCGTACCGGACGCCGCCGCAATGACTGGGTTGCCGCTCGAAGCGGCGATGTCCAGTCCCTTGTGCAGCTTGCGCGTGCCGCTGATCGGGTGGGTGCGATAGCCATACTGTGAGCTGATGCGGCTGTATGACGGGCAGGGCCAGACCAGCGACCCGCTGTAGACCTTGCCGCCTCCGCCGCCCGATGCGGCAGTCTCCTGCCGGGACAGGGCAGCGATCTCGTCGTTAATCTCATCCTGCTCGCGCAGCATGCGCTCGGCCTCGGCCTTTTTGAGCGCCAAGTCGCTGTCCACCTTGGCTTTGAGCGCCTTGTACTCTTTTTTCTGGGCCTCGATTTCTTCATAGGCCTGCTCCAGGTCGTCCGCATAGTCCTGTTTGTCCTTGCGGTCGGACTCCAGCGCAGCCTTTTGTGTCTC
>DWWZ01000148.1 GCA_019119435.1 Candidatus Butyricicoccus avicola
AGAACATGATCACCGGTGCTGCTCAGATGGACGGCGCAATCCTGGTTGTTTCCTCCGCTGACGGCCCGATGCCCCAGACCCGTGAGCACATCCTGCTCGCCCGTCAGGTAGGTGTTCCCTACATTGTCGTATTCATGAACAAGGTTGACCAGGTTGACGATCCCGAGCTGCTCGACCTCGTTGAGATGGAGATCCGTGAGCTGCTGTCCACCTACGACTTCCCGGGCGATGACGTTCCGGTTATCCGTGGCTCCGCTCTGAACGTTCTGACCTGCGAGTCCAACGACCCGAACGCTCCGGAGTACGCTTGCATCCGCGAGCTGATGGACGCTGTCGACAACTATATCCCGGATCCGGTTCGTAACGACGAGCTGCCCTTCCTGATGCCTGTCGAGGACGTATTCTCCATCACCGGCCGTGGTACCGTTGCTACCGGCCGTGTAGAGCGTGGTATCCTGAAGATGTCTGAGGAAGTTGAGATCGTCGGCCTGATGGACGCTCCGCGCAAGACCGTCGTTACCGGCATCGAGATGTTCCGCAAGCTGCTGGACTACGCTGAGGCTGGCGACAACATCGGCGCTCTGCTCCGTGGCATCCAGAAGAATGAGATTGAGCGCGGCCAGGTTCTGGCTAAGCCCGGCACCATTCATCCGCACACCAAGTTCAAGGGCCAGGTTTACGTTCTGAAGAAGGAAGAGGGCGGCCGCCACACTCCGTTCTTCAACAACTACCGTCCCCAGTTCTACTTCCGTACCACCGACGTAACCGGTGTTATCTCCCTGCCGGAAGGCACCGAGATGTGCATGCCTGGCGATAACGTCGAGATGGACGTTGAGCTGATCACCCCGATCGCTATCGAGGAAGGCCTGCGCTTCGCTATCCGTGAGGGTGGCCGCACCGTAGGTTCCGGCGTTGTTGTCAAGGTCAACGAGTAATCGCTGTTCTTGTTGAACAAACCAATTGCAAGCCCCTGCCTTTTTGGCAGGGGCTTTTTGCGTCCCCCTGCACCTGAAGGACGTGCTGCACATAGGATAAAGCAGGAGGTGCAGCGGGTATGGGATTTTTTGCGGAGTGCATCATCGGCACGCTGGCGGCGGCCGGCTTGATTTGCATTTTAAAAACAGTCTATGATATAATCTTTCATAGTACAGTATGCGTGCGCGGAAAGGCTGAGCTCTATCTTTATCTGGATGGAAGCGCGGCGGAGGCCGAACAACTCATGCGGCAGGTCCGGCTGGCGCGGCGGACCTATCTGCCCGGCCTGACAGTGATCCCGATTCATCTGGACGGCGCACAGCAGGAGCATGGCGGCCCCAGCCGGACCGCTGAACGGTAATGGAAAGGAAACCGACAACGTGCAGGAAGAACAAACGATTTATGGCACGGTCACACAGATCGTGTTTCAAAATACCGAAAACGGCTATGTCGTCCTGCGGCTGCTCGCGCGGGACGGTGAGGAGATGACGGTCACAGGCATCATTCCCAACCTGGGCCTGGGCGAGGAGCTCATCTGCAATGGCAGCTGGGTGACGCATCCCTCCTACGGCGAGCAGTTCCAGGCGCGCAGTTTTGAGCGCCGCCTGCCGGAATCGGCGCGCGGTGTGGCGGAGTACCTGGGATCGGGCCTCATCCGCGGGATCGGCCCGCGCCTGGCTGCCCGGATTGCCGAGACGTTTGGCACCGAGGCGTTTGAGATTTTACAAAACGATCCCGAGCAGCTGACGAAGATTCGCGGCATCACCGCGCGCAAAGCGCGTGACATTGGCAAACAGTTTACCGAGATGAGCGAGATGCGCCTTTTGATGGACTTTTTGACCGAAAACGGTCTGCCAGTCTCGCTCACCCCTTTGCTGTATAAGCGGTTGGGCGTCGCGGCTGTCGATGCCCTGAGCGAAAACCCGTATATGCTGTGCGACGAGGCCTACGGCGTGGAGTTTTACCTCGCAGATCAGCTTGCCCGGCATCTGGATATCCCGCGCCTCGCGCCCGAACGGTGTGACGCCGGGATCCTGTATACCATGCGCTTTAATCTGGACAATGGGCATACCTTCATCCCGGTGGAGAAGCTGGTGCAGGCGACGGTAGGTTTGCTGTCCGACGACGAGGTAACGGTCGAGCCCGAACGCATCGAGGCGGGCATTGCACGGCTGGAGCAGAACGGCCAGCTCGTGCGCGAATTCATCTGCAACCGCGATGCGGTCTACCTGTATGCCATGCATGAGGCCGAGGCCTATCTGGCGGCCACCCTGCGCGAGATGTCCGCACAGGAATATCACTATGACTTTGACCTCGAGGAGCTTGTGGCGTCGCTGGAGGCCGACTCCGAGATCGCCTATGCGCCCTTACAGCGCAAGGCGATCGTGGCTGCGGCCAAGTACGGCGTGACCATCCTGACCGGTGGACCGGGAACCGGCAAGACCACGACGGTGCGCGGTATGCTGCACCTATATGAGGCGCTGGGCCTGAGCGTCCTGCTTGCCGCGCCGACCGGCCGCGCGGCCAAGCGGCTGAGCGAACTGTGTGGCATGGAGGCTAAGACCATCCACCGCCTGCTGGAAGCCGGCTACACGGCTGGCGGCGGCCGCTTGACCTTCCAGCGCTGCCGGACCAACCCGCTGGAGTGCGATGTCGTCGTGCTCGATGAGGTGTCGATGGTCGATGTGACGCTTATGCAGGCGCTGCTTGAGGCGCTGCCGCACGGCGCCCGGCTGGTGTTGGTTGGTGATGCCGACCAGCTTCCGCCGGTCGGCCCAGGGAATTTCCTGCGCGATCTCATCGGTTCGGGCTGCGTGCCAGTCATTGCCCTGACCGAGATTTTCCGGCAGGCGCAGCAGAGCGATATCGTCATGAACGCCCATGCCATCAACCTCGGGCAGATGCCCGCACCGTCGCATCGGGACGGCGACTTTTTTGTGATGAAAAAGGACAGCGCGGCCGATATCATGGCTACGGTGGTATCGCTGTGCAAGGAGCGCCTGCCGCGGTATTACGGTCTGAACCCAAGCCAGATCCAGGTCCTATCCCCGGCCAGACGGCAGGGGGCGGGAACGATCCCGCTTAACCGCCTGCTGCAGGAGGCGCTCAACCCGGCAGCGGATGGGAAACAGGAAAAACGGTTTGGGGATACTGTGTTCCGTGAAGGGGACCGGGTCATGCAGGTGCGCAATAACTATGATATCGTCTGGGAAAGCCTGGACGGATCGGAGACCGGGACCGGCATGTTTAACGGCGATGTGGGGGAGATCACGCAAATTTTTCCGGCACAGGAATGCCTGATCGTCCGCTTTGACGATAAGTTTGCAACCTATACCTTTGACATGCTGGGCGAACTGGAGCTTGCCTACGCGATGACCGTGCACAAGGCGCAGGGCAGTGAGTTCGAGGCCGTGGTCGTGGCCGTATCGCGTGAGATGTCGCGCCGCCTGCTGACGCGCTCGATTTTGTATACCGCCATCACGCGCGCCAAGCGTCTGCTGGTACTCGTTGGAAATGCGGATGCGATCGAGTACATGGTCAAGACCAACGCACGCAACAAGCGGTATTCCGCGCTGCGCACCCGTCTGCGCCGGGCGGAAACGGCACAGGAGGATACCCCATGAGAAGCCGGCTGATGGATCTGCTCTTTCCGCCGCGCTGCGTGCTGTGCCGGCATGGCCTGACCGGAAAGGGGCCGCTCTGCCCGGACTGCGCGGCCGATATCCGGCAGAGCTATCGCGCACAGGGCGCAAGGCCAGTCGAGGGCTGCAAGGACACGGATGCCGCACTGCTTTACCGCGGAAAGGTGCGCCGCGCCCTGGTCGCCTGCAAATTCCAGGACAAGCCGACCCTCGGCGCCTGGGGCGGCGGCATGGTCGCCGCCTGTCTGCTGCGGCATCAGCCCGATTGGAAGCCCGATCTGGTGACTTTTGTCCCCACAACGCTCGGGCATTGGTGGAAGCGCGGCTTTAACCTGTCGCGTTTGCTGGCGCGGGAGGCGGCGAAGCGGTGCGGCCTGCCCTGTGTGCCAACTCTGAGAAGACGGTGGTTCGCGCGGTCGCAGCTCCGCATGCAGGGGGAGGCAGCGCGCTGGCACAATGCTGCGCATACATATTCCCCGGGAAAACATGTACAGATCGCCGGAAAACGGGTGGTCCTGGTCGACGATATCCTGACAAGCGGCGCCACCGCAGCGGCCTGCGCCGCCCTCCTGCGGCAGATGGGAGCGGCCGAAGTGTATTTCCTATGCCTGGCAAAGACACCGTCACATGCAAAAAAATGACGGAAAAGGGAGAAAATCTGCCTGGAAAATCGTGAATAATTCGTGAAAATCCAGAACTGGGCTTGCAATTGCCCAAAATGTCGGTATAATATAAATAGCTGGAATCTATCGGATAAGTCATGGGCGTTTGCCCACAAAATAGGAAAAGGTTGGTTGTCGCCTTATGATTTTTTCAAGTGATATTGGCATTGACCTGGGCACGGCTTCCGTGCTTGTTTATGTAAAAGGGAAGGGCATTGTCCTCAATGAGCCCTCGGTCGTTGCGGTCGATAAGCAGACCGGCAAGATCCTCTCGGTCGGCGAGAGCGCGCAGAAGATGCTTGGCCGCACGCCGGGCAATATCGTCGCCATCCGCCCCATGCGCGAGGGCGTCATCTCGGACTATGAGATGACCGAGCGCATGATCAAGGAGTTCATCCGTAAGGTCATGGGCTTCCGCCTGTTTAAACCCAATGTCGTCATGTGCGTCCCGTCCATCATCACCGAGGTCGAGGAGCGCGCGGTTATCGACGCGGGCACGCAGGCCGGCGCAAAGCGCGTTTTTCTGGTCGAGGAGCCGCTTGCAGCGGCCATCGGCGCCGGGATCGACATTGCGCAGCCGAACGGCAACATGATTGTGGATATCGGCGGCGGTACCACCGATATTGCGGTTATCTCGCTCGGCGGTATCGTGGAATCGACCTCGATCAAGGTCGCAGGTGACAAATTTGATGAGTCGATTATCAAGTACATCCGCCGTAAACACAATGTGCTCATCGGTGAGCGCACGGCGGAGGAGATCAAGATGCAGATTGGCTGTGTCTATCCGCGCTCGGAGGAGGTCTCGATGGAGATCAAAGGGCGCTGCCTGATGACCGGCCTGCCGCGCACCTTTACGGTCACCTCGACCGAGGTGCTTGAAGCCTTCGAGGAGGTCACGACCTCGATCGTCGAGGCTGTGCACACGGTGCTCGAGCGCACGCCGCCCGAGCTCACCGGAGATATTTCGACCAACGGTATCGTCATGACCGGCGGCGGTTCGCTGATCTGGGGCTTTGACAAGCTCATCGCGGCCAAGACCGGCATCCCGACTCATGTGGCCGATGAGGCGATCTCTTGCGTGGCCTATGGCACAGGCAAGTGCCTGGATCAGTTAGCGTCCATGCAGGACGGTACGATGAACCTGTCCCGCCGCCGCCAGATGATGGGAAGCTGACTGGATACCGGTCAGAAAATAGGGAAAGCCCTTTCCCCAAAAAGGGCGGGATATCCCACAAATATACAGAGCAGTGCCCTTTTCGGCGCTGCTCTTTGTCTTTTCCAATGGAGGAGGAACACGATGGCGCTGTTTGGATTGCGCGAGGATAAAACCCCTGCGGAGATGCAGGAGGAACTACTGCGTCAGGCGAGGAAGGGCTACGATGCGCGACGAAAAGCCTTTTGCGACGCAGGAGATACACTGGAGATGGTGTGCCAGCAGGGACAGGATTGGCTGCCCATGTCCCACCTGCGGCTGCGCATCGATGCCGACGCCTTTGTACTGTTTCCCGAGGTCAATACATACGATTTGACCGATGCGGCACAGCTGGACCGGATGTGCGAAATTCGGTTGCCGCGCACCGCGTATCGGATGGCGCATACCTTGCCCGCCCGGTGGCCCGTGCGGGAACAAGGGGAGCATCTCTTTTTCGACTGGCCGGATTTTGCAATCACTCTGGACGGCCCCAACTCAGCGGTTTTACAGGCCACAGAACTACGCCGGGCCTGCCGGTTTTTTGCAGCGCATAGCGATCTCCTTGCCGTGCGCGCGGTGTTTGACCTGTGGGATGGCCCGACATACCCGGTGGAGTTCGCGCGCCAGAACACGGCGACGAGTGACCCGACCGGACGGTATGACATGTGGCGGGAGGGGGATGCCCTGTATTTTTACCAGCAGCCCGGCCTTTACATGCGTAAGACGGAATTTTTGGAGGTCTGGCATTGGCCGCTTGCGGAGATTGCATATTTTCAGGTGCAGGGACAGCTTTCTTATGAGTACATCACCTCGGGCGGCGACGTGGAATTTGATCCCGATGCGGCTTGGCGAATGCACCTGACACACGTCGATTTTCTGGAGGACGCCATCTCGGTGACCCCGGTGCGCACGCAAAAGGTGGAGCACGATGACCGGTCTGTCAAACTGGTCTTGCAGGATGGCCGGGAGCTCAGTCTGTCATACGATTCGCTGGACAGCCTGCGTGAGCTCATGCCCGAGAAGGCGTTTGAAAGGCTGGCCGCAGCGCGGACGGGAGAGGGACGGGAGCCCACTCCGGTCGAGCAGCTCAAGATATTGGCCGACCTAGTCGATCGGGGCTATCTCACCCGGGAAGAGTACGATGTGGCAAAGTCCAGACTGCTTGCCAAATTATAACAGAAAAGGGGCGCACGATGTTGTGCGCCCCTTGCGGTTATCTGCGGTGTGACAGAAATTTTTGTGTCTCCTGGGCCACGTCGCCCGACAGGACCCATAGGCCGACAAGGTTGGGAAAGGACATGCAGGCGGCTGCAATGTCGGTCACGAGCAGGAGCGCGGTTAGGGGCAGGCAGCCGGCCAGCGCGGCCACGCACACGATGACGACCGGATAGAGCTGGAGCATCCAGGGCTGTGCGTGCAGCCATTTGAGGCAGGCCAGGCCGTAAAAGCTCCAGCCCAACACGGTCGATACGGCAAGAAAGACAACCGTGATGCCGATAAACCATGGAGCGAAGCTGCCGAGCACGGTCGCAAAGGCATGGGTCGTCATGGTCAGGCCGTCGGTGCCGTCCTGCCAGGCGCCGGTCGTGAGCAGCACGAGCGCGGTCAAGAGACATACGACACAGGTGTCCACAAAGACCTCGACCGCCCCCAGCATGCCCTCAGCGCAGGGGGAGCCACTGTCCGAGGAGCCGTGTGCGATGGGCGCAGAGCCCATGCCGGCCTCGTTGGAGAAAATGCCCTTGGCAAAGCCGTCCGAGATGGTGCGCGCAGTCAGTAGGCCGATGAGCCCGCCGCCGCAGGCCAGCGGCTCCATGGCGCTGGACACGATTTGGACAAGGGCGGACGGGATGGCCTGGGCGTGTGCAGCCAGCACCCAGATACCGATGGCCAGGTAGCTGCCGGTCATGATGGGAACGAGGACAGATGAGACCCGCGCAATGCGTTGCCCGCCGCCGCGCAGGATGGGCAGCAGGATGGCACTGACGGCAAGGGCGATGACGCCGCGCGGCAGCGGGACAACGGGCGCGAGCGCCTCGGCAATGGCGCTGCCCTGGGCGGCAGCGCCTGTGCCCATGGCCGATAGGATGCAGCACAGGGCAAACAGTTTTGCCAGGCGAGGCAAATGAGCGCCGCGCGTCAGATAGACCATGGGGCCGCCCAGCGGTTCGGGCGTATGGACGCGGTATTTGACGGCGAGCAGCAGTTCGCTGTACTTGGTTGCCATACCCAAAAAGGCGGCCACGAGCATCCAGAACACTGCACCTGGCCCGCCGAGCGTCATCGCAGAGGCTACGCCGGCCAGATTCCCCACGCCCAGCGTGCCGCCTAGCGAGGTGCACAGCGCCTGGAATGGGGTGATCCCGTCCTGCCTGCGGGCCGCGCCGGGGCGGAGCAGCTGCCCGGCGCACCAAAATTGTACCCCGCGCGTGCGCAGGGTCAGAAGAAGGCCGGTCGCGGCGATGAGCACGACTGTAAATGGCCCCCAGAGCGTATAGCGTATCATCAAAATCCATTTCATGCTTCTTTTTTATGCGCGCGGACTGGCCGTTATGCCAAAAATATGGTATGATAGTCAGACGAGAATGGAAAAGAGGAGGCCAGACGGCATGACCGAACAGGAGAAATTTATGAATGCGGCCTTGAAGCTCGCGCGGAAAGCGGCGGCCGAGGGCGAGGTGCCGGTCGGCTGTGTGGTCGTGCGTGACGGCGTGATCGTGGGCCGCGGCCGCAACCGGCGTGAGACCAAAAAGGACGCACTGGGACACGCAGAGATCGAGGCCATCCACAAGGCGTGCAAAAAGCTGGGCGGCTGGCGGCTGCACCAGTGCGATCTGTATGTCACACTCGAACCCTGCCCCATGTGTACCGGCGCGATCATCAACGCCCGCATCAAGACCGTCTACTATGGCGCGCCCGACTACAAAGCCGGGTCGTGCGGTTCGGTAGTCAATCTCTTTGACCTGCCCTATAATCATAAACCCGAACTCGTTTCAGGTCTAATGAAACAGGAATGTACCGAGGAACTGCAAAAGTTCTTCCGCGAACTGCGTGAACGCAAAAAATTGGAGAAACAACTGCGCAAACAAGCCCAGATGAACGATCTGAACGAAACCTGACACTGAAGTTTCGATCAAACCTTTTCAAAGGTTTGCGGGTTTTCAGGGCAGCGCCCTGAGCCGTGTCCCGCAGGACACGGAATCCCCTTTTTGATTTTCGCTTCTGCGAAAATCAACTAAAAAAAAGAATTAAAAAGCGCGTCCGCAGACGCGCAATCCCAAAACATAAAAAGACCGTCTCTCATGAACTGCTCCAGATTGTGCATACAGTACAAAA
Source organism: Candidatus Butyricicoccus avicola (assembly GCA_019119435.1). GTDB lineage: Bacteria > Bacillota > Clostridia > Oscillospirales > Butyricicoccaceae > Butyricicoccus > Butyricicoccus avicola. The sequence continues at coordinate 8,808 of DWWZ01000148.1, forward strand.
AAGAGCCCTGGTAGGAAATGATGAGATTTAATCAGAGAGGCGTCGCGTCAGCGGCGCCTCTCCGGTCTTTAACTGGAT
>DWWZ01000021.1 GCA_019119435.1 Candidatus Butyricicoccus avicola
TCCCAGGTAATCGGGTGGATGAGCCAGAGCGAAACCCCCACGGGCCAGTCGGGTATTGAGCTCGAATATGAGTCCGAGTTGGCCGGCTCGGCCGGCCGGCTGGTGCGCGCGGCCGACTCGGCGGGCGGCAACCTGCCGGTCGAGGCCGAGCAGTATGTCCCCGCGCAGGACGGCAATTCACTTGTTTTGACCATCGACTCGACCATCCAGGAGATGCTGGAAAACCAGCTTGAGACCGCGCTGGCCGACAACCCGCAGGCGCGCGGCGGCGTATCCGGCATGGTCATGGATGTCAAGACCGGCGATATCCTGGCCCTGGCCGAGCTGCCTGATTTTGACCCGAACACGCCGCGCGTGATCTCCAACGAGCAGCAGATCGCGATGATGAAGGAGGACCTGGCCGAGGACCTGACCGAGGCCGGCCTAGACCCCACGATCGTGCCGTCGGACACCTGGTTTTCCCAGGGCGGCTCCAACAACCTCAGCGAGAGCATGCAGTCCAACGAGAAGCTCATCGATATTCTGAATGACCTGCGCGTGGACGCGCTCAACGATATGTGGAAGATCAAGCCGGTCACAGATATGTATGAGCCTGGCTCGGTCTTTAAGCTCCTGACCGTCGCCTCGGCCTACGAGGAACAGGCGGTCAACCAAAACAGCACCTTTTTCTGCGGCGGCTCGCTGCGGGTCGACTCGGAAACGGTCATTAGATGCCACAAACGCGAAGGCCACGGACAGCAGACTCTGACCGAAGCGGTTATGAATTCGTGCAACGTCGCTATGATGCAGATGGTATCACAGTTGGGTGCGGACGCGTTCTATGAGTATTTTGATGCATTCGGTCTGCTCAAGCGCACGGGCATTGACCTGCCCGGCGAGCGCGATTCCATCGTCGGCGTGGATATGCACACGCTGGAATCGCTGCAAAAGACCAAGAGCACGCTCATGACCGCCTCGTTCGGCCAGCGCTTCAAGGTCTCGCCCATTCAGATGCTGTCCGCAGTCTGCGCCATTGTCGACGACGGCAACCTGAAGACCCCGCACGTGGTCAAGGAGGTTTTGAATGCCGATGGTTCGGTCAAGAGCACGGCCGAGACCGAGGTCAAGCGCCAGGTCATCTCGGCGGAGACTTCGGCCTACATGCGGGAGGCTATGCAGAAGGTCGTCTCGGAGGGCACCGGTAAAAATGCCTACGTCGCGGGCTACCGCATCGGCGGCAAGACCGCGACCTCAGAGCTTTCTCTGCCGGGCACCCCGCAGGACGAACAGCGCTTTACCGCCTCGTTTATCGGTGTTGCCCCCATGGACGATCCCCAGATCGCCGTCCTGATTGTCATCTCCGATCTGCCGTATGAAGCCACGCACGGCGGCGGCGTGATTGCCGCGCCGGTTGTCGGCCGCGTGATGAACGAAGTGCTGCCCTATATCGGCGTCGAGCCGGTCTATGACGAGACCGAGGCCGACCGCCGCGAGGTCAGCACGCCGCGCGTCATCGACATGACCCAGGAGGAAGCCGAAGCCGCCGCCAAGAACGCCGGCCTAACCTGCCGGTTCCTGGGCGAGGGCGATACGGTCAGCGACCAGGTACCGAGCGCCGGGCAGAAGATCCCGGTGGACAGCCAGATGATCATCTACCTTGGCGACCGCACCAAGACCACCGAGCCCGTGACCGTGCCGGATATCCTGGGCCGGGCGCCCGAGGAGGTCGAGGCTGTGCTGAAAAATAACAATCTCTATCTGCGCCGCACGGGCGTCGCGTCCAGCCAGTATAACTGGCAGACGACCGCCATTAAGCAGAATCCCGCGCCGGGCACCAAGGTGTCGGTCGGCACGGTGATCGAGGTCGAGTTCTCGAATACCGAGGGCGTCAGTGACCGCTAATGATAAGAAATGAGGGGTTACCCAATATGAAATTACGAGATTTGCTGAAAGATATCCCGGTTTTGGCCGCTTCGGTCGATCTGGATACCGAGATCCAGGAGGTGCGCTATGATTCGCGCGCGGTAAAACCCGGCGACCTGTTCGTCGCAGTGCGCGGATTTGCCACCGATGGCCACGAGTATATCGGCATGGCGCTCAAGAAGGGCGCAGCCGCCGTCGTGTGCGAGCAGGCAGGCAAGGGCATCCCGGCCATTGTGGTGCAGGATTCCCGCGCGGCCCTGGCCGACATCGCCGGCAACCGGTTCGGCCATCCGTCGCGCCGGCTGACCATGATCGGCGTGACCGGTACCAACGGAAAGACCACGACCACCACGCTTATCAAACACATTTTGGAGTGCCAAGGCCACAAGGTGGGCCTCATCGGCACCAATGAAAACCTCATCGGCAGCGAGGTCATCCCGACCGAGCGCACGACGCCCGAGTCCTATGAGCTGCAGGCGCTGTTTGCGCGCATGGCCGACGCGGGCTGCACCCACTGCGTGATGGAGGTGTCCTCGCACTCGCTGGTGCTGGGCCGCGTACGCGGCGTGCACTTTGCGGTCGGCGCGTTCACCAACCTCACCCAGGATCATCTGGACTTTCACAAGACTATGGAGGCCTACCGCAAGGCCAAGGCCAAGCTCTTTACCATGTGCGACCGGGGCGTCATCAACCTGGACGACGGCGTGGCAGACAAGATGCTGGCCGACGCTGCCTGCCCGTGCCTGACTTTTTCGGCCGAAAAGGATGCAGCCGACCTCTCGGCGAAGAATATTGAGCTCGGCGCTGCGGGTGTGTCCTTCGTTGTAGCCACCCGCGACGCCATTGCGCGGGTTTCACTGGGCATTCCCGGCCATTTCTCGGTCGAGAATGCGCTGGCAGCCCTGGGTGTATGCGTGGCCCTGGGCGTGCCGCTCGAGGATGCCGCCCGCGCGCTGGGCACCGCGCACGGCGTCAAAGGCCGCGCGGAGGTCGTGCCCACGGGCACGGAATACACGGTACTCATCGACTACGCCCATGCGCCGGATGGCGTGTCCAATATCCTGCGCACCGTGCGCGGATTTGCCAAGGGCCGTGTCATCGCGCTGTTCGGCTGCGGCGGTGACCGCGACCGCACCAAGCGCCCCATTATGGGCCATCTTGCGGCCGAGCTGGCCGACTACTGTATCGTCACGTCGGATAACCCGCGCACCGAGCAGCCAGAGGCCATCATCGAGGACATCCTGGCTGGTATGAAGGACGCCAAGGTGCCGGTGGATGTCATCTGTGACCGCCGGGAGGCCATCTATCACGCGATGGACATCGCACAGAAGGACGACGTCATCGTGCTCATGGGCAAGGGGCATGAGACCTATCAGGAGATCGATCATGTCAAACATCACATGGATGAGCGCGAGATCGTCGCAGATTATCTGAGAGAACACAAGAAATAAGCCGGGTTTTGCCTGGAAAAATAGAGAAAAGGGGCATAGAAAGAGATGCAGCAATTTACCCTGTCCCAGGCTGCGGCCTGGACGGGCGGCACCTGCACGGCCGACCCGGTCATCACGCGCGTTGTGCGCGACGCGCGCGAGGCCGGTCCGGGCAGCCTGTTTGTCGCCATCCAGGGCGAACGGTTTGACGGCCATGACTTTATCGGCCAGGCGGTCGAGCGCGGCGCGGCCGCTGTCCTGACCCATCGCAAAGAGGAAACCTATCCCATCCCGGCGCTGTACGTCGCCGATACCCGGCAGGCGCTTTTGGATCTTGCGGGCGGGTACCGGGCGCAGTTTGACTGCCCGGTGGTCGCGGTCACGGGCTCGGTCGGCAAGACGACCACCAAGGAGATGATCGCCGCCGTACTGTCCGAGCGGTATGAGACGCTCAAGACCGAAGGCAACCTGAATAACACCATCGGCATGCCATTTACCGCGCTGAGAATGGACGAAAATACCGAGGCCGCGGTCTTTGAGATGGGTATGTCGGGCTTTGGAGAGATCGCAGCCATGGCTGCCTGCGGGCAGCCCAATATCGCGGTCATCACCATGATCGGCACCTCGCACATTGAGTTTTTGGGCTCGCGCGAGGGCATCTGCCGGGCGAAAATGGAAATTTTGGAAGGCCTGGCGGCCCGCGGCGGCATCGCAGTACTGAACGGCGACGAACCACTCCTGTGGGATCAAAAAGACCGGCTGTTCGGCCGCATCGTCTGGTTTGGCCAGGAAAATCCGGCCAGCGACTTCCGCGCCGAGGACATCTCGTGCACGGACGGCACGCTGCGCTTCACCATGATCTGGCCCGAGGGCAGACAGACCGTCGAGGTCGCCTCCCAGGGCACGCACAACGTTATGAACGCCCTGGCGGCGGCCGCCTGCGGCTGGCTGCTGGGCTTGGAAGCGGATGAGATCGCAGACGGCCTGGCTGCCTACCGGCCGATCGGCCTGCGTGAGCAGCGCTATGAAAAAAACGGGTTTTCCATCTATGAGGACTGTTATAACGCCAGCCCGGATTCGATGGAGGCTGCGCTGCGCGTGCTCGGTGAGATGGCGGGGGGGCGCCGCTTTGCCGTGCTCGGCTGCATGGGCGAGCTGGGCGACTACGCGCCCGACGGCCATCGCAGAGCCGGACGGGCAGCGGCACGGTACGCCGACTACCTGTTCGCCTACGGTCCGGACACCGCATACCTCAAGGAGGGTGCGGTTGAGGCCGGTATGGACGCGGCGCGCATCGCGTGCTTTGACACGCACGAGGCGCTGGCTGAGGCACTGCGCGCGGCGGCACAGCCGGGGGATGCACTGCTGTTCAAGGGCAGCCGTGCGATGAAAATGGAAAATGCTTTGAAACTGTTCCTGGGGGAGGAAGTTGAATCATGAAAACCATCCTGCTCGCGGCGATTGTCGCCTTTGTGGTGACGGCCGTCATCGGCAAGCCGGTCATTCGCTGGCTGCAAAAGCAGAAATTCGGCCAGAAGATTCTGGAAATCGGCCCGAAGTGGCACATGAATAAGCAGTACACCCCGACCATGGGCGGCTTTATGTTCATGATCGGCATTACGGTGGCCATGCTCGTGACCGCCATTGCGCTCGGTGTGTTCACCGGCGGCAGCGTGGGCGTGGGCAGCTTTTTCTCGGTCTGGCTGCTGGCCGTGGCTTACGGCTGCGTCGGCTTTGTCGATGACTGGGCCAAGATCAAGAAGAAGGAAAACGCCGGCCTGACCCCCAAGCAGAAGCTGCTGCTTCAGATCGTGGTCGCAGCGGTCTTTGTATCGCTCCTGCATCTGGCAGGCGATCTGCCGATGGCAGAGAACGGCGGCGTGTACCTGCCCATTCCGGGCACCGGCATCACGCTGACCCTGCCGTGGATCGTCTATCTGATCTTCGCGGTCTTCGCCATCGTGGCCGAGAACAACGCGGTCAATCTGACCGACGGCATCGACGGCCTGGCAGCAGGCGTGACCCTGCCGGTTGCGGTGTTCTTTACGGCACTCAACTACGCCGTGGGCAACCTGGGCGCGACCGTGTTCGCGGGTGCGCTGATTGGTGCCCTGTGCGCCTTCCTCATTTATAACTTTAACCCGGCCAAGGTCTTTATGGGTGACACCGGCTCGCTGTTTTTGGGCGGTGCGGTCGCTGGTCTGGCGTTTGCAGCCGGTCAGCCGCTGCTGCTCATCCCGGTCGGCCTCATCTACCTCATCGAGACCGTCTCTGTGGTGCTGCAGGTGACCTACTTCAAGGCCACCCACGGCAAGCGCCTGTTCAAGATGGCGCCCATCCATCATCACTTTGAGATGTGCGGCTGGAGCGAGAAAAAGATTGTATTCGTGTTTGCGGGTATTACGGTTGTTATGTGTATCCTGTCCTGGATGCTGGTAGCGTAACGGCCTTCCCGCTGGAAAGGAGCCCTGGATGAACGCAAATCCAACATCAGGCGGCATGCCCATGCGGATGCGGCGCGAAAAGCAGGCCGCACCCAAGCACGCCGCGCCCAAGGCGCACCGCCTGGACACGCGTGCGCTGATCGGTATTATACTGCTGCTGGTGGTCGGTCTGATCGCGCTGTTTTCGGCCAGCTATCCGGCAGCCATCAGCAAGTTTAACGACGGTACGTTCTTTGTCAGACGACAGGGACTGTATGTTCTGGTCGGCTTTGTCGCC
>DWWZ01000149.1 GCA_019119435.1 Candidatus Butyricicoccus avicola
CTTTTCTCCGCTCACGCTCAAGCAGCCTTTTTACCACCTGTTTATCCCGAAAGCCGTAGTATTCTGCAACTTCTCTTTGGGTTTTCCCCTCTGCCAGCATTGCCTTGATTTCTGGCAGCAATACTTGAACATGTGTGTAATTTCTCTTTCCCATAACTAAACCCCCTGATGTAGTCTATTTTCCTACATCAGGGGGTCTTTTGTCACTGTCCATTTTTACTGGACCTGTTCACTCATCGAGACGGTCTTTCTTTTATTCCGTAGCACTTCCCGCAACCTGTGCGCCGCATACGGCTTCTAACGCCGTTAAAACATCCGCGTCACTGCCAATATACCGCAAAATGATATTGTCCTTGCGATAGAAATGCGGTGCATCAGCCCAACCGGTCTGTACCCCGTATCCGGTACCGTCCGCGCCTTCCCGGTTGTATCCAAACCCGTCGGCACTCACACAGGCAGCGTCAGCCTGTGCCGCATCGGCATCGTCATAGACAAACACACCGATCTGCGCACCGCCTTCGGTCGTGTAGGTGTAGGGCGTACCGATCAGGGTCTGCATCCGGCTCTGTGCAGCGGTCTCCACCGTACCGGTCAAACCCTGCGTGTCCAGTGCCTGCGCAATCTGGTCTGCCGTCTGCGTATTGCCTGCATTGCCCGTACAGCCGCTCAAAAGTGCCGCGGCGAGCAGTCCCAAAAGCCATTTTTTCATCGATCTCCCACCTTTCTATTCAAATAGACGATAGGACGCGGGAAAAAGTTCCATCAAACACGAATGCAAAATATAAAAACTATAATGCAATATATACTTGACATAATGGAAATTAAAGTATATACTATAGCCATCAAAAGGAGGTGGGGGCATGAAGAACAAGCGCATGAAACTTGCCCGGATCGAAAAGGATCTGTCGCAGGCACAGCTCGCGGAAGCGGTTGGTGTGACGCGCCAGACCATCGGCCTGATCGAATCGGGCGGCTATAACCCGACGCTCAACTTATGTATCGCCATCTGCAGAACGCTTGGAAAAACGCTCGATGAACTTTTCTGGGAGGAAGAGGGAAATGAAACGGCAAATTGATCAATTGGACGCCGGGATCTGGGCCCGGCCAGGGGAGAAGGTCTCGTGCGCAGCCGGCATGACGGCCCTGCCGCCGCGGCCATAAGCAGGGATTTGGATCGAAGGAGGTTTTTATTATGATGCAGCGCAAGAAGAAGGCAGTGGACGAGCGAATCGTCCGGGAAGTCAATAAGATATATCGTGTGGCTTATTATCTGTTCAATATCGGGCTGTGTATGGATCTATTTCTAAAAGGATATAGCGGCCATATCCCGACCGGATTTGAGGCGTTCCGCTACATCGGATTTGAGGCAATTGTGCTCATTGGCGTCAACTTAATCGTCCTGGTCATGCTGTGCCGCAAGGGCTTGATGGACGACGAGACGCGCTATGCCGAGAGCGACCATTTCCCCTGGAAGCATTATCTGATGGAATCGCTTGTGGCGGGCGCCGCCATCGGATTGCTCGCGTGCATTGTCCGGGCGATTGGCGACGGGCAGCTGGCCGGCGGACCGCTGGCCTATGTCTTCCTGTTTGTCTCGATGGTCCTGTGTATGGTGATATTTGTCCTGCTTTTTGCTTACATTTCCTACCGCGTTGCAAAGCATCGCCGCACACGCTTATATGGAGATCAAGAAGAACGATAACCGGCTAAAAGCGCCCGATTCTGTAGATACAGGTCGGGCGCTTGTTCATAATTTGTTAACGAAAATGTGACGGTTTTGAGATGCAACCGTATGGCAGGTGTGGTATCATTATGTCATGTAAATAAAACATGAAAGAGAGATTTGATACAAGGAGGTATCACCTATGCCACAGGAAGGAATGCTGACTGTCACCCCGGAAATTGAATCGCTCGCCGCGGTCTGCCGCGAGCACACCAATATCCCAGCCGAACTGTATAAGGAATACGACGTCAAACGCGGGCTGCGTGACATCAACGGCGTGGGCGTCCTCGCCGGATTGACCAATATCTCGTCCGTCATCTCCAGCAAGGTAGTGGACGGTGTCAAGGTTCCGATCCCGGGTATCCTGCGCTATCGCGGATATGACATCAATGACCTGGTCAAAGGCTTTTTACAGGACGGGCGCAAGGGCTATGAGGAGACCGCATACCTGCTCTTATTTGGCAGGCTGCCCAACAAGGCGGAGCTAGCTGAGTTTAAGAGCCTTTTGGCCAAGGGTCGCACGCTGCCGACCAACTTCACGCGTGACGTCATCATGAAAGCGCCCTCGCACGATATCATGAACAAGATGTCCCGCAGCGTGCTGACGCTGGCCTCCTATGACGACAATGCCGACGATATCAGCCTGCCCAATGTCCTGCGGCAGTGCTTGATGCTGATCTCGGTCTTCCCGATGATCGCCGTGTACGCCTATCACGCATATAACCACTATGAGCGCGGACAAAGCCTGTACATCCATTACCCGGACGACACGCTCTCCACGGCGAGCAACTTTTTGCGCATGCTGCGTCCTGATATGAAGTACACGCCGCTTGAGGCGCAGGTGTTGGACCTGGCGCTGGTGCTGCACATGGAGCATGGCGGCGGGAATAACTCGACGTTTACGACCCATGTCGTGACTTCATCGGGTACCGACACCTATTCGACCATTGCGGCGGCGCTTGGCAGCCTCAAGGGCCCCAAACACGGCGGCGCAAATATCAAAGTCGTGCAGATGTTCCAAGATATGAAAAAGCAGGTGTCGGACGTGACCGACCGCGACGCAGTAAAGGCCTACCTCAGGAGCCTTTTGAACCGGGAAGTCTTTGACCGGAAGGGTCTGATCTACGGCATGGGCCACGCGGTGTACTCGATCTCCGACCCACGCGCCCAGATCTTCAAGTCGTTCGTCGAAAAACTGGCGCACGAAAAGGGCAGGGAGGATGATTTCGCCCTATACACCATGGTAGAGGAGCTGGCCCCCGAGGTCATCGCCGAGGAGCGCCGCATTTACAAGGGCGTGAGCGCCAATGTAGACTTTTACTCGGGCTTTGTCTATTCCATGCTGGACCTGCCGCTGGAGCTGTACACGCCGATGTTTGCCATCGCGCGCATTGTCGGCTGGAGCGCGCACCGTCTCGAGGAGCTGATCAATGTTGACAAGATCATCCGCCCGGCATACAAGAATATTTCGGTGCAGCACGAATATATGCCGTTAAGCGACCGATAACAATTGCATTAAGGCAAAAAAAGAATCCATCCGGAGATCGGATGGATTCTTTTGACTGTATCGGCATTTTATTCGCCCTTAAACGCATCCTTGACCTTGTCCCAGAAGGACTTGCGCTGGGTCTGGTTCTCGTCGGTTGTCGAGGACTCAAATTCGCGCAGCAAGCGCTTCTGATGCTCGGTCAGGTGTGTCGGGACTTCGATGTTCACGCGAACGTACTGGTCGCCGCGGCCGCGGCCGTTGACGTTCTGGATGCCCTTGCCCTTGAGACGGAAGACCGTGCCGGTCTGGGTGCCTTCGGGGATGGTATACTCGACCTTGCCGTCGATGGTCGGCACCTGCAGGGTATCACCCAGGGCCGCCTGCGGGAAGGAGATCGGAATCTCACAGATGACATTGTTGCCGTCGCGGGTGAAGATCGGATGTGGGCGGATGGCGATCGTCACGATCACGTCGCCGCTCGGGCCGCCATTGATACCTGCGTTGCCCTGGCCGCGCAGCTGGATGGACTGGCCATCGTCGATGCCCGCCGGGATCTTGACCTTGAGGGTGCGGCTCTTGCGCATGCGGCCGGTGCCGCCGCACTTTTTGCAGGGTTTGCGGATGATCTTACCGGTACCGCGGCAGTTCGGGCAGGCCGCCTGGGTCTGGAACATACCGAGCGGCGTGCGCTGGGTCTGGGTCACGACGCCGGTGCCGTGGCAGTTGGAACAGGTTTCGGCCGAGGTGCCCTTCTCGGCGCCGGTGCCGCCGCAGGCGTCGCAGCTCTCCGTGCGGTTGATCGAGATCTCCTTTTCGCAGCCGAACGCGGCCTCCTCGAAGGAGAGGATGATGCGCTGCTGGAGGGTCTCGCCGCGCTGGGGCGCGTTGCGGCGCGAGCGGGATGAACCGCCAAAGCCGCCGCCAAAGAACGAGCCGAAGATATCACCGAGGTCGCCCATGTCAAATCCGCCGAACCCGCCAGCGCCGCCAAAGCCGCCGCCCTGGCCCGCGCCGTAGCTGGGATCAACGCCGGCAAAACCGAACTGGTCATATTTGGCGCGCTTTTCCTTGTCGGAAAGCACCTCATACGCTTCGTTGAGCTCCTTGAACTTGTCCGCCGCCTCCGGGTTGTCACGGTTCAGGTCGGGGTGGTACTTTTTTGCAAGCCGGCGGTGCGCTTTCTTGATCTCGTCGTCCGTCGCATTCTTGGACACGCCGAGCACTTCATAATAGTCTCTTTTATCAGCCATGTGTCATTACCTCGCACAGTAAGTTAGGGGGAAAACAGGAGAAAGACAGCCGAAAACGGAAAGGATACACGGGCATCCTTTCCGTTTCGGTTTCTGAAAGCGTCTTACTTCTTGTCGTCGTCCTTGACTTCGGTGAAGTCGGCGTCCACAAAGTCGCCCTGCGGGCCGCTCTGCTGTGCGCCGCCGGCCTGCTGGCCGCCCATATTCGGGTCGCCCTGCGGGGCCTGCTGTGCGTAGATCTTCTGCGCGATCTCGCCAAATTTCTTGGACAGGGAATCGGATGCCATCTTGATCATCTCGGTATCGGTGCCCTTGAGCGCCTCCTTGACCTTGTCGATCTCAGCCTGTACCGAGCTCTTCTCGTCGGCCGACAGCTTATCGCCCAGCTCATTGACAGCCTTTTCGGACTGGAATACGAGCTGCTCTGCGCTGTTGCGGGTGTCTACCTCTTCCTTGCGCTTCTTGTCCTCTGCTGCGTACTGCTCGGCCTCGCGCATCGCCTTGTCAATCTCTTCCTGGGACAGGTTGGAGGAAGCGGTAATCGTGATCTTCTGCTCCTTGCCGGTGCCAAGATCCTTTGCCGATACGTTTACAATGCCGTTGGCATCGATATCGAAGGTAACCTCGATCTGCGGGACACCACGGGGAGCCGGCGCAATGCCATCCAGGGTGAAGCGGCCCAGGGTCTTGTTGCCGGCAGCCATTTCGCGCTCGCCCTGCAGGACATGGATCTCAACCGACGGCTGGTTGTCGGCTGCGGTCGAGAAGACCTGACTCTTCTTGGTCGGGATGGTGGTGTTGCGCTCGATCAGGCGGGTGCATACGCCGCCCAGGGTCTCAATGCCCAGGGACAGCGGGGTGACATCGAGCAGCAGGACGTCCTTGACCTCGCCGCCCAGGACGCCGCCCTGAATGGCTGCGCCGATTGCAACGCACTCATCGGGGTTGATGCCCTTGAAGCCGTCCTTGCCGGTGATGTTCTTGACCGCTTCCTGAACAGCCGGGATACGGGAAGAACCGCCGACGAGCAGGACCTTGGACAGGTCGCCCGACTGCAGGCCTGCGTCGCTCATTGCCTGGCGGACCGGGCCCATGGTTGCCTCAACGAGGTCTGCGGTCAGCTCGTTGAACTTTGCACGGGACAGGGTCAGCTCAAGGTGCTTCGGGCCGGTTGCGTCCGCCGTGATGTACGGCTGGTTGATCGAGGTCGAAGTCATACCGGACAGCTCGATCTTGGCCTTCTCAGCGGCCTCCTTCAGGCGCTGCATGGCCATCTTATCGTTCGAAAGGTCAATGCCTTCCTTGTTCTTGAATTCCTGTACCATCCAGTCGATGATGCGCTGGTCGAAGTCATCGCCGCCCAGGTGGTTGTTGCCCGCAGTGGCCAGGACTTCCAGAACGCCGTCGCCGATATCCAGGATGGAGACATCGAACGTACCGCCGCCGAGGTCGTAGACCATGATCTTCTGCTCGGTCTCCTTATCGACGCCGTAAGCCAGCGCGGCAGCTGTCGGCTCGTTGATGATACGCAGAACGTCCAGGCCCGCGATCTTGCCGGCATCCTTGGTCGCCTGGCGCTGCGAGTCGGTGAAGTATGCCGGAACCGTGATGACAGCCTGGGTGACAGGCGAACCGATATAGGCTTCGGCGTCTGCCTTCAGCTTTTGCAGGATCATCGCGGAGATCTCCTGCGGGGAGTACTGCTTGCCGTCGATGTTTACGCGGTAGTCAGAGCCCATATGACGCTTGATGGAGATAACCGTGCGGTCGGCGTTGGTGACAGCCTGGCGCTTTGCAACCTGGCCGACCATGCGCTCACCGGTCTTAGAGAAGGCGACGACGGACGGGGTCGTGCGCGCGCCCTCTGCGTTTGCGATAACGGTCGGTTCGCCGCCCTCCATGACGGCGACGCAACTGTTCGTGGTACCTAAGTCAATACCAATAATCTTGCCCATGATTTAAGACTCCTTATCTAAAAAACGGATGTTATGTTTAACAAATTTAGTTTGCGACCTTGACCATTGCATGGCGGACGACCTTATCGCCGATCTGGAAGCCCTTCTGGAAGACTTCCGCGATCACATTCTCGCCCAGTGCATCATCGTCAACATGCATGACGGCGTTGTGCTTGTTGGGGTCGAACGGCGTGCCGGGCGCGGCCTCGATTTCGGTGACGCCCAGAGACTGGAAGCTCTCCATCATCTGGTTGTAGGTCATCTCAATGCCCTGCTTATAGGCGGCATCCTCGGTGGGCTGCGCCAGCGCGCGGGACAGGTTATCGACCGTGGTCAGCAGTGCGCCGACTGCGTGGGCGACAGCGTCTGCATGCACGCCTTCGCGCTCTGCGCGGCTGCGCTTGCGGAAGTTGTCATACTCAGCGGCCATGCGGAGATAGCGGTCGTTCAGCTCGTCGTACTTTTGCTGCAGTTCGGCGAGCGGGTCGGCCGGCTGCTCGGCAGCGGCTTCCTCGCCTGCCTGCGTCTCGGCGGTCTGGCCTTCGGCCTGCGTGCCCGGCGCTTCGGACGGGACCTGCTGCTCAGGCTCTATCGTGGTCTCTTTTTCAGTAGTCATTCTAATACCTCATTATTTGTTATCTTCATAGAAGGTTTCGGCGATCAATTTGTTCAGCCCCTTGGCGAAGCCGGACAGCCGCGCGGAGAGCGATGCGTAATCCATGCGGGTCGGGCCGACGATGCCGATAACGCCTTGACCAATGTCCCCGATCCCATAGCGGGCGTAGATGGTGCTGGTCTCGGAGAGCGGGTTCGGGCCGTTCTCTGCGCCGATGAAGATCTGCACACCGTCAATTTCCTGATGGAAGGGAATCAGGTGCTTTTTGTCGTCGCTCATGTAGGCAAGCAGCGTCTGCGCTTTGCTCGTATCGTGATATTCCGGGAAGCGCAGCAGCTTGTTTGCGCCCTCCAGGAAAATCTTTTGATTGCCCAAGTCCTCGATCAGCTCGGAGATAAACTCGGCAACCGGACCCAGCAGCGCGCTCAACCCGGCCGCTCGCCGCACGACGTCAAAGCGCTCGGCGGTAATTTGAGAAATTGGGATCGCGGTCAGCGTCTGGTTAAGCACATAGGTCAGAAGTTCGGTCTGCTCTTTGGTGACCGGAGTGGCCGTGTGGACGAGCTTACTCTTGACGACGGTCGCATCGGTGACAATGACGATGACATAGGTGTTCTCGTCGACCGGTACAAGCTCAAACTGCCGGATGGATACACGCGATAAATGGGGCGTGACCGCGACAGCGGCGTAATTGGTCAGCGAGGAGATGAGCCGCCCGACCTCCTGGATGAGGCGGTCAAGTTCCTTGGCCTTGAGGGACATGAGCGCGTTTTCATCGCTCGCGCCCGCAGGAGAGGCCTCGGGACGGCGCATCAGGTGATCGACATAGAAGCGGTAGCCCTTGTGGGAAGGGACGCGTCCGGCAGAGGTATGCGGTTTCTCGAGGTAGCCCATCTCTTCAAGTTCACTCATCTCGTTGCGGATGGTGGCAGAGGAGAAGGCGAGTTCGGGCAGGGCGGCAAGCGCCTTGGAACCGACCGGCTCGGCCGTGCGGATGTATTCGGCAATGATCGCTTTGAGA
>DWWZ01000150.1 GCA_019119435.1 Candidatus Butyricicoccus avicola
CCGCAATCCAGCCCCATAGTTTTCTTAGCGGAGCGCATCCGTCCGCTTTTTTTGTCCTGCGCGCGAATCTTGTAACACAAATGACTCTTTACACCGCTTCCCTCTTGTGTTACCATAGTATCACACCACGCGAAAGGAGTCTGTCATGGCAATTCAAAAGGGTATCAAACAAGTGACCTCCAACAAGAAAGCCTGGCACGACTACTTTGTCGACGAGAAGTATGAAGCCGGCATTGAACTGGTCGGCACCGAGGTCAAGTCCATCCGCTTGGGACAGGTCAACCTCAAGGATGCGTACTGTTCCTTCAAAGACGGCGAATTATTCGTCGTCGGCATGCATATCAGCCCCTACGAAAAGGGAAACATCTTTAACAAAGACCCCATGCGCCGGCGGCGGCTGCTCATGCATAAAAAGGAAATCCTCTCGCTCTTTGGCAAGACCAAGCAGGACGGCTATACGCTCATCCCGTTGAGCATCTACTTCCGCAATTCCCGCGTCAAGGTCGAGATCGGCCTGTGCCGCGGCAAAAAGCTGCACGACAAGCGCGACAGCATTGCAAAGCGCGATGCGAACCGCGAGATCGACCGCGTGATGAAAAGCAGAAACCGGTAAACCACCGCTCTGCCAAGCCAATACGGGGACGTAAAGGCTTCGACGGGGGTGCTGAAGCCGGGATAGCGGGCGGCAGTGAGGACGCTGCCTTAAAAGCCTCAACTTGTTTATAAATTAAACAACAACAATACTACTCTTCAGGCTGCCTGATTTAGGCTGGCCCGTCATCCCCGAGAGGACCGCGGCTCGGGTGCATGGCGTCGATCAGCGGTGAACGTGTACGGGTTAAGAGTTGCGCCCGTCATGTAAAATGACTCTACGAAAGCAGTGAGCCTGTTTGCCGGCGCACTGTGGCAGGAATGCTAGTTGACAAACTGCGCCCGGAGAAATCCTTGTGGATGTGCTTTCGGACAGGGGTTCAATTCCCCTCGTCTCCACCACTTATACGAAAAATCCCGTCTAAAGTAGGCGGGATTTTTTGTTTTATATTTCTTCGTATTTCCCCGTTTTTGCATTTGAATTCTGCATATAATTCCGGCAGTGTTTTTCTGTGCCTGCTGCTGCATCACGAGGAAACCTACAAATAACCCATATCATTGAGACAGCGCTTTCATCGCCTCGGGAAGCTTTTCGATCTGCTCACCGCACAAGCGGGTCGAGATAGGCCATCGGCTGTGCGCTGTATTGTTTCATTCGCTTTCCCGTCACTTGTTATATGTACCGTACGTCTTAGCGATCTCGATCATGCGTTGGGCACGCTCAAAAGAGGCGCCAGATGGGTATTCGCAGCCCGTAGCCAGGATAAAGCCGCCGCCGCTGGCCATGTCATCGATCTGCTTTCTGCACTGGGCATCCCACGCCTCGTCGCTGCCCATCACCGCATCCGCAGGATTGACACAGCCGATCAGCGTCACCTGGTCCCCATACTTTTTCTTGACCTGTACGAAGTCCTCACAGTCATCCGTGGGATGCAAGAACGAGATAGCTGCCGGGCGGATGGCCTCGATCTGCACATCGAAATAAATGCGCGCGCCGCAGTTGTGGATCATGGTCATACAATTCTTGGCGTGGATAACATCGCTCAGCTCACGCACCAGATCGCCTTCCATGTCCACCCACATCTGTTTGGACATGATCGAGCCCGACGCAAACAGTGTATCCATCATGATCGCGTCCACCCCTACGTCGCACAGGGCGGCGCAATATTCCTTGAGCGTTTCATTGATCTCCCGTGCTGCCCGCTTGACTGCATCCGGATCGTCATATAGATCCAGATACATGTCCTCCTGATTACGGAGCATACTCAGCGTGCCCAGAGGGCCAAACACGAAGGCAACGATCGGCTTTTCTCCCTTGAGTTCCTTGACCAGCCGCTTGCACACATCGATGTGCATCATCATGCGTTTGGACGTGCGGTAGTCGACCTTTTTGATCTTGTCATAATCCTCGATCTCCTGGATCACGCACTGGCTGTAATCGGGATGCGCGGCATCTTCCTCCGAGAAGATGAGCTTTTGCCCCCATGCATCGCATTCCACAGACAGGTCAATCAGGGTGACGATGCAGTCAAGGTCAAACTGTCTGGCAGCTGCCAGATAGGCATTCGCGCATGTTTCGGCGTCGGTTGACCACTGTTCATAGCTGGCGCCGACCAATTTTCTGGTGACTCCGGCCAGGATGGGATAGACCGGTACGCGGTCCGGAGTCTGATGGTTGAGGGCTGCAACGACTCTTTCATAAGAATTCATGCTGAAAAATCCTTTCTTTTTTCCTAAAATAGGCGCAAAAAATACTCAGAATACAGCGTGAAGGGCTGTTTCTGTTTGATTTTCAACAGAGCTCTGATGTTACCTTTATTTTACGCAAGACCTGCGAGAAAATCTAGGAAAATATCACGATTTTTATCACTGGTTTGCGCGGGATGAAAAAATACGAAACAGGGTTTGTTCCCATGGATTGCATCCAAAATCGCCCGGACCTGGAACTGCCGGTTTGGATGTTCTGCGGGGAGCGTGAAGCGTTCCTGATCGATTCCGTTCCCAAAAATGATAATGCGACCAGGTTT
>DWWZ01000151.1 GCA_019119435.1 Candidatus Butyricicoccus avicola
AAGGGCGTTAGCGCACGGCGGCAAATAGATCCTGCCAGCCCTGCGGCCATTCGCCGGTCGAGAGATAGACAGAAAAATTGAGATCATGGTCGGTGGCAGGATAGGTGTGGACGGTAAGATTGGTCTTGCCGCAGGCGGCGAACTGCGCTTGGATTTCCCGGGTGTCCTGTACCGGCACGTTGGCGTCGGCCTCGCCCTGAAAGATCGTGATGGGGATGTCGAGCGTGGCGAGCATATCCCGGTTGGGCGGAAAGGCATCATGGGCGCGGAACCAGGCGGTTGTCAGGCGGACCGGGTAATTTTGTGCCAGCCAAGCGTCGTCGCCGCGGGCAATCGCGGCATAGAGTGCCTGCCGTGTCGGGGCGAGCAGGCGAGAAAAGTCGGCTGCGGTCAGCTTGCCGTCGCCGTCCACATCGAGGTCGGGGAATGCGGTCTGATCCAGCCCCAGCGCGCCGCGCACGCCATAGGGATCGGCTTCGTACTCGGCGCGGCTGACCGCTCCGTCGCCGTCCGTGTCAAAGTATAGGCAGTATGTGACCATGCTGGACCCGCCGTTCTGCTGCCAATCCAGTGTCTCGCGCATGGTGCCGTTGACGTAACCGGCCAACAAAAGGCCATCCACGGGGACGATTTGTGCGGCTTTGGGCGCAATCATGGTGCCCTCCGACCAGCCGAGCAGGTAAACGCGGGCCTGGGACAGGCGGGGATCTTGGCGCAGGGCGGTCACGATTGCGGCCACATCGCGCACCGAATTGCCTGGAAGATAGGTCTGGTAGGCGTCCGGGTCGATCGTGCAGTAGTACGGCGGTTCGCTGCCGGGCGCTACGCCTCGGGTGCTATAGCTGAAAAAGGCGGCATTCTGGCCGGTAAAGCCCTGTGCGACCAAATCAAAGTAGGAAAACGTGGTGTCTTCGGTCAGTGCACGGGTGTTTTCGTAGGTGTTGGGGCCGGAGCCGTTGACATAGACGACAAGCGCCTGCGGATTTTGGCCACGTGGCAGGTAAAGCTTGCCCGCGAGCGGGTAGCCGTCAAACGATGGGATGGTCATCCGTTCGGATGTGCAGGCGGGCACGGGCGGCGCAGCCTGCACGGCTTGGGGCAGAGATGTCAGGGGAGAGAGCGCGAGCAGGCTGGCCAGCAACAGGCCGATACCGGAAAACATGATGCAAAACCTCCTTGTCAGCAGAACAGGCGGCCGATGACGCGGGCAAAAATGAGATAGAGGGCGAGCATGACGAGCAGCTGGATACACAGGAACATATAGAGCGCGGTGCTGAAGAACAGGGAGAAGAACGAGGCGATATAAGTCAGCACCATACTTGTCCAGAAAGCCAGATTGGCCGACTGGCTGGCAATGTACTGGTTGCGTTCATCCATGTCACGGATCTCGCATGCCTGCAGCCGCTTGGGGTCGTGCAGCAGCCGGCGGGTCTGGAAAAAGATGCCGAAGCCCGCGCCGGTCATGCCGGCCGAGATGCCCATAAAGGAGCTGAATGTGGCGCCCGACTGCATCAGGCCCAGGGTGCCGTGACAGACCGTGCCGGCAAGCAGGATACACAGCGCCACGATGCCTTCAATCAGACCCAGATACATGGTGAAGCGCTTGCGGGCAGTATAGGTAAGTGGTTTCATGGCTTATTCCTCCTCAAACAGAAAGACTTGTTCGATGGTCGTGTCAAAATAGCGCGCGATCTTGTGCGCCAGGATGAGCGACGCATTATAGCGCCCGTTTTCCAGGGAAATAATGGTCTGGCGGGTCACGGACACCGCGTCAGCCAGTTCCTGCTGGGTGATACGGCGCTGGGCGCGCAGCTCTTGGATGCGGTTTTTCACAGACGGCCTCGCCTCCCTTCGCAAGTAAAGCTTACTTTACTTAAAGTATAGCACGCTTTACATAAAAGTCAAGTGTGCTTTACAAAAAAGAGGACGGAAAGCCATGTGACATGTCAAGAGGAAAAGCGCCGGGTGGAAATGTCCGAGCCTTGCACATAAGATGGGGTAAACGGTCGTTTAGAAATGGAGGAATGCGATGATTACGATGAAAGCATGGCAGGTGTACGCGGACAATCCGCACGACCTGCGGATCGGCTATCAAGGGGAAAACCTGGCGCGCCGGTTGGAGATCGCCGTGGAACCGGCCGAAGATTGGCAGTACAAACTGGATCTGTGCAGCGCAGCCGGCCAGGCCAACGTGCTGGCGCTTGCGCAGCAAGGCGGCCTGTTGACCGCCGACCTGGAGCGGGCGCACCTGGCAGAGAGCGGCCTTTGCCGCGCGCAAGTGCGCGGCCTGAACGGGACGCGTGAGCGCCGGAGCAATATCTTCTACCTGGAGATCGGTCCCAGCATCAATGCGCTCGAACAGTTTGAGCCGCTGGAACCCAGCGAGTTTGCCCAGATGGAGCAGGAAATCACAGCACACAGCGCGGCGGCACAGGCTGCCGCAGCGCAGGCAGAACAGGCGGCAGACCGGGCAGAACAGGCGGCCGTCCATGCACCGACTGTGCAGAATGGGGTGTGGTGGGTCTTTGACCCAGCCAGCGGAGCGTACATCGACACGGGTGTTGCCGCGCAGGGGCCGCAAGGCCCGCAGGGAGCGCTGGGGGAAAAGGGCGACAAGGGCGATCCGGGGACACCGGGAAAGGATGGCGCCGATGGCGCATCATTTACCATTGGCGCGCGATTTGACAGCCTGCAGGCGCTGCTGCAGGCCCACCCAACTGGCACGCCAGGCCAAGCCTACGCTGTAGGAACGGCTGAGGAAAACACGATCTATAACTGGTCGGCAGAATTTGGCACATGGCAGGACCTGGGACGGCTAAAAGGACCGCAAGGGGAGCCAGGACCACAGGGGGAAAAAGGGGAACCGGGCGCGGCCGGACAGCCAGGGCCGCAAGGGGAACCGGGCGCAGACGGCATGAGCGCCTATGAAGCCGCCAGGCAGGGCGGATTTGAAGGGGATGCACAGTCGTTTTACGCTGCGCTGGCCCAACTGCCGGGCAAACTGGATTGCCCGACGTTCGTCCGGGTTACGCTGGCCGCCGCCGGATGGAGCGGCAGCCAAGCCCCGTATACACAGACAGCAGCCTGTCCGGGGGCGACGGCCGACCCGTCACGGAGTATCCTGACCGTATGTCCCACCTGGGCGGACGGGGAGCAGGTGGAGGCGGTAGCTGCCTGCCGGGTGCTCGCAACCGCGCAGGGCGACAACACCCTGGCCTTTACCGCGTACCTAGAAAAACCAGAGTGTGATTTGACGTTTGATGTGGAGGTGCAGGGGCTGTGATCGTCAATCCTATCTTGTCCGGCGGCACAGCCGGAGCAGGCGCCCAGGCCGTGATCGGGACCTGTACGCTGTATGACCTCACGGGCGCCGCCCATGCCATCCCAATTTACCAGGGCGTCGCGCCGCTCGATGGCATCGCCTTTTTTGAGACCATCAATGATGTGGAGCAGATTGCGGGCGGCCAGGCCGAGTACGTCTCCTGGGCGAGCCTGGCCTCGGGCGATTATCTGTTTTACCGCGGCGTGCAGGACGGAGACCAGTTTGAGGAGAAGGTGATCTGACGGCATGGAAACCGAAGTATTGACCAGTTTGATGAGCTTGATCGGCACGCTGTCCGGCACGTTTGGCGGCATTTTAGTCGCTCAGAAGCTCTTGAATGACCGGCTGGCCCGGTTGGAACAGGCCGTTCAGGAGCACAATGGGTTTGCCCGGCGGATGCCGGTCCTGGAGGAAAAGATCCTGGTGGCGAACCATCGGATCGCTGATTTGGAGCAAAAGGTAGACAGAAGGGAGGGAGACCGATGAAAGAGCGACTGCTACGGCTGCTGGATGTCAAGTCGTTCGTGACATTTGCGCTCATTGCCGTCGTGTGCATCCAGGCCATCCGGCAAAATGTGCAGATGCCATCTGAATTTGTGGCGTCCATCGTGACCGCGATTGTCACTTACTACTTTACCAGAAAGGAGGATGCATCGCCGTGATCTTGCAAGAGAAATGCTGCAACGCGGCAAATTATGGGGGAAAGCGGGAGGAGACCCGATTCATTGTCATTCACTACACGTCCAACCAGGGCGACACGGCCAAGAACAACGCGGACTATTTTGCGCGGGAGGAGGTCGGAGCCAGCGCACACTTTTTTGTCGATGAAACCGAGATCTGGTCGAGCGTGCCTGAGGACTGTGTGGCTTGGCACTGCGGGGCAAAGACCTACCGGCACCCGGATTGCCGCAACGCCAATTCGATCGGGGTGGAGATCTGTATGAACGATGGACAGGGCAATGTGCGCCAGGGCAGCATCGACCGTGCGGCACAATTGGTACGCTTGCTGATGGACAAATACCACATCGCAAAGGAAAATGTGCTCCGTCACTATGACGTGACTGGCAAGCATTGCCCCGGCCCGATGGTCGACGATCCGGCGCTTTGGGCGGCGTTCCAACAATCCCTGACGCAAACGGAGGATGATTCTGTGCGATACAAATATTATGACGACATGCCCGATTGGGCTAAGCCGACCGTGTCCAAGCTCGTGAAGAAGGGCTATCTCAAGGGCGAGGGTGGCGGCGTACTTGACCTCACCGAGGATATCCTCAAGGTGTTCGTGGTGAATGACCGTGCCGGGCTGTATGGCGGCTAAATTACGGCGCGCAAAAAAATTTGGGAGATTTTGAAATTTCCCATTGACTTTTCTGGCTGTACGCGATATAATAATCACCGTCAGCTACGGCAGACGCCGCAGATACAGCCGGATTGTGTAATGGTAGCACGACAGACTCTGACTCTGTTTGTCTGGGTTCGAATCCTTGTCCGGCTGCCACTAAAGACCACTGAGTGCGCTCAGTGGTCTTTCTCTTTTTCACCAAAAACGTCGGCCTATGCATGTAAAATTTTACGATTTCACGGCTGGAAATCTGCTCCGTGAGTGGATATAATAGAAACTGTTGAAAAATTTAGATTCGTCCCATTTTCAGGAGGCATTATGGTTAGAAACGATTTGAGAAATATTGCCATCATCGCGCATGTCGACCACGGCAAGACGACGCTGGTCGATCAGATGCTGAAGCAGGCAGGCACGTTCCGCGCCAACCAGGTCGTGGAGGAGCGCGTCATGGACTCCAACGCCATCGAGCGCGAGCGCGGCATCACCATTCTGGCAAAGAATACATCGGTACATTATAAAGATACCAAGATCAATATTGTCGATACCCCGGGCCACGCCGACTTTTCGGGCGAGGTCGAGCGTATCCTGAAGATGGTGGACGGCGTCATCCTGCTGGTTGACGCAGCCGAAGGCCCCATGCCCCAGACCCGCTTCGTCCTGCAGAAGGCACTGGAGTTCGGCCATAAGATCATCATTGTCATCAACAAGATCGACCGCCCGGATGCCCGGCTGAACGAGGTCGGCGATGAAGTCCTTGAGCTGCTGCTCAATCTGGACGCGACCGACGAGCAGCTCGACAGCCCGATCATCTATTGCTCGGGCCGTGACGGCACGGCTTCCATGTCCCCGACGACCCCGGGCACCGACCTTGTCCCGCTGTTTGACCAGATCCTTGAGCATATCCCGGCGCCCGAAGTCGATGTCGACGGCCCGATGCAGATGCTGGTCTCCTCGATCGACTACAACGAGTATGTCGGCCGAATCGGCATCGGACGTATCGAGCGCGGCTGCATGAAGGTCGGCCAGCCG
This sequence comes from Candidatus Butyricicoccus avicola, assembly GCA_019119435.1. Taxonomy (GTDB): domain Bacteria; phylum Bacillota; class Clostridia; order Oscillospirales; family Butyricicoccaceae; genus Butyricicoccus; species Butyricicoccus avicola. Next base: position 5,694 of record DWWZ01000151.1, read on the forward strand.
GTCACCGTCACCGACTATCACGAGCGCGTCAAGCCGTATAACGGCAAGATTGTCTCTCTCTACACCATTGAGGGACTGTCGCGCAAGCCGGTCGATTCGTGCAGCGCAGGCGACATTGTCTGCTTCTCGGGCATCGAGAATATCACCATCGGCGAGACGCTGTGCGCACAGGACTGCGTTGAGCCGCTGCCCTTTGTCAAGATCTCGGAGCCGACCGTTGAGATGTACTTCATGGTCAACGACAGCCCGTTCGCCGGTCGTGACGGCAAGTTTGTGACTTCGCGCCACCTGCGTGAGCGCCTGTTCCGCGAACTGCTCAAGGACGTATCCCTGCGCGTCAGCGAGACCGATACGACCGATGCGTTCCGCGTCTCCGGCCGCGGCGAGATGCATCTGTCCATCCTGATCGAGAACCTGCGCCGCGAGGGCTATGAATTCCAGGTCGGCGCGCCCAAGGCCCTCATGAAAGAGATCGATGGCGTCAAGTGTGAGCCGATCGAGCGCATGATCGCCGACGTGCCGCAGGAGGCGCTGGGTTCGGTCATGGAAAAGATGGGCTCGCGCAAGGGTGAACTGGTCTCCATGAACCCCAAGGGCGACCGCATGCGCGTGGAGTTTTTGGTCCCGGCCCGCGGCCTATTCGGTTACCGTAACGAATTCCTGACCGATACCAAGGGCGAGGGCGTGCTCTCCTCGGTTTTCTATGACTATCAGCCATACAAGGGCGATATCCAGAAGCGCAGCCAGGGCAGCCTGATCGCGTTCGAGACCGGCGAGGCCATCACCTACGGCCTGTACAATGCGCAGGAGCGCGGCACCCTCTTTATCGGCGCCGGCACCCCGGTCTACGAGGGCATGGTTGTCGGCTGCACCCCCAAGAGCGAGGATATCTCGGTCAACGTCTGCAAGAAGAAGCAGCTGACCAACACCCGTGCTTCGGGCTCGGACGACGCCCTGCGCCTGATCCCGCCGCGCCAGATGTCCATCGAGGCAGCACTTGAGTTCCTCGCGGACGACGAACTGCTCGAGGTCACGCCCCATAACCTGCGTATCCGCAAGAAGATCCTCTCTAACCAGCAGCGTATGAAAAAACTGCACGGATAATCAGATAAATTTCTGGTAAAGTTATGCTTGAAAAATGAATATATTTAGGGTATGATGAGCGTAACAAGAAATATGCCGGCAACGGCATCCCGTTGAGGAAAGGAAACAATCACAATGAGACAGGTAATTCATTCTTCGTTTGCTCCGGAAGCAATTGGCCCGTATTCCCAGGCCATCGAAACCGATCAGTTTATTTTCACTTCGGGCCAGATCCCGATCAATCCCAAGACTGGCAAGATTGAAGGCATGACCATCGAGGCGCAGGCCGAGCAGGTTATGCAGAACATCAAGGCCATCCTGGCAGAGAGCGGCATCGGCATGGACCGCATTGTCAAGACCACCTGCTTCCTGGCAGATCTGGCAGACTTCGCGGCATTCAACGAGGTGTACGGCAAGTACTTCACGGAGGCAGCACCGGCACGTTCGTGCTTCCAGGTTGCGGCCCTGCCCATGGGCGCAAAGCTTGAGGTAGAGTGCATCGCGATCAAGTAAGCGCGGTGCCCAGCTTGGGGCGGTCGCCTTGCGACGATATGATCACACACAAAAAAACGCGGCTCAAACGGCCGCGTTTTTTGTATCTATAAAATGTTGCACAGTCAGGCGCACCGGGGAAAGGCGTAGGAGGGCACGTATTGGTTATTCGGCCGCCTCATAGTCCTTGGTCATGGCATGCAGCAGGGTCTGATAGATCTCCTCGGCGTGGGCGCGGAAGGTCTTTTCCAGCAAAGATGCCTGATCGGCATTGGCTGCGTGCATCTCCAGGGCAAAGACCTCGTCAATCCCCATCCGGACCAGAAAATCGTTGGGGTGGATCTGTTCGCTGTGCGTGGAGATCACCGCATTGCGGTGCGCCTGGCGTACCACGCGCAGGGCCGAGCGCTGCGCGGCCTCACGGACCGTGTAGGGCAGGCGGTTGTGGAAGGCGGCCAGGGCTTCCTGGCCCTTGTCGCTGATGCGGTAGGTCGTGTCAGCACAGGGATCGGCGACCGCGATGTGGCCGGTCGCCACCAGCTCGTCGAACGCTTCCTTGAACTCAAACCAGCCGAATCCGTCGTCGCACCAGGTACATACGTCCAGTAAGGTCTCAAAGGTCGCAGCCTCGGGCAGATAGCACAGGGCATACAGGATCAGAAATTTGACATCCTCTTTGGTCTTAATAAATCCATAGCGGGCCATGGCAGGTTTCCTCCTTGCACTTGCAGGAATCTAATCTATCATAGTATACCACGTTTTCCCACGCAGGGAAACGGGCAGAATGCCAAAAAGAGGATGGGAAAAAACGGTTGCAAACAGACGTTCGCGCGTGCTATGATATATGATAACAGAGAATATCTTTGCGCCCTTGCGCGCATAGGGAGAGGGAGATCCATGTCGCAAATTACCATAAAAGTTGCTACGCTCGACGATGCGGAGGAAATGCTTGCAATTTATGCCCCATACGTGACCAATACAACGGTCTCAAGCGAGTATGAGGCGCCATCGCTTGCCGAATTCTGCTGCCGGATTGAGACGTACACCAAAATCCTGCCATGGCTGGTCTGCCGCATCGACGGCCGGGTTGCCGGATATGGCTACGCCTCGCCGCATCGCGCCCGTGCAGGCTATCAGTGGTCGGTCGAGACCTCGATCTATGTCTCGCCGGATTTCCACCGGCAGGGCGTTGCCGCCGCGATCTACCGTGCCCTGTTTGCACTGCTCGTGCGCCAAGGGTACTATAATATTTTTGTCGGCATCACTTCGCCCAATGAGCGCAGCATCAAGTTCCATACCGCGATGGGCTTTACCATTTCAGGCGCCTATCAGAACAGCATGTACAAGTTTGGGCAGTGGCGCGACGTCATCTGGATGGCAAAGAGCCTGCGGCCGCACGAGATCGCGCCGGTCCCGACCGTGCCGTTCCCCGAGATCCGGGAGGAGGCACAGACCGCCGCCATCCTGGAGGCCCAGGCAGGGACCGTCCGGCTGGATGAAACAGTACGGGTGCACGGCGCTTAAAAAAAGCCCTGCGCCGGAGACAACTGGAAGGGAGGACGCGATGAAGCAAGATCCCAAGGCAGCCGAACAGGCGCGCCGAGATGCAGCCGAGCACATAGACCACCGCGCCCGTATGCGGGAGCGTATGGTCCGGCAGGGATTTGACAGCCTGGAGCCGCACGAGGCCCTGGAAGTGCTGCTCTATTATGTTGTGCCGCGCCGGGATGTCAATCCCTTGGCCCACCGGCTGATCCGCACATTTGGCGGATACCACCGGGTCTTTGAGGCCTCGATCGAGGAGCTCAAGAAGGTGGAAGGCGTGGGCGATCAGGTCGCGCTTTATCTCTACACCCTGGGCGCGCACGAGCGCCGCTGCGACCGCAGCCGCGTCATGCAGGAAAACCGGCGCGCCTGCCTGGATACGGTCGAGCGTATGGCCGATTATCTGCGCCCGCAGTTTACCGGCCTGCGGCAGGAAACTGCCGTCCTGCTGTGCCTGGACGCTGGGCGGCGCCCGATCAGCTGCGATGTGCTGTGCCGCGGCGCGGTCAGCGCCAGCGAGGTGAGTGTGCACAGCATCAATGAACTGGCCGTGCGCCATAAGGCAGATACGGTCGTGCTGGCGCATAACCATCCGCGGGGGCCGGCGCGGCCCTCTCAGGCCGATATCCAGACGACCGTCCAGCTGCGCGCGCTGCTGCGCGGCGTTGGGGTTGCCCTGGTGGAGCACCTGATTTTTGGCGAACAGGACTTTGTCTCGCTTGCCGAGTGCGGATTTTTTACAGAATATTAGGAGGACTGTCCCGTATGCCCAAATTCCAAGTAGTCAGCCCATACCAGATGGCAGGCGACCAGCCTGCGGCTGTCGAGGCCCTGTCAGCCGGCGTGGAAAACGGCCTGACCGAACAGACCCTGCTCGGGGTCACCGGATCGGGCAAGACCTTCACCATGGCCAATATCATCGAGCGCACCCAGCGCCCAACCTTGGTGCTTGCCCACAACAAGACCCTCGCAGCGCAGCTTTGTTCCGAGCTGCGCGAGTTTTTTCCGCACAATGCGGTGGAATTTTTTGTCTCCTATTATGATTATTACCAGCCGGAGGCCTATATCGCCTCGACGGACACGTATATTGAGAAGGATTCGGCCATCAATGACGAGATCGACCGCCTGCGGCACTCGGCGACGAGCGCCCTGTTTGAGCGCGACGACGTCATCATCGTGGCATCGGTCTCATGCATCTATTCTCTGGGCGACCCGATCGACTACAAGAACATGGTCATCTCGCTGCGCCCGGGCATGCAGAAAGACCGCGACGAGATGCTGCGCAAGCTCATCGAGATCCAGTACGAGCGCAACGACATTGCGTTTGAGCGCAACCGCTTCCGCGTGCGCGGCGATGTGGTTGAGATCTGGCCGGCCTACGCCGAGAACATGGCCTTCCGCGTCGAGTTTTTTGGCGACGAGATCGACCGCCTGTGCGAGATTAACCCGCTGACCGGCGCGGCGACCCGAGACGTGCAGCACGTTGCCATCTATCCGGCCAGCCACTATGTCACGACCAAGGAAAAGATGGACCGCGCCGTGCAGGAGATCGAGCAGGAGCTGGACGAGCGGGTCAAATGGTTCGAGGCGCATGGGAAACTGGTCGAGGCCCAGCGCATTGCGCAGCGCACCCGCTATGACATCGAGATGATGCAGGAGATCGGTTTTTGCAGCGGCATCGAGAACTATTCCCGCGTGATCTCGGGGCGTGCGCCGGGCTCGGCGCCATTCACGCTGCTCGACTATTTCCCCAAGGATTTCCTGCTCATCGTGGACGAGAGCCACGTCACCCTGCCGCAGGTGCGCGCCATGTATCACGGCGACTATGCGCGTAAAAAGAGCCTGATTGACAACGGTTTCCGCCTGCCGTCGGCACTGGACAACCGGCCCCTGAATTTTGAGGAGTTCAATGACCGCATCAACCAGGTGATCTATGTCTCGGCAACCCCTGGGGACTATGAGCGTGAGCGCTCGGGCCAGATTGTCGAGCAGGTCATCCGGCCGACCGGCCTTCTGGACCCCATCGTCGAAGTGCGACCGGTCGAGGGGCAGATCGATGACCTATTGGGTGAAATTCATGCAGTTACCGCAAAAAAAGAGCGCGTGCTGGTCACCACACTGACCAAAAAGATGGCTGAAGACCTGACCGATTACCTGGAGAACGCAGGCGTGCGCGTGCGGTATCTACACCACGATGTCAAGACCATCGAGCGCATGGAACTCATCCGCGACCTGCGCCTCGGGCTCTATGACGTGCTGGTCGGCATCAACCTGCTGCGCGAGGGCCTGGATCTGCCCGAGGTTTCTCTCGTCGCCATTTTGGACGCAGACAAGGAAGGGTTCCTGCGCTCGGA
>DWWZ01000152.1 GCA_019119435.1 Candidatus Butyricicoccus avicola
ATGGATCGCGCGCGGTGTGAGGCTTTTCAGGACAAGTATTTTGGAGGTTTCGTCAAATGATGCAGTACACGCAGTGGCATGGTTTCAAGGGCGGCGAATGGCAGCGCGCCATCGACGTCCGCTCGTTCATCCAGAAAAATTACACGCTCTACGAGGGTGACGACAGCTTTCTGGTTCCCCCGACCGACCGCACGCGCCGCGTGTGGGAAAAGTGCGAGAAGCTCATTCTCGAGGAGCTGAAACAGGGTATCCTGGACGTGGAGACCCACCGCATTTCTGGTATCGACAATTTTGAACCCGGATACATCGACAAGGAGAACGAGGTCATCGTCGGCTTGCAGACCGACGCGCCTCTAAAGCGTATCGTCAACTTGTACGGCGGCATGCGCATGGCAAAATCTTCGCTCGAGCAGTACGGCTATCAGCTCGACCCCGAGATCGAGCGCCACTTCACCGAATACCGCAAGACCCACAACGAGGGCGTGTTTGACGCCTACCCCGCGCGCACCCGCGCCGCCCGGCACGCCGGCTTACTGACCGGCCTGCCCGATGCCTACGGCCGCGGCCGTATCATCGGCGACTACCGCCGCGTGCCGCTCTATGGAATTGACCGCCTGATCGAGGAGAAAAAGAACGATCTCAGGGATATTGACGGCCCAATGGATGAGGAGCGCATTCGCCTGCGCGAGGAGGTTTCCGAGCAGATCCGTGCGCTGGGCAAGGTCAAGTCCATGGCGGCACGCTATGGCGTCGACCTGTCCGAACCTGCAAAGGACGCGCACGAGGCCGTGCAATTTTTGTACATGGCCTATCTGGCCGGCATCAAGGAGAACAACGGCGCGGCGACCTCGCTCGGCCGCACCTCGACCTTCCTGGACATTTACATCCAGCGCGACCTGGATGCAGGGCTGTTGGATGAGGCCGGCGCGCAGGAACTCATCGATCAGTTCATCATCAAGCTGCGTCTGGTGCGCCACCTGCGCACCCCGGAGTATAACGAGCTGTTCGGCGGCGACCCGACCTGGGTGACCGAGTCCATCGGCGGCATGGGCATCAACGGCAAGCCCCTTGTGACCAAGAACTCGTTCCGCTACCTGCACACGCTCACGAACCTAGACCCCGCGCCCGAACCCAACCTGACCGTGCTCTGGAGCGAGCACCTGCCGCAGGCGTTCAAGACCTACTGCGCCAAGATGAGCATTGCGACCGACGCCATCCAGTACGAAAACGACGACGTCATGCGTCCCGTTTACGGCGACGACTATGCCATCGCCTGCTGTGTATCGGCCATGAAGGTCGGTAAGCAGATGCAGTTCTTCGGCGCGCGCTGCAACATGGCCAAAAGCCTGCTCTATGCCATCAACGGCGGTGTGGACGAGAAGAAGGGCGGCGTGATCGTGCCCGGTATTGAGCCGATCACCGACGAGGTGCTCGACTATGAAAAGGTGCGCGCAAACTACGACAAGGTTCTGGCCTATGCGGCCGAACTGTACGCTGACACGGTCAATATCATTCACTTCATGCACGACAAGTACGCCTATGAGGCCAGCCAGATGGCCCTGCACGACACCCATGTCGAGCGCCTGACCGCCTTCGGCATCGCCGGTCTTTCGGTCGCAGCAGACTCGCTTTCGGCCATCCGCTACGCCAAGGTACGGCCCATCCGCAACGAGCAGGGCATTGCGGTCGACTTTGAGACCGTGGGTGAGTTTCCCAAGTACGGCAACGACGATGACCGCGCAGACGACGAAGCGGTATATATCGTGCGCAAGTTCTCGTCCGAGCTCAAAAAGCATCCGCTGTACCGCGGTGCAAAGCATACCCTGTCCGCGCTGACCATCACCTCGAACGTCATGTACGGCAAAAAGACCGGCTCGACGCCAGACGGGCGCAAGGCGGGCGAACCGCTGGCTCCCGGCGCCAACCCCATGCATGGCCGCGACGAGAACGGCGCGCTGGCCTCGCTCAACTCGGTTGCCAAGATCCCCTACCGCGACGTGTGCCAGGACGGCGTGTCCAATACCTTCTCGATCGTGCCCGACGCGCTCGGCCATGACGCGGCCACGCGCGAGGCCAATCTGGTCGCCGTGCTCGACGGCTATTTCGCCCAGGGCGCCCACCATCTGAACGTCAACGTGCTGAACCGCGAGACGCTCCTGGACGCCATGGACCACCCGGAGAAGTACCCGACCCTGACCATCCGCGTGTCCGGCTATGCGGTCAACTTCAACCGCCTATCCCGCGAGCAGCAGGAGGAAGTCATCAAGCGCACCTTCCACGCCGCGCTTTGACCCAATTGCCCATATCTTATTTATCCCCCTATACAAAGGCCGCAGGGCGCATTCTGTATGCCGCCCTGCGGCCTTGCTTTTTCGATTGCGGTGCGGTAAGTTTGACGGAGGGCAGAAAATCAAGCTTATGATATAGGAAGGAGGGCGTATATCTATGGAACTGAGACGCTACCGGCCGGCAGATTGTCCGGCGCTTGCGGCGCTCTTTTATGATACTGTGCACACGGTGTGCCGCCGCAGCTACACCGCAGCCCAGTGCGCGGCCTGGGCGACCGGGCAGGTCGATCTTGCGGCCTGGGACCGGTCTTTCCGCGTCCATGTGACCTGGGTGGCTCAAGCGGATGGGCAGATTGTAGGGTTTGGCGACATCGACCCGACCGGATATCTGGACCGCCTGTATGTGCATCGGGATTTCCAGCGCCGGGGGATCGCCGGCGCCCTGTGCGACGCGCTGGAGGCGGCCGTCCCGGCCCGCCCGGTCGTCACACATGCCTCTCTGACGGCGCGGCCGTTCTTCGAGGCGCGCGCCTACCGCGTCGTGCGCCGGCAGGAAGTGATGCGCGCGGGCGTCCTGCTGGCTAATTTTGTCATGGAAAAACCCTGAGCACCCGCATCTCCCGGCCCATGCCGCACGGCATGGGCCTTGTTCTGTCAGTCATTCTCTTGACAGATATCCAGATAAAATATTAGATAGGTGTCTTGACATATTGGGAAGATCGGGGGTATGATAGGAGCGAATCTGAAATTTAAAAGGGGTAAGATTGGAACTATGTCAAAGACCATGCTATTTTCTGCCGATGCGCTTGCGCGCATGCAGGACCGTGTCGAGCTGTTGCTCGAAAAGCGCGGCGTTACCGTTGACCATGAAGCCCTGTGCCAGGCGCTCGCGCAAAAGGGCTGCCGCGTCCAGGGCAAGCAGGTGTATTTTCCGCGGGACGTGCTTCGGAACGCGGTCGAGGCCGCGCCCAAGGCGTTCACGCTCTACTCGCAGGATGGCACGCACGACCTGCCCTTCCCCTGCCCGGACGGCGGCTTCTATGTGCGCTCCAATACGGGTGCGCCGGGCTGGCGCACGGCAGACGGCGACGTACATGCGGTCCGGCTGGCCGAGGCAGCCGAGTGGTTTGAACTCATCAACGCCCTGCCCAATATCGATTTTTGCGCGCTGCCCTCGGTGTCCGGCGACGAGGTGCCGCCGGCGGCGGTCGACCTCTACACCTTTGAACAAGCGCTTCTGCACTCCAGAAAACACATCTGGGTACAGCCTTATGAGGCCAAGAATGTGCATGGCCTGATTGATATGGCCGCAGCGGCTGCAGGCGGCCTGGATGCCCTGCGGGAAAAGCCGTTTGTCAGCTTTATCTCGTGCAGCGTGCCGCTTTTGAGCTTCAAGCACATGGACGCTGAAATCATCTATTGCTGCGCCAAGGCAGGCCTGCCCGTACAGCCCTGCTCGCTGCCGACCGCGGGCGCCAATACGCCGATCACTGCCCAGGGCACGGCGCTGGTCTGCTGCGCCGAGGTGCTCGCGCAGATCGCTATGCTGGAACTCTTGTGCCCTGGCCTGCCGGTCATCGCTACCCCCCTTCCCTTCTCCATGGATATGATGACCACGTACACCTTGCAGTCCGCGCCCGAGACCACGCTGTGCCGCGTGCTGTGTATGCAGCTATTCGAGGAGATCTATGGTATCCCGGCGCACACCTACGCGACCGGCACCGACAGCCTGACGCTGGACGGCCAGAACTATATCGAGCGCACCTCACTCGCGCACATGATCGCCCTGTCGGGCGCAAGCGTCCTGGGCGGCGCGGGACAGATCGAGACGGCCAAGACCAACTGCCCGCTGACCCTCATCACCGACGACGAGATCTTCGGCCTGGTGCGCCGCTTCCGGCAGGGCCTGGAGATCAGCGACGAGGCCATGGACCTTGACGAGCTTTTGGGCGACCCGGAGGAGACTGCCGACGGCTTTATCATGACCGAGCACACGCTGCGGCATTATAAGGAGATCACGCGGCCGGCCCTGTTTAGCCGGGTGGGAGTGCCGGTCTGGAAGGAAGCGGGCTGCCCGACGCTGGAATCGCGCGTGCTAGAAAAATACCGGGCCCTGCGTGCCGCGCCAGACAGCATGGATCTGGCACCAGAGCGCCGGGAGGCTGTACACGCCGCGCTTGTGCGCGCGGTGGCCGACGTGGCAGAGGGGGAATAAAGCGATGAGAGTAACCCGCACCGAAAAGATCTGGCTTGCGGCGGTGTGTCTGTTTTTTGTGCTCTATAACCTGCCGGGCGTCCCGGCCTATGGGAACGCCTACGGCCTGATCGTCCACGCGCTTGTGACCGTTTTGCCGCTGTGGGTGTGCATCTATATCGGCCTGTTCCGCGTCCTGCGCAAATACCGGCTGAAAAAGTGACAGGAGGGAAAGGCTGTGCTCACACAATCGACGATTTGGGTGACTTTTGGCATCTATCTGTTGTTCCTGCTGGGGGTCGCCCTGTTTGAGCGCTGGCGATCGCACTGCCGCACCACGCGCTCCTTCCTGACGGCCGGCGGCGAGGTCAGCTGGCCGCTGCTCGTTATGACCTATCTGGCCTCGCTGATGAGCACCTGGGTGTTTTTTGCCGGCCCGGGAGGCTATTACCGTGGCGGGTTGGGATACTGGATCTCGGAACTGAGCTATATTGCACTGTTTCCGCTGATCGCCCACTTTACGATGAATAAGGTATGGCTGCTCAACCACGCGCGCGGCTACACTACGCCGGCGGACTTCTATGTAGACCGCTTTAAAAGCCCGCTGCTGCGCGTGATTCTGGCGGTCATTTTCCTGATTTCCTCCTTCCCCTACATCGCCTCGGTGCTCGTGTCCATCGGGCAGGCGGCGCAGGTGGCGACCGGCGGCAGGATGGATTACCGGCTGGTCATCTGCATTGTGGGCCTGGTCATCACACTCTACGTGCTCTTGGGCGGCATGAAGTCGGTCGCCCTGACCGACACCGTGCAGGGCCTTATCTTTATCTCGCTTTTGTGGATCATCGCGCTGGCCTGCCTTGTGATCGGCTTTGACGGGTCGCTGGGCGCGGCGCTGTCCTCGATCTGGGAAAATACGCCGTCCTGGTTTTCCTACCCCGGCCCGGATGGCTGGGTGCCTTACAGCTCGCGCCTGGGCTATCCCCTGTCGTGCGCAATCGGCTGGACCATCATGCTGCCGCACGTTTTTGTGCGCTCGGGCTATTCGGGCAAGGATATGCGCACCCAGCGCAAGCTCATGGTGCTCACGCCCATCCTGCAGGCCTTTGTCTGGACGGGCACCATGCTCATCGGCCTGATCGGCATTGCGCTGCTGCCCGGCTTGACCCAGAGCGACACCGAGCTCATCATCCCGTATATGATCCAGAACGTGATCCAGTCCATCAGCCCTGGCCTTGCGGTTTGCCTGATGCTGGCCTTTTTCATCGGCGCGAGTGCGGTCGGCATCTCGACAGCCGACTCCTTCCTGCTCGTGTCCAGCTCGATCGTCTATGAGGATATCCTGTCGCACACCTTCGGCCTCAAGCTGAGCGAAAAGAATAAGATGCGTGTCATCCGCCTGACGATCCTGGTCATCGGCGGCGTGAGCGTGCTGCTGGCGATCAACCCGCCGCAGCTCATCTATACGCTCATCATGTTCGCCATCGCCATCGTTATGCCGCTCTTCCCCATCTTGGTCTTTGCCATCTACTGGAAGCGCGCCACCCGGGAGGCCGCCATTGTCTCGGCGGTCGTCGGCACCGTGCTCGTGCTGATGAGCTACTTTGTGTGGGGCATTGGCGATACCTGGTACGGTGCGCTCGGCATGCTGGGCTCCACGGTGACGATGATAGCGGTCAGCCTGCTGACCAAGCCCCGCCCGGAAGACGGCCGGGAATTTTATGCGGCGCTGGACCAGACCATGCAGGCGTTTTACGCCTTGGACGAAGAGGAGGCGGCAGACCCGGCCGGAGACTGAGCGATCCCCAAAGGAGGCGGCGCAAATGGCGATCTTTATAACCGGAGACACCCACGGTGATTTCCGCAGGTTCCGGGCTGATATCTTTCCCGAACAGCGGCAGATGACAAAGGAGGACTTTGTCATCGTCTGCGGCGATTTCGGCATCTGGGAGGACAGCCCAGAGGAAAACTACTGGCTGGACTGGCTGGAACAAAAGCCGTTTACCACGCTGTTCGTGACCGGAAACCACTCCAATTATGAGCGGCTGGCCGGGTTCCCGGTCTCGGACCGGTTCGGCGGCAAGGTCCAGCATATCCGCCCATCGGTCATCCACCTCATGCGCGGCCAGGTCTATACCCTGTGCGGCCGCCGCTTCTTCACCATGGGCGGGGCCAGCTCGCACGATGTGCAGGGCGGTATCTTCCAGCCCGACGACCCAGACCTCGCGCGCAAAAAGCGCCGCTGTCGGCGGCTGGGCCTGCCGTACCGGGTCGCGCACGTCTCCTGGTGGAAAGAGGAACTGCCAAGCCCGGCCGAGTATGCGGCCGCCCGGCGCAGCCTCGCGGCGGCCGGGCAGCAGGTGGACTTTATCGTCACGCACTGTGCGCCCACCCGTGTCCAGTGGGCGCTCGGCGGGGACGGGTACCGGCCAGACGCCCTGACCGATTTCCTGGACGAGGTCGCAGACACCTGCGCCTTCCGCAAGTGGTTTTTTGGACACTACCATGACAACCGCATGATCGGGCAGAAATTTATCCTGCTCTATGAACAGATTATCCGGGTTATCTGACCGTAAAACCAAATAAAAACCGCTGTACAGGCTGTATTTCCTGCACAGCGGTTTTTTTATCGCCAAAATTGGGAGGAAGAGAGCGAGACTTGCGTCAGCGCGGTGGACTGGGTTTTGAGCTGCTGCACGGTGTCCCACACGTCGGAGATGGGGATGGCGTAGCCCATGCCCTCGACGTCGGTCGAGGACAGCTTGGCGGTGTTGATGCCGACGACCTCCCCGCGCATGTTGAGCAGCGCGCCGCCCGAGTTGCCCGGATTGATGGCGGCGTCGGTCTGGATGTAGGTCGCGGGCGTCGTGCTCGTGTCGGTGCTGAGCGAGCGGTTCAGCGCGCTGACGATGCCGGTCGTGACCGACTGCCCGTAGCCCAGCGCATTGCCGATGGCCACGACCTGCTCCCCGACCTGGAGCGCATCCGAATCGCCGACGGTGGCGACCGTACTGGCGGACAGCGTATCGTCCGGCAGGCCGGACAGGGCGACTTTGACGACAGCCAAATCGAGCGCCTCGTCGGTGCCGCAGAGCGATGCCTGGCAGACCGTATCATCTGCAAACCCGACCGACAGGGTGTTGGCGTCCTCGACGACATGGTAATTGGTCAGGATGTACAGGGCGTCGTCCGTCCGCTCGATGATGATGCCCGATCCTGCGCTGGTCGTCTCCTCAAGCAGGCCGGAGTTGTAGCCAAAGCGGCCAAACCGGTCGACGTACCACTGTACCTTTTGCACGGAGACATTGGTGATGGACACGACCGAGGGCAGCGCGGCCTGGGCGATCTCTGAGACGCTCAGGCCGGTAGAGCAGCCGCAGAGCGGGCAGGTACAGGCCGCGGCCGAAGCCGTGCTGACCGCCGCGCCGGACAGTAGGGCGACGCTGAGGGCGGCGCAGAGCGTCCGCTTCCAGCGCATGGGCCGGCGTGGACGAGGCACCAGGGAACGGTTGTGGGGGTGGGACAGCATCGGGAACGACTCCTTTCGATAAGGGATGGGTTAAAAACTTTGCGTTAGCAGCTCGCGGATGGTCTGCATGGACAGATCGACCGAGGCAATCTCGTCTGCACAGCGCTTGAGCTCGGCGCGGATGAGGGCCTCGTGCGGGATGGTGCGCTTGTATTTCATCTGGTGCTCGAGCGTGGCCCAGAAATCAATGGCAATGGTGCGCAGCTGGATCTCGGCCGTAATCCCCTGCCCGGGGCCGCCGGCCAGCTCCACAATCATGTGATAGCTGCGGTAGCCGTTGGTTTTTGGGCAAGCTATGTAGTCTTTGACCTGTATGCAGCGGAGATCTGGCTGCGCGTCCAGCCAGCCGGCCACACGGTAGACATCGTCGGCGAACGCGCAGATGACGCGCACGCCGACCGCATCGTGTACCGCAGTCAGCGCAGCCTGGCAATCGGCCGCCAGGCCGCGGCCGCGCAGCTTGGCGATCATGCTGTCCGGGGACTTGATGCGTGAGATACAGGAGAGCACGGCTGGGGATTCCCCATCCAGTTCGTGCGACAGCGGGCACTGTGTGCAGAGCGAGACGAGCTGCCGCTCGGCGGCCTCCAGCTTGGGCAGGGCGGCGCCGTAAAAGGTTTGTTTGGTCATGAAATGCCTCCTTTGCAAGCGTGTCCTGCGCTCAGGCAGGCAGGGTGACCGCCATCGTGAGCGAGCGGCCGTCCTTGGAGGTGGCTGTGATCTTGCCCTTGTGGGCCGAGACGACTGCGCTTGCGATGGACAGCCCGATGCCATAGCCGCCGGTGCGGGAATTGCGCGAGCGGTCGGTGCGGTAAAAGCGGTCAAACAGGTGCGGCAGGTCGTCCTGCGCGATAGATTCGGCCGTATTGTACACGGTCAGATGGACGGTATGCCCCTGCCGGTCCAGGGAGATACAGATCTCCCCGCCCGCGTCCGCATACTTGACCGCATTGTCCAGCAGGATGGAGACCAGCTGGCTGATGGACTTTTCATCCCCGCGCAGGCTGATTCCCGGCTGAACCTGGCTCGTAAAGTGCTTGCCCTGCTGCAGTGCGAGCGCGCGGAAGGAACCGGCCAGCTCTTCTACAAGGTCGGACAGCGCAAAGGCCAGCTTTTCCGGCGGGCTGTCAGCCTCCTCCATGCGCGCCAGATAGATGAGATCTCCGGTCAGACGGGTCAGGCGCTTGACCTGGGATTGGATATCGCGCAGCCATTCGCTGTCCCCGGCATCCATGGCAATAAGTTCTGCGTCGGCGTCGATGATGGCCAGCGGCGTCTTGATCTCGTGCCCGGCGTCGGTGATGAAACGCTTTTGCTTTTCGTAGCTGTCGGCGACCGGGCGGATGATGCGGCTGGACAGCAGGCAGACCAACAGAAAAACGGCCGCAAAGCCGAGCAGGGAGATCCACAGGCTGGTCAGCAGGAAGTCCCGGCAGGTCACCAGCCTGCGCCCGCAGTCCAAAAAGCTGACGCGCATCCCATCCTCCTGCTGTTCGGCCAGATAGCGGTAATCGCCGAGGAAACCGCGCGCTTTCTGCGATTGCAGCACGTCCTGGGCGAAGGAAACTGCACTTTGCTGGTCCACGGCGGCGATTTGCCCGGTATCCGCGGCGAGCACGCGGCCGTCGTCCTGGAGCAGGACCGAGAAATAGCGCCACTCATAGGGCACTTCGGGCGAGGAGTAGGCCTCGCCCCGGATCTCGTCGAACTTAGGCAACCGGCCGTCATTCTCGGCTAGGAGTTTAAGCACGGCGTCAGCCTCCTGCACTAGGCTACGGTAGTTGAGCGCGTTGACACAGCCCAGGATAACGGCAAGGACCAACAAGAGCGACAGCATAGACACCAGGATGAGCTTGGCCTGCATTCGCCGGATCATGGGCAGGCCTCCAGCAGGTATCCGGCGCCCGGCACGGCCCGGATGCGGACGTCGGCGCGCAGCGCCTGCAGTTTGCGGCGCAGGTAGGAGATATAGACCCAGACGATGCTGTGCTCGGCGCCGCTGCCATCCCCCCAGACGCGCTCGAGCAGGCGCGTTTCCGAGACCGGATGGCCGGGACAGCACAGCAGAAGCTCCAGCATGTGCGACTCCTTGTTCGAAAGCTGGAAACAGCCGGACGGCGACGAGATTGTAAAGGTTGTACGGTCCAGCGTGATATTGCCCAGGCCAAGCTGGGAGCTGGCTTGGTCATCCTGGCCGCGCGTCATCGCCCGGATACGTGCGACTAGCTCCCGTGCGGCGAATGGCTTGGTCAGGTAGTCGTTGGCGCCGCTTTCCAGGCCCAAGACCTTGTCATCCACCTCGGATTTTGCCGTCAGGAGCAGGACAGGGAGCAGATCGCCCCGGGCGCGCAGCCGCCGTAGGACCGTGATGCCATCCAGACCCGGCATCATGATATCCAGCACGGCGCCGTCATAGTTGCCGCTGGAGAGCGCCTCCAGCGCGTCGTCCCCGTCAAAGACTGCGTCTACGGTATACTGGTTCCGCTGTAAAATCGACACGAGCGCACGCGAGAGCGGGCGCTCGTCCTCGGCAAGCAGCAAACGCATGGAAATGACCTCCTTTTCTTCCGGCTTTGCTTCCAGCATACGGCAGTTATGTGAACATATCTTGAAAATCCTGTGAAGAAATGGAGGATTCTGTGCGTAAGGCAGCAAAAAAGCCGCCGAAAATGAACGGCGGCCGTCTCGTGCGGCGCTCAGTTGAGCAGGAATACCATGAGGTTGAGGTAGCCGGCAAATGCGACCCAGGCCAGATACGGGACTTGCAGATAGGCTGCGGCGCGGTCGGCGCGGGAAAAAGCGCGGGCCATGGCCAGGATAAGCAGCCAGAGTATGGCAAGCCATACGAGGGAGAACAGATAGGCGCGCACGTGGAAAAACAGGATGCTCCAAAAGAAATTGAAGAAGAGCTGGGCTACATAGAGCGTCAGTGCGCGGGAACGCACTGCGCGCTGCCCGGCGCGCACGAGGACCCGGGCCAGGCCCCACGCCATGAGGACATACAGGACGGTCCAAACGGCTGGAAAGACCCAGGCCGGCGGCGTGAGGGCGGGCTTTTTGACAGACTGTAGATAGAATGAGACATCGTCCCGGATGAGGAAGCCAGCCAGCATGCCGACTGCGAGCGTCAGCAGGATGGACCAGGCATAGACCGATTTTTTCATGGATTCGCCTCCGTTTTGTGCTTTCAGGCTTATTGTAAACACAGAAGGCGGCGAAAGCGGTCACAACTTGGCGGCATGTGCGGCCGAATCGGCAGAAACTTTTTCCGCTTCCGGCGCACGGAAAGCCTTGAGCGAGCGCAGGAGCAGCCAGACCGCGATGAGGATGGACAGATAGTCCGCGACGGCCTGGGTAAAGTTGATGCCGTCCAGCCCAAAAGCGGCGCCGAGCAAGTAGAGGGAGGGGATAAAGATAAGGCCCTGGCGGCAGACCGACAGCAGGGTGGCGGGAAGGGGCCGGTTCATGGCCTGCATGCTGTTGATGGACAGGAAGAGAATGCCCAGGATAGGCCCGGCGATTGAGGTCGCGATCAGCATGGGGCCGCCGTAGGCGATGACTTCGGCGTCATCGATGAACAGCGCGACGACCTGGCGGCTGAAGACGATATACACGGCGCTGAGCACTGCGCCGCACACGACGGTCAGGACACCGCTGAACTTCAGGATGGACAGAAAACGCTGCCGCAGACCGGCGCCGAAGCAATAGCCCAAAAGCGGCTGGATGCCGTTTGCGATGCCCATGTGGATGAAGGCGATGAGCATATAGGCCTTGGTCACGATGCCCATGGCCGCGACCGGGTCGTCGCCATATTGCACAAGCGCATTGTTGAGCAGCACGGTGGCGATGCTCATGAGCGCGGAATTGGCGCCGGCCGGCAGGCCAATGGATAGGACCTTGCCCATCTGCCGCCGTCCGCCGTGCAGGTCTCGCGGATGGATGGACAGGAGCGGGCTGCGACGGGCAAAGTACCAGAGATAGTACAGGCAGCCGCAAACATTGCCGAGCACCGTGGCGATCGCGGCGCCGGCCGTGCCCATGTCCAGGGTTAGGATGAAGATGGGGTCTAGGACGATGTTGACGACCGTGCCGATCATGCCGCCGACCATAGAGGCCTGCGCCGCGCCCTCGCCGCGCACGACATGGCCGAAGGTGTTGGCAAAGAGGATAAACGGCGCGCCCAAGGCGATATAGAAGAGATAATCGCGCGCGGGCTGGATGGTGTTTTCCGTGCTGCCAAGGATGGTCAGAAGCGGGTCCATGGCGGGCAGGATGATGAGGGCCGACAGGACGCCGAGGGCCAGTGAGGCATAGCAGCAGAACGCCGAGGCCGCTTTGGCCTCGCGCGCCATCTTCTGCCCCAGCAGGATAGAGATGACCGCGCTGCCGCCAATGCCCAGCAGATTGGCAATCGCCATGTACATGACAAAGACCGGGTTGGTCAGCGAGACCGCGGCGACCTGCATGGCGTCGTGGGTCTGGCCGACAAAAAAGGTGTCGGCCATGTTGTAGACCACCAGAACGAGCGACGAGATGACGGTCGGCACGGCCATCCGGATGACTGCCGTGCGCACGGGCGCGTCCTGAAAGACAGCTTCATTTTGATTCATAGGGCTTCTCTCCTTTGGGATGGATTTCGGAAAATCGTATGCAGGCAAACGATTTGCGGCGGCTGCGCGCCTCATTCGAGGTGCGCGAGCAGTTTGCAGCACAGGGACTTGAACTGTTTGACCTCCCGCGGGGACAGGCCGGCCGCCAGTTGGGCCTCGATGGCCGCGCGGATGGGACCGCACTTGCGCTGGAGCGCATAGCCCTTGTCCAGCAGCTCGATGGTCTTGAGCCGCCGGTCCTGTCCAGAGACCGTGCGCCGGATGAGCTGCTTGTCCTCCATCAGGCGCAGCATCTTGGAGGCAGTAGCGCGGTTGACGAAAAATTCATCTTCGATGTCGCGTTGGCAGAGTGCCTGGCCAGGGTGCTCATAGAGGAAATCCAGGACGAACAGGCTCGTCAGTGAGCAGTCACTCAGCGCGCGGCGGTCATAGATTGCATGTGAGATGCGGTCGGTGTGGTTGCTGAGCTTGTGGATGTAGAAACTCAAGTCGGTGTTTGGCGTGGAAGGCATCCAGGCCCCTCCTCCCTTAAAATAGTTTGCCTGCAAAGCATTATAGAACAGATCCAGGCAGGCTGTCAAGGGGCGGAAGGCGGACGGGCGCGCGAGAGACCGGGCCAGTTCCCCAGGATTTTTTGTGATTATTCTGCGGTTTCTAGACGATATGCCCTTTTTCAGCCAAAATCTGTGCAATTCTACAAAAATGTAAGCAAGCTAACTAAATCGGTTGACAGCGTTTTTGGCGTTTGCTAAAATTGTAAATGAACAAACAAACCCAAAAAAGAAAGGAGTGTAACTTAATATGGCGCCTCAGGAATCGGTTGGGCTTACCATCCGCACGCTGTCCAATCTCATGCGCCGACAGTTCATGCGCCATCAGCCGCCGCCGGAACACCGCCATTGCTCGGATGCCGGTGGTTTTATTATGGAATTTCTGTGCAATAACCCCGACCAAAAGTTGTGCCAGCACGATATCTCACAGATCTTCTGCATCCGGCGCTCGACGGCCTCTCGGATACTTGCCGCGCTGGAGCAAGACGGGCTGATAGAGCGCGTCAGCGCGCCCGAAGACGGCCGCCGCAAGCTGCTCATACCGACGGCAAAGGCATTGGACATCCACACCGAGGTCGCGGCAAACCAGGACGCGATCGAGGCGCGCATGCGTGAAGGCATCCCCCCTGAGGAACTGCGCGCATTTTTGGCGACAGCCCGCAAAATTGAGGCCAATTTGGCCTGCTAACCCCAGCAAAAGGAGTGTATTCTATGGTCAATCATATCACGGCTGCCATCCGTGAAAACAAAAAGGATTCCATCCTTGCGCCTGTCTTCGTCTGCGCTGAGGTCCTTTTCGAGGTCCTCATCCCCATCGTCATGGCCTCCCTCATAGACAAGGGTATTGACGCGGGAAATATGAGCGAGATCCTGCGCCTTGGCGTCATTCTGATCGTCATGGCCATGTGTGCGCTGGCCTTTGGCATCCTGTCCGGTGTTGCGGCGGCAAACGCTTCGGCCGGCCTGGCCCGCAACCTGCGCCACGATATCTATTATCACGTGCAGGATTTTTCATTTGCCAATATCGATAAGTTCTCGACTGCCGGTATCGTCACCCGACTGACCACCGACGTCACGAACGTTCAGAACGCCTATCAGATGATTATCCGTGTGGCCGTGCGCTCGCCTGTCATGCTGATCTTTGCCTTCATCATGACCATCCGCATCAGCCCCAGCCTGTCGATGATCTATGTCTGCGCGATCCCGCTTCTGGGCATCGGCCTGGGCATCATCATCAGCCACGTGCACGGTCTGTTTACCAAGGTGTTCCACACTTACGATGAACTCAACAATGTCGTCCAGGAGAACCTGAACGGTATCCGCGTGGTCAAGTCCTTTGTCCGCGAGGAGTTTGAGAAGAAAAAGTTCGGTGCGATCTCGGAAAAGCTGTTCCGCGGCTTCCTCAAGGCCGAGCGCCTGATCATCCTGAACGCCCCGCTCATGCAGTTCTGCGTGTATGCCTGCCTGCTGCTCATCTCCTGGATCGGCGCGCGGCTGGTCGTCGGCAGCTCCATGACGGCGGGCGAGCTGACCAGCATGTTTAACTATACTTTCCAGATCCTCATGAGCCTGATGATGCTGTCCATGGTCATGGTCATGGTCATCATGGCGCGCTCCTCTGCCGAGCGTATCGAAGAGATCATGGAAGAGCAGAGCGACCTGACCGTCAAGCCGAATGCCATCCATGAGGTCCCGAACGGCGCGGTCGACTTTGAGAACGTCTCGTTCAGCTATGTCGGCGATCCCAACAACACCAGCCTCAAGAACATCGACCTGCACATCAAGTCGGGCGAGACCGTCGGCATCCTGGGCGGCACTGGCACGTCCAAGAGTACGCTTGTCCAGCTCATCCCGCGCCTGTATGACGCGACGGTAGGCCAGGTCAAGGTCGGCGGCATCGATGTCCGCGACTACGATTTGGAATCGCTGCGCAACCAGGTCGCCATGGTGCTGCAAAAGAACACCCTGTTCTCTGGCACCATCAAGGAAAACCTGCGCTGGGGCAATGAGCACGCCTCGGACGAGGAGATCGTGCGCGTGTGCAAGCTGGCACAGGCCGATTCCTTCGTGCAGGAGATGCCCAAGAAGTACGATACCTATATCGAGCAGGGCGGCACCAACGTCTCGGGCGGACAGAAGCAGCGCCTGTGTATCGCACGCGCCCTGCTGAAAAAGCCCAAGATCCTGATCCTGGACGACTCTACTTCGGCGGTCGACACCAAGACCGACGCCCTCATCCGGCAGGCGTTCCGTGAGGAGATCCCGGACACAACCAAGTTCATTATCGCACAGCGTATCTCGTCGGTGCAGGACGCCGACCACATCATCGTGCTGGACGACGGCCATATCAGCGGCTATGGCACGCACGAGGAACTGCTGCGCGACAACAAGATCTATCAGGAAGTCTTTGCATCGCAGAACAAGGGAGGTGAGCAGGATGACTGATCAGAAGAACCAGGGCGCAGCCATCCCGACGCCGCAGGGCGCGGCCGGCCGCCTGTTCCGCATGATTGTCCAGGGCAATGCCCTGCGGCTGGTGTTCGTGCTGATCGCCATCGTCATCAGCGCCGCAGCCTCGGTCGGGGCCTCGGTGTTCCTGGAGTCCCTGATTGACGATTATATCAAACCGCTGCTCCTCATGGAGAACCCGGTCTTTGACAAGCTGCTGCATGCGCTGATGGGCATGGCATGCCTGTATGCGGCCGGCCTTATCGCGACCTATCTCTACAACCGCATCATGGTCACGGTCTCGCAGCGCACCCTGAAGAGCATCCGTGACAAGATGTTCTCGCACATGCAGTCGCTGCCCATCCGCTATTTTGACACCCATGCGCATGGCGACATCATGAGCGTGTACACAAACGACGTCGATACCCTGCGCCAGATGATCTCGCAGAGTATTCCGCAGGCCATGTCCTCGGCGGTCTCGATCGTGGCGGTTTTCTGCTCGATGCTGGTTATGAGCTGGCAGCTCACCATCGTTGTGCTGATATGTGTCGCGGTCATGCTGGTCGCAGCCCGCATGATCGCGCGGCGCAGCGGCGCGTACTTTATCCAGCAGCAGATGGACCTCGGCCGGCTCAACGGCTATATCGAGGAAATGATCGAGGGCCAGAAGGTTGTCAAGGTCTTCTGTCACGAGGAGAAGGCCGAGGAGGGCTTTGACAAGGTCAACGATAAGCTGGCCGCTTCGGCGCGCAAGGCAAACCAGTACGCAAACGTCCTGATGCCGGCCATGAACAACATCGGCAACCTGCAGTATGTCATCGTGGCTATCGTCGGCGGCGCCATCGCGCTGAGCGGCGGCGGCCTGACGCTGGGCGCGATTGCCGCCTTCCTGCAGCTCTCCAAGGCGTTCACCCAGCCGATCAGCCAGATCTCTCAGCAGCTCAACGCCATTGTCATGGCGCTCGCGGGTGCGGCCCGTGTCTTCGCCCTGATGGATGAGGAGCCCGAGCAGGATCATGGCGATGTGACGCTGGTCAACGTCAAGTACACCCAGGACGGCGCGCTGGCCGAGACCACCGAGCGCACCAACATTTGGGCCTGGAAGGAGCCGCATGCAGACGGCACCTACACCTATACCAAGCTGACCGGCGATGTGCGCTTCTTCGACGTTGACTTCGCTTACACGCCGGATAAGCCCATCTTGCACGACATCACGCTCTATGCAAAGCCGGGCCAGAAGCTGGCCTTCGTCGGCTCGACCGGCGCGGGCAAGACCACGATCACCAATCTGATTAACCGCTTCTACGATATTAATGACGGCAAGATCACCTATGACGGCATCGACATCAAGCGGATCTGCAAGCGTGACCTGCGCCAGTCGCTCGGCATCGTCCTGCAGGATACCAACCTGTTCACCGGCACGGTGCGGGAGAATATCCGCTACGGCCGCCTGGATGCAACCGACGAGGAAGTCGAGGTCGCAGCCAAGCTGGCAAACGCCGACGAGTTCATCCATCGCCTGCCGCAGGGCTATGACACCATGCTGACCGACAACGGCGCAAGCCTGTCCCAGGGACAGCGCCAGCTCATCGCTATCGCCCGCGCGGCGGTCGCCGATCCCCCGGTCATGATCCTGGACGAGGCGACCAGCTCGATCGACACGCGCACCGAGTCGCTGGTGCAGCAGGGCATGGACGGCCTGATGTACGGCCGCACGGTCTTTGTCATCGCGCACCGCCTGTCCACCGTCCGCAACTCCAATGCTATTATGGTTCTGGAGCACGGGCGCATCATCGAGCGCGGCAGCCATGAGGAGCTGATCGCGCAGAAAGGTGTATACTATCAGCTGTACACCGGCGCCTTCGAGATGGAATAAGTGCAGAGAATCAAAAAACGCCCCATTGGGGCGTTTTTTTGATATTCGGAATGGGATACGCGGTCACTGCCCGGCTTCCGGACGGCAGCGCAGCGCCTCCCCGACGATCTCGTCGAGCTGCTGCACCAAGCTGGCAGGGATGACGGGGTCCTCGGCGCGGTTCTCCAGGATCAGGGCATTGGCCCGGGCCTGTGCGCGGGCCAATGCGGTCTCGGGCGCCTGCGCTTCCGAGAAGGTCTGGCGTGGGAAGACCTCGTTTGCCCACCAACTGGTGCGCATATGTGCTACGGTGTGAAGTTCGCTGAGAAAATTACCGCCAATACCGACCTGCTTCAACGTGTCCAGTCCCAGCGTGTCCTCGTTGACCTCGAATCCGGCCAAGGCATAGTTCACCGCATCCAGCCAGGCGTCGTCTAACACGAGCTGCGCAAAGCTGAAGCCCTGGTCTGCGCCCACAATCCCCTGCCCGCCGATGGCGTCGCTGCCGGCCAGGACGCTGCACACAGCCGAGAAGGATTTCTCGAATCCGGCCTGGAAATCGGGGGCGAGTGCGTCGGTCAGTCCGCTGTTGGAGCCCGACGCCAGGCCATAAAAGGCGGCCATCTGGGCGGTCGCGATCCCAAAAAGCACCTGGTTTGGGGAGCCAAACGAACACATCATGCTGTGCATCAGGTCGTTGGAATGGGCGGAACCGACATATTTGGCGATTTTCCCGGTCAGCGCGTAGATGAGAAACAGTAAGCCCAGGACTTCGGCGTTCTGCTGGGCCAGCGCGCCGGCCAGCGTGACCGGGGCGGTCGAGCCAGCCATGACGAGCGGCGTCATCTCAAGCGGCATGCCGGCCTGCGCAAACAGCAGGCCGATCTCGAGCGATTCCCGTGTGAAGCTGAGCGGACTGACCGTATCTAACAGGTAGCTGACCGTGCGCCCCATGACCCGCGCCATCTCCAGGATATAGCGTGCCGCGTACGCCGACAGGACATAGGTCCCGCCGTCCTTGCGCGCGCGCTGATAGATTTCCCGATAGCACATGACGTCGGGCAGCGGCACATCCGATGGCAGGACGACCGCGCCTGAACGCGGGATATTGGGCAGGCCTTCGATGAGGGCGATCCCGTCCCGCACATCCTGCAATGTACCGCGCCGCCGGGTGCCAGTGCTGTAATCATAGGTAAATACCTGGGTGGACACATTGCCGGTAATCTTCCGCACGGTGTGTCCGGCCTTGGGAAAGGCATGGCGGCCTGCACGCGCCTCGGCCAAGATGGGCGCAAGCGCCTCGGACGGGATGCGCACGGTCTCACCGTCGGTCTTGGCACCCAGCGCCGCTGCGGCCCGGCAGACCTGCGCATTTGGCACGTGCAGACCGATCTTGGACAGGATCTGCACGGAAGCCTCATGGATCTGTTCGATCTCGCCGTCGCTGAGCACGCGAAGTTCTGCTTGGATGTGACGCATGGTGCAACGCCTCCCTTTTGCTGTGTTGTAATCAGTATGGCAGAAAAGGACGGACGGTGCAAGAAGGCAGATTATCACAATTTTGTTTAGTCTTTTGCGCGGAGCGCTGTGTATTTTTATATTTGATTTCTTACGTTTTGTATCATTCATGCTCCAAAAACATGCTCCAAAAAATAAGGGCTGCACACGCAGCCCCTATTTTTTTTTGGTATTAATCTCCCATAGACAGGCCCAAATCCCGCGCAGCCTGCACAATATCGCTGTCTGCCGGGACGGTCTTGAGCTTGCCCGCGACCTCGGACAGCGGCACTGGGACAATTTTATTGCCCTTGACAGCGACCATATTGCCGAACTTCCCTTCCCGAATGAGATTAGCGGCCGCTACGCCCAGCCGGGTGGTCAGCAAGCGGTCGGCCGGGCACGGCGCGCCGCCGCGCTGATAGTGCCCTGGGATGGTCACGCGGATCTCTTCGCCGGTCAGCGCCTTGAGCTCGTCCGCCATGCGGTAGGAGATCGACGGATATGGCATGTTGCGGCGCGCTTCCTTGAACTCCTTTTTGCTCATCTTGGCCTCTTCCTTGCTGATCGCGCCCTCGGCAACGGCCAGGATCGAGAAACGCTTGCCGCTGCGCCCGCGCTTTTCGATGGCCGCCGCGATGGCCTGCGCGCTGTAGGGGATCTCCGGGATGACGATTACATCCGCGCCCGAAGCGATACCCGCATACAGGGTCAGCCAACCGGCTTTATGTCCCATCGTCTCGACGATAAACACCCGGCCGTGCGAAAAGGCGGTCGAATGGATGGAATCGATGACCGTCGTCGCGATATTGACGGCCGACTGGAAGCCAAATGTCGTGTCCGTGCCCCAAAGGTCGTTATCAATGGTCTTGGGCAGCGTGACAACGTGGATCCCGTGCTGTGCCAGCAGGTTGGCCGTCTTGTGCGTGCCGTTGCCGCCCAGGATCACCAGGCAGTCGAAGCGCGCCTTTTTGCAGGTCTCCAGCATCTTTTCGAGCTTGGTCTCCTCGTTCTCGTCGGCTTTCTTTTGCATCATCTTAAACGGCTGGCGGGATGTGCCGAGGATGGTGCCGCCCAGTGTCAAGATATCGGAAAAGTCTTCCGGCTGCATGACGTGATAATCCGCCTCGATCAGGCCGCGATAGCCGTCCCGAATGCCATAGAGCGTTACATCGCTTCCGAGTTCATGATACAGGGTCTTGGCCACGCCGCGCAGGGCCGAGTTCAGCCCCTGGCAATCGCCGCCGCTTGTCAACATACCAATTTTCATGGATCGATCCCTCCTATATTTTCCTTTTTATCATACGCTATTTTGCCTCGTCTGCAAAGCGTTTTCGCCAATTTTACCGGAATTTCTCAGAGCGATCTCAGCACACAATGACTGCGTCCGAGCCCGCCGTCCCGTGCTTTGTCACCACGATCTGGCGGTCGATCCGCCGGGCAAGGGCTTCCACATGCGAGATGATGCCGATCAGACGATTCCCGCCCGAAAGATCGCTCAGCGCGCGCACCGCCTGCTCGAGCGCCTCCTCGTCGAGCGAGCCAAAGCCCTCGTCGACAAACATGACGTCGAGCTGCACGCCGCCCGCCGCCGACTGCACTTCGTCCGACAGGCCGAGCGCGAGCGACAGCGCCGCCTGGAAGGATTCGCCGCCCGACAGCGTCTTGACGCTGCGCACCGAACCGTTATAGTGATCGACAACGTCCAACTCCAGGCCGCTCTGGCGGCGGTTGTTCTCGGCCTGCGCGCGCCGCTTGAGCTCATATTGTCCGCGGGACATGACCATCAGCCGGGTGTTGGCCCGTGCCAGGATGCGGTCAAAATAGGTCATCTGTACATAGGTCTCGAGCATGATCTTCTCGCGCCCTACGAGCTGCCCGCCCGCCGTATCGGCCAGCGACTTGACCCATCCCCATTTCTGTTCGGCCTCGGCGAGCGCCGCGCCGTGCGTCTCCAGCGCGCGCAAGGCGTCTTGATTGCGGTCCAGGCGGGCCGCGCGGGCGGTCTGCCCGTCCTCCAGTGCACGGCGGCGCGCATTGCAGGCCTCCAACTCTGCCTGTATCGTCTCCATGTCGATTTCCGGCGCGTGTTCGAGCTGGCCGGCCAGCGCCGCGATCGTCCCCTCCAGGGCGTCAGCCTGGGACTTGCAGGCCTGGTATGCCTGATCGGCCTGTTCGGTCCGACGGTCTAGGTCCTGTATGGTGTCCTTGGTCTGCTGGGCGGCCCGACGGGCCGCAGCCTGATCCGGGTAGCGCAGCCCGTCGGCCAGCTCCTGTTTCTGCCGTGCCAAATGCTGGGTGTCCTGCTCGGCGCGCGCGATCGCCTGCTGCGCCGCGGCCTGGCGCGCTTGTGCCTGCTGGACAGCCTGCTCGAGCGTGCGCAGCGTATGCCCGAACTGATCTAGCTGCTGCATATCCTGCTGGGCCTGGTCCAGCGCACTCTTGCACGCGGCCAGCCTATCACGGAGCGCTGCGCCGGCTGCGGCGATCTGCTCCGCCATTTCCTCGCACGGCACATCGCCCAGCAGTTCCCGCGCCCGCTGCTGGAGCCCCGCGCGGCGTGCCTCCAGGGCGCCGCGCAGCTGTCCGGCCTCGGCGCTCAGCCGCCCGGCCTCGTCCTGCGCGGCCGCCGCCTGCTGTTTGGCCTGTTCGAGGTCGGCTTCGCGCGGCGCACCCAAGGTGACCTGTGCAGGCCGCGGATGGCTGCATGCGCCGCAGACCGGGCACGGCGCGCCGTCCTGCAATCCCAACGCCAGGATGCCCGCCTGCTCGTCCAAAAAGGCGCGGTTCATCTGCTGATAGCGTCCCTGGGCTGCCTCGGCGCTCTGCGCCGCCGCCAGATAGTCCTTCTGCACGCGGGCATACTGCCGCGCGCTGGCTGCGACGGCATCCAGATCTCGGCTGAGGCCGTTGAACGCCCGCTGTTCTTCTAACAGCGCGGCGTGTTCCGCGCGCTGCTTTTCGGCCCGGATGGCGCTGTCTGCCAGACGTTCCTGCCCGGCCCGCGCGGCGGCCTGTTGATCGGCGAGGTCTGTTAACTGCTTGGCACACGCCGCCTGCGCGGCGCAGCCGGCGGTATACCGCTTTTGCGCGGCTTCCAACGCCTGGTCCAGACGGCTGCAGGCCTCGTGCCGGCGCACTTCCTCCGCCAGGGCTACGGCCTGCTGGGCCAGGGCCTCCCGTTCGGGTTTACGGGCGGCCAGCGCGGCCCTTGCCGCACCAGCCTTTTCCATCTCCTGCTGGATAGCCTGGCGTTTGGCCTGTGCGTCCCGCAGCTGTGTGCGCGCGGCCGCCAGCTCACGCGCTTGGCCCAGCGTGCGGGCCGCCTGGCCAATCTGTTTGTCTAAACGCTCCAGGGCCCGGCGCCCCGCCTCCTGCGCTGCGCTGTCCTGCCGGACAATCTCGTCCAGCAGCGCGGCCGTCTCCTGCAGGAGCAGCCTGCCTGCCTGCGCGTCGGCCAAGCGCTGCCCAAGCACGCTGTCCGCGGGATAGCGCGCGCTGCCGACCGCCTGCATCAGGCCATCTCGCAGCTTATCGCGTGCGCGGGAGAGTGCTGCAAGCTGGTCCTTTAGGGCGGCCTGCAGCTTCTGGTAGCGCCCTGTGTGAAAGATCTGGCGGAAGATGCGCATGCGCTCCTCGGTGGAGGCGACGAGCAGCTTGAGGAAATCCCCCTGCGCGATCATGGCGATCTGCGCAAACTGTTCACGGTCCACGCCCACGATCTCGCGCACGGCCTGGCCGACCTCCTTGACCCGGGTCACGACCCGGCCGTCGGGCATGGTCAATTCGGCCTCGGCGCGCTGCAGCGTCACGCCGCCGCCCCGCTTGGCCGGACGGGTGTACTCGGGCACACGGCGCACCCGATAGGTCTTGCCCGCGCTCTCAAACGTCAGCTCGACAAAGGTGGGTGTGTCGGGCGCGGCATAC
Source organism: Candidatus Butyricicoccus avicola (assembly GCA_019119435.1). GTDB lineage: Bacteria > Bacillota > Clostridia > Oscillospirales > Butyricicoccaceae > Butyricicoccus > Butyricicoccus avicola. The sequence continues at coordinate 22,897 of DWWZ01000152.1, forward strand.
TGGCTGCGGAACATCGCGGCCTCGCGCTGATCGCCGCTGGCCTCCCCGTAAAGCGCGAAGGCGATGGCGTCAAAGATGCTGGTCTTACCCGCGCCTGTGTCGCCCCGGATGAGATACAGGCCATTTTTTCCCAACTGCTCCAGCGCCAGCGTGATCTGTCCGGCGTATGGGCCGAAGGCGGACAGGGTCAGTGTAAGCGGTCTCATTCTTGTCCCTCCCAGATGGTCTCAATCATGCCGCAGAGCAGCGCGCGCTGTTCTGGCGAGAGCGGCCGGTCATTTTGCAGCTGATAAAAGTCGTCAAATAGGTCGATAGGCGTGCGCCGCTCTGCCTGCGGGCCGAGCGCCAGCGCGGCGCAGCCGGCGCCGGCTGTATGCTGATAGTCCAGCCGCATGATGTTGGGATAGATCGTGCGCAGCTTGCCAATGGCGTCCGGGATCTCCTGCGCGTCGGTCAGCGTCAGATGCAGGTAAGCGTTCTGGTCAAAGGTGCTGTAAAAGGCGCGGCTCGTGAGCGTGTCATAGCTGCCCGCGCGCTCCAGGAGATCCCGGCGCGGCGTGAGCGGCGCCAGACGGATCTCAGCCTGCCCCGGCGCATCCAGCGTCACGATCGGGACCGACTTTTGATGCGCAGCCTCGGAGAACGAATACTTGAGCGGCGTCCCGCTGTATCGCATGGCCGGTGTGCCGACCTGCTGCGGGCCGTGCAGGTGTCCGAGCGCGACATAGTCAAAGCCGGCAAAGGCCTGCGCGTCCACCTGGTCCAGCCCGCCGACCGACAGCTCCTCCGATTCGCAGGTGGCTGCGCCGGTCACGAACTGGTGCGCGACCAATACCGACCGGTTCCCTGTCCCCGGCTGCCGGTGCGCCAGCGCGCAGCGCACGGCGTCGGTATAGCTCTCGATGGCCTCGTCCGGAAAAAAGCGACGCACATTTGCCGGCTTGAGGAAGGGAAGCAGGTAAATATCTACACGGCCCGCGGGATCGTCCAGCGTGACCGGCACGAGCGTCCCCTGGTAGGCGGGCGAGACGTGCACGCCGCGCGCGTCCATCAGGCGGCCGCCAAATGCCAGCCGCTCGGCCGAATCATGATTGCCGCTGATGAGCAAAACCTGGGCCCCGCATGCGGCCAGGCGCACCAAAAAATCGTCGAACAGGGCGACGGCCTCGGCGGGCGGCACCGGCTTGTCATAGATATCCCCCGCGATCAGGACTGCATCCGGCGCTTCCTCCCGCACGAGGTCCAGCAGCTCGTCCAAGATATAGGCCTGATCGTCCAGGAGCGAGAACCCGCACAGCCGTTTGCCCAAATGCAGGTCGGAAAGATGGATCAATTTCATAAAGGGAGCCCTCCCGGAATATCGCAGCGCCGAACCGCGCTGCGCGTCTCTTGCAAATACATACCCATTATACCACGCCTGCCCCTGCCTTTGGAACGGCTGTTTGGGCCGTGGGCACAAAAACGGCGCCCCGCGCCGGGATAGTCCCAGGCTGGGCGCCGTTTTTTTGGTTGTAGCAGATATGGTCAGTCACACTGTAAAATAGCCCATACGCGGTCAAAGCGGCGGGCGCGCAGGTCCTCGGTGCGAATATAGAAGTACAGTGCGCCGGTCTCGCCAAAGTCCAGGTCGAAATCCCCGGCAGAAAATCCGTTGAGCTGGAACAGCAGCCGCCAGTGCTGTAGGGCCTCTGCGGACTTGCGCCGGACCAGCTCCTCCGGGATCTCCTCCAGGCCGGTCAGGTTGTACCCCGCGCTGACCAGCTCGCAGGGCAGCGTCATGTTGTCCTGCAGGACATCCGGCCAGCCGAGCAGCTTGGTACAGTTCCCGCTGCCGCCCATCGCCTCGTAAGCATGTTCATAAGGCTCCATCAGCGGCACATCGCTCCGGATCTGAAGAAAATCCTCCCAGGCGGCAAACGAGACGCCTGGACCGGCCTGTACGGGTAAGCGCGGCAGGCGGAACTCCTCCTCGAGCTCTGCCGGGAAAGCGGCCGGATGCAGCGGCTGGCCGGCTTCAAACCAATACACGCGCGCGCTGCCGGAGTCGGCCGGGTCATATCCCCAGCGCGCCGAATCCATCTCATAGAAAAATGACAGCAGGCCGCGCCGCGGCAGCAGCCCCTCCGGGTCCATACAGGCGAGCGCGCCGCAGTCGATCTGCGCCAGGAAAGCCAGCGGCCGCGGCTTGACCGTTTCGTCGTAGGCCGTGTCCGTGACATAAGTGGGCCACTGGAAATCCGCCGGGACATCCGGCTGGCCGCCGAAGCGCGTGCGGCCCCAGATGACCGGCCCATCCGCACCGATCTGTAACCGGATCATGCGGCGCTGCATGGCTTCCAGCACTTTTTTCATCATATCTACCATGTGTAAAGTTCCCTCGAATCCGATGTGATGCGGACCCGGCCCCTGGCCGGGCCCTGCAGCGCGCAGGGCGCTGCGTTGCTCTTATCATACCGCATTCCACCGGTTTGGGCAACTCTTTTTCTGTGCATTCCGCACAGATCGCACACAAATGCCGCCGGTTTACTTGAGCTTTTTCCCGTCCTGGAAGGCGTTCCCGACTTTTGCACCGAGCGCAATATAGGTATGCCCCACCGGGTCAAAGGTGATTGGGCGCAGCTTGGCCGGGTCGATCTCGCCGTCTGTCAGAACCTTCTCGTCCGCGCTGACATTGACAATTTCCCCCAGAAGCAGCTCGCTCTCGGGATCAAAACTGACCAGGCGGCATTCCAGCGTCATAGGCAGCTCGTCGATGCACGGCGCATCCACGAATTCGCTCTTTGTCGTGTGCAGGCCGGCCTTTTCCAGCTTATCCGGCACGTTGTTCGCCGAGACGATGCCGACGTAGTCGGCCTCCACGACATGGGCCTCATCGGCCATGCTGACTGTGAACGCGCGGCGTTCCAGGATATTTTTGACGGTCTTGTGCGACGCGCTCAGGTACATGGCAATGCGGTTGGTGTCCGCGATGCCGCCCCAGGCCGCGTTCATCGCGTCCGGGGTGCCGTCCGCGCCATAGGTCGCGATGATCAAAACCGGCTGTGGATACAAAAACGGCTTGGCTCCAAAGTTCTTTTTCATACGGAAATCCCTCCAAATCACGGTATTATAACATGTTCTTTCCCTATTATAACACGGCGCTCCCGGCCCCGCCACGAAAAAAGCTGGCCCCTGCCGCGCCACAGGCCAAAGAAGGGCCGGGCGGGGAGATCCCGTCCGGCCCTTCTTTACAATCCAATCCAAAAACGGCGTTCATTCAAGGAAAACGCCAATGTCATAACTGACCCTTTCTGATAGAAGCATCTACAATTTCAAAATGCGTCCAAATTGCATGGATCGCCCCGTCTTCGTCCTGCGCGCGCAGGGCTGCGACGATCTGCTCATGCGCTGCATGCAGCTCCTTGGCCTGCTCGTCTACCGACACGATCTTGCGGTACATCGTGCCGATAAAGTCATCTATGGTGGTCATCATGGCGCCAAAGAGCGACTTGATCAGCTTATTGCCGGACGCCTCGCACAGGAGTTTATGAAATTCCCGGTCATACTGTGCACCCTTGACCGGGTCCGGTTCTTCACACATTTTGCGCGTCAGTGTCTCCAGCGTCAGAAGCTGCCGCGGCAGGATGCGCCCGGCAGCCAGGCGGGCGGTCTCGCTCTCCAGGCCACGGCGCAGCTGGCTGAACTGCAGATAGTTGGTTTCGCCCAACAAAAGCATCATGCGGAAACTTGTGCTCAGGTTTTTCTCAAAGTCGCAGGTTACAAAATTTCCGGCGCCCTGGACGCTGGAAACAAACCCCAGCAGGCTGAGCGTGCGCAGCGCTTCCCGCACCGAATTGCGGCTGACGCCGAGCGCCTCGGCCAGCTCTCGTTCAGGAGGCAAACGTTCGCCGCGCTGCAGATTCCCTTTGCGGATTTCACCCTGAATGTAGTCGACGACTTTCTCATAGGTTTTTTCTGCTCGTTCACGCATAGGCCGTTCTCCTCTACACTGAAATAATCGATTTTATCAGTATATCACGCGGACCTGAACTTCGCAAGAGTAAAATCTGTGTAAAAAGGGAGATTGCCGGCAGGCGCTGAGTGCGTCGTGCCGGCAATCCAAAAGGTATAAGGTTATGGGTATGGTCGTAATTGAGTTAGACTTACTTGACGCCCATCCAGCCCGAGATAACCATGCGCTGCACTTCGCTGGTGCCTTCATAGATTTCCGTGATCTTGGCATCACGCATCATGCGCTCAAACGGGTAATCACGGGTATAGCCGTAGCCGCCGATCAGCTGCAGGCAGCGGCGGGTAACGTCCGATGCGGTCTCAGAAGCGAACAGCTTGCCCATGGAAGCCATATGGCTGTACTTCTCGCCGTCCTGCTTGGCCTGCGCCGCGCGGTACAGCAGCAGACGGGATGCGTCTACCTTGGTCTGCATGTCGGCCAGCTGGAACTGGGTGTTCTGGAACTGGCTGATGCGCTTGCCAAACTGGATACGCTGGGTGGTGTACTGGATGGTCTGGTCGATTGCGCCCTGCGCAATGCCCAGAGCCTGTGCGCCGATGCCGATACGGCCGCCGTCCAGGGTCATCATCGCGATCTTGAAGCCCTTGCCGACTTCGCCCAGCAGGTTCTCCTTCGGGATCTTGCAGTCCTCGAAGATCAGCTCGCAGGTGGACGAACCGCGGATGCCCATCTTCTTCTCGTGGGTGCCTACGCGGAAGCCTGGGGTGTCGCGCTCAACGATAAAGGCCGAGATGCCCTTGGTGCCGAGGGACTTATCGGTCATCGCGAAGATAACGAACGTGGAAGCATAACCTGCGTTGGTGATGAAGATCTTGGAGCCGTTGAGCAGCCAGTGGTCGCCCTTATCCTCGGCAACGGTCTTCTGCATTGCGGCATCGGTGCCAGCGCCGGGCTCGGTCAGGCCGAACGCGCCGAGCTTCTCGCCCGAGCACAGGTCAGGCAGGTACTTCTGCTTCTGCTCCTCGGTGCCGAAGGTCAGGATCGGCCAGCAGCACAGAGAGGTATGGGAGGAAACCATGACCGAGGTGGTCGCGCAGTGCTTTGCGATCTCCTCGCAGCATGCGATGTAAGCCAGGTAGCTCATGCCGGCTCCGCCGTACTCCTCGGGCATGAAAATGCCCATCATGCCCATGTCAGCCAGCTTGTGCCAGGTCTCCTCCGGGAAACGCTCCTGCTCGTCGATCTCTGCCGCCAAAGGTGCAACTTCCTTGACGCAGAAGTCATGCAGCATATCGAGTACGTCCTGCTCTTCTTCAGTAAAATGGAAATTCATAAACTTTTTCTCCTTATGTTGTCTGTCGCGTGGTTTAACCCTTCATCTTCTTGATCTGTGCGGTCAGCACAGGAACAACATCAAACAGATTGCCCACAACGCCGTAGTCTGCAACGCCAAAGATTGGTGCGTCCGGATCCTTGTTGATCGCGACGACGACGTCGGAGGAGCTCATGCCAGCCAGGTGCTGGATTGCGCCCGAGATACCGCAGGCGATGTACAGCTTGGGGCCGACAGTCTTGCCGGTCTGGCCGACCTGATGGGAGTGGGCGATCCAGCCCTCGTCGACCGCTGCGCGGGATGCGCCAACCGTTGCGCCCAGCGCGTCGGCCAGCTCACGGATGACGTCAAAGCCCTCGGCGCTGCCGACGCCGCGGCCGCCGGAGACGATGATGTCTGCGCCTTCCAGGTCTACCATTTCCTCGGCTGCCTCGCGGATGACCTCGAGCACCTCGGTACGGATTGCCTCCGCCGGGACATGGAAGTCCTCGCGGATGATCTCGGCCTTGGCCTCACCTGCTGCGGGCTTCTTGAATACGCCCGGGCGGACAGTGCCGAGCTGCGGGCGATGGTCTGCACACAGGATGGTCGCCATCAGGTTGCCGCCGAATGCCGGACGGGTCCAAGCGACGCAGCCGGTCGCCTCGTCAATGGCCAGCGCGGTGCAGTCGGCGGTCAGGCCGGTCTGCAGGCGGGACGAGAGGCGCGGGCCCATGTCGCGGCCGTTCGGCGTCGCGCCGATCAGCATAGTGGTCGGGCCGTACTTCTCGATGAGGTGCGCCATGGCGGTGACGTATGCGTCGGTGGTGTAATCGGCATACTCCGGGCCCTCGACTGCGATGACCTGGTCGGCGCCTGCGGCGCTCGCCTCGTTGATTGCTGCGTCCAGGTTATTGCCGACGATAACGGCAACCAGCTTGCCGCCCTGCTGGTTTGCCAGCTCACGGCCAGGATTCAGAAGCTCGATGCCTACATTCTTGGCGGAGCCGTCCTCCTTGGTTTCCACGAATACCCAAAGGTCCTTGGTTTTTGCTTCCATATTCTGACGCCTCCCTTAAATCACATGCGCTTCGCTCAGCGCCGTAAACAGCTTCATAGCGGACTCTTCGCCGGTCTCTTCCTTGATAATGACGCCGGCTTCCTTGCGCGGCGGCACAAAGGTCTTCTTGACGCGCGTCGGGGAGCCCTTGAGGCCTGCGCGGGTCAGGTCGATGTCCGGCATCTCTGCGGTGGTGAGCACGTCGATCTTTGCCTTGCGTGCTGCCATCTTGCGCTTGATCGTCGGGAAGCGCGGGTCAAAGGAGGGCTTGGTAAAGGTGATCAGGCAGGGGGTCTTAACGCCGATGCGGTAGTTGCCGTCTTCGCCTTCCTTGAGGATATGCAGGGCGCCTTCGGCCTCCTCGGCCTCGAGCGCATAGGTGACCTGCGGATAGTCGAGCAGCTCTGCAAGCTCGGGGCCGACCTGTGCGGTGTCGCCGTCAATGGCCTGCTTGCCGCAGAAGACCGCGTCAAACTTGACGCCCTCGAGCTCCTCTACCTTGGCGATTGCGCAGGAGAGGATGTAGCTGGTGGCCAGGGTGTCCGAGCCGCCGAATGCGCGGTCGGATACCAGGTAAGCCTTGTCGGCTGCGATCGCAAGTGCCTCGCGCAGCGCAGCCTCGGCCTGCTGCGGGCCCATGGACAGAACGACGATACGGGTGTCGGGGTTCTTGTCCTTGATGCGGGCTGCGGCCTCGATGGCATAGCCGTCAAAGGGGTTAATGATGCTGGGCACGCCGTCGCGCACCAGCGTATTGGTTTCCGGATCGATCTTGATCTCGTTGGTATCCGGAACCTGCTTGATACATACCAGAATATTCATACCAAATTCTCCTTATTGATACCTGATTAAAGCGTGCAGCAGACCTTGCCGGGGTTCAGAATCATCTTGGGGTCAAAGACCTTCTTGATGCCCTGCATGAGCTGCATGTTGACCGGGCCGACTGCCTCAGCCAGGTACTTGACCTTGCCCATGCCGATGCCGTGCTCGCCAGAGATCTGGCCGCCCAGCTCGACTGCCTTCTTGTAGATCGCGCTCATGAACGCATCGACCTGCTTGCGGAATTCGTCCTCTGCCATGTCGTTCGAGCAGGTGTAAATGTGCAGGTTGCCGTCGCCCGCATGGCCGAAGTACTTGACGGTGAAGTCGAACTTGTCGCCGGTCTCATTGACAAAGCGGACATAATCGGCGATCTTGTTGACCGGAACAACGACGTCGCACTCGTCGAGCAGCTTGGTCTGCTCCTCGATGCCTTCCAGGAAGGAGGAACGGGCTGCCCAGGTGTCCTTGAGCTTGGGCGCGGTATCCGCGACCAGAACGTCCATTGCGCCCTCTTCGAGCAGCATCTCGGCCGCGCGCTCAACGAGGGGATCGAGCTCGTCGTCCGAATCGCCGTCAAAGGTCATCAGCAGGTAAGCGCCGACGTCGGTGCCCTCGATCTGGCGGGGGAAGACCTGCTTGCCCAGGTATTCCTCGGAGGAGATCAGGATCTCTCTCTCAAAGAACTCGAGCGCCTGGGGCTTGAAGTGGTTCATAAATACCTTCGGGACGGTGGAGATGCACGCATCCAGATCCTCAAACGGGGCCATCAGGCTGATCGTCGCCTTGGGCGCCGGGATGAGCTTCAGGGTCAGCTCGGTGATGATGCCCAGGGTGCCTTCCGAACCGACCATGAGGTTGGTCAGGCTGTAGCCCGAGCTGGTCTTGGAGACCGTGCTGCCAAAGTGGGTGATCTCGCCGGTCGGCAGGACGACGGTCATTGCGCGGACATAGTCGCGGGTGCAGCCGTACTTGACAGCGCGCATGCCGCCTGCGTTGGTCGAGACGTTGCCGCCCAGGGTCGCCATCTTCTCGCCCGGATCCGGCGGATACATGCAGCCGTGCTGCAGCGCATCATCGGCCAGCTGCTGGAGCAGGACGCCCGGCTGGACGGTGACGGCAAAGTTCTCCAGGTCATAAGACAGGATCTTGTTCATGCGCATGGTGCAGATGACGACGCCGCCGCAGATCGGGGTGCAGCCGCCTGCCAGGCCGGTGCCTGCGCCGCGCGTGGTGACCGGGATGTTATTCTCGTAGCAGATCTTGACGATGCCAGCGACTTCCTCGGTCGTCAGCACGTCGATGGAGACCTCGGGCATCCGGGTGCCATAGATCGGCATCTCGTCACGCGAATAGTCAGGATTGACGTCGGCGCCCACGACAACGCGTCCGGGGACGACCTGCTCAAGCTGAGCAATGATCTCCGGCGTCACAGAATTATAGTTTGGCATGATTAAAACCTCCTTGAAACATTGGGTTTTTCATCTTCTTCATATATTCGGAAACGCTTATTCGCGCACCATTACAGAGATACCGTTCGGGATAACGACGAGATGGGCGTCCTTGCCCTTGATCTCCCGCGCCTTGGCCAGGGCGGTGTCCACGTCGGGCGCCCAGGACATCTTCATGTCCTCGATCAGCGCGCGCTGCTCGGGGGCGGTGACGTAAATGACGTGGTGCTTGCACAGCACGCGGGCCAGGATCTGGTACTCCCACTGATCTGGCTTGGTCTGATCCTGCGGGGTGGCCAGGATCTCGTCGGTCAGCGCCTCGGGGGACGCGCAGTCGCGCAGGGCGTGATAGAAGCTGTCGCCGCCGTGGCCGTCCGAGCACGAGCTGACCATGATAAGCACCGCGCCCTCGGCCGCTGCGGCCTCGGCCGCGGTCAGGCCCTTGACGCTCTGGTACACGTTCTGGTCAAGCGGATAGCCGCCGTTGCTCGAGATGACGATATCGCCGCGCTTTTCGGGCTTGACCTGGCAATAGCCGAGCAGGAAGTCGCAGCCCTTTCTATGGGCGGTGATCGGGTCGCCGGCAAAGGCCGCAACGACCTTCTTGTCCTCGTCGATGATGACGTTCACGATATAGGCGAGCTTTGCCATCTGCGCCGCCGCGACCATATCGGTGTGCAGCGGGTTGCCGTCGAGCACGCCGGTGCGCGCATAGGGCGACGCGATGAACTTCGAGCAGTGATTGCCAAGTACGGTGACCTGGTCGCACACGCCGGGCAGGACGCTCTTGCGGCCGCCCGAGAAGCCGGCAAAGAAGTGCGGCTCGATAAAGCCCTCTGCGACCAGCAGGTCGGTCTCGGCGGCCAGCTTGTCGATGACGCAGTCTGCGCCGGACGGCAGCACGCCGACCTTGACGTTGGTGGACGCATCGCGGCTGTCGTGGATCACGATTTTCTCATTGTCAACGATCTCCTGCCCGAGCTTGCCAACAAGCTCGTCCTTGGAGGTCGGGCGATGGAAGCCGGTCGCGACCAAGAGCGTAATATCGATCTCCGGGTTGCCCTCGCGCAGTTCTGCGAGCATAAACGGGATAATGTGGCGGCTGGGGACCGGCCGCGTGTGGTCGCTGATGATAATGGTACAGGTCTTTTTGCCCGCCGCCAGCTCGCACAGGCGCGGCGTGTCGATCGGGGCCGCCATGGCCGCCTGGACCAGACCATCTTCGGTATCAGACGCCTTGAGCTCACCGATGTGGGATTCCAGGATCTCCGCACCGACGAGGTCGTCATGCAGCGTCATGCCGGCATTTCCGAAAGGAATTACAATCGCCATCTTATGAATACCTCCGTCTCTTTTCCATTGTACACGGGATCAGTGATTTTTGGTCGAACCACTTTATCGCTACATACACTTTATCACAATTTCACAAAAATGCAATGCTCCATTTGCAATTTCTACCACTCATACAAATTTCGGCCACTTTTTTGTGCAATCTGCCTTTTTTTGCAAAACGTATCCAAATTATATAGACATTTAGCACAAGCCAGCCTATAATGATTACAGATTATCGGGTATTATACTTCTATTTTATTTGGATATATTTTGCGCACATCTCGCTTCATTTGTGTGATGGTTCCGTTTTTTAGACGGATATTTTTTGTGTTTCCTACTTTATTGGTAGTACCGGTTGGGTTGGAAATACATGAAATATAGATTCGGACTGCCCCGAAAAAAGAAGGAGGTTTCTCTCAATGTCAATCTTACAGTCTGTTCTGACCCTACTCCCCATTTTGTGGCTGATTGTAGCGCTTGCTGTGCTCAAGATCCCCGGCCACAAAGCCTGTCTGGTCGCCCTGGTCATTGCGGCGGCCCTTGCCCTGACGCTCTGGCACATGCCGGTCGTCGACTGCGTCACATCCGCCCTAGAAGGATTTGCGGCAGCGCTCTGGCCGATCATCCTGGTCATTATCGCCGCGATCTTTACGTATAACCTCTCTCTTCGGACCGGCGCCATGGATGTCATTAAGCGCCTGCTCACCAACGTCTCGAGCGACCAGCGCGTGCTGATCCTGCTCATCGGCTGGTGCTTCGGCGGCTTTCTGGAAGGCATGGCAGGTTTTGGTACGGCAGTTGCCATCCCTGCAAGCATGCTGGCCGGCATGGGCATGAATCCCATCACGGCCTGCCTCGTATGTATGTTGGCCAATGCATTCCCGACCGCGTTTGGTTCGGTCGGTATCCCGACCGTCACGCTGTCCAACGTCACCAGCCTGGACGCGCTGCCCTTGGCATTTATGACGGTTGTACAGATGATCCCGTTTATGATCCTGGTGCCTTTCCTGATGGTCATGGCGGGCAGCGGCGGCCCCAAGGCCCTCAAGGGCGTTGTCGGCATCACGCTGGTCTCCGGCCTGTCCTTTGTCCTGCCCGAGCTGCTCGTCGCAAAGTTCCTCGGCGCAGAGCTTCCCGTTATCGTCGGCAGCGTTATCTCGCTGGCCTGCACGCTGCTCATGGCGCGCGCCCGCAAAAACAAGGCGGTAGAGCCGGCCTATTCCATGCAGTCCGGCCCATCCTCCGCCGTAAAGGACAGCATGTCCCCCGGCGTGGCCTTCCTGCCGTTTATCCTGATCTTTGTGCTGCTGCTGTTCACCTCCAAGCTGGTGGCGCCTGTCAACACCTTCCTTGCAACCTTCTCGTCCTCGTTCCAGATCAGCACCTCCGCGGCCGCTTCCACGACCTCCTTTAGCTGGATTAACACGCCCGGTATCCTGATCTTCATCGCGGCTATCATCGGCGGCATCGTGCAGAGGGCTTCGGCCAAGGTCATGTGGGAAACCCTGTGCGCGACCGTCAAGCAGATGGTCAAGACCATCATCACCATCATGTCCGTCCTGGCAGTTGCCAAGATTATGACCTACTCGGGCATGATCTCGGATATGGCCAACCTGTTCGTCACGATCACCGGCCGTTTCTACGCATTTGTCGCACCGATCATCGCAGCAATCGGCGCATTCGTCACCGGCAGCGGCACCAACACCGAGGTTCTGCTGGGCCGTCTGCAGTCCGAGGCCGCGACCGCGATCGGCGCATCTCCCTACTGGCTGGCAGCGGCCAACTCGGTCGGCGCCGGCATCGGCAAGATCCTGTCCCCGCAGTGTATCGCAACGGCGGTCGCCGCAGTCGGCCTGACCGGACAGGACAGCAAGGTCCTGAGCGCTGTGCTCAAGTGGGCGCTGCTCATGCTGGTCATCGCCTGCCTGCTCATCGGCCTTCTGCAGGGGACTGCGGAAATCTGGGTCTGATCGCGCGCACAACCTGAAATCCATCGGAAAAACCGTTTGCTCATGCATTCTTTTTCGTTCCAAGGAGGTTAATTATGGCAAGAAAAATGAAGTCCATGGACGGTAACACCGCTGCGGCGCACGTGTCGTATGCGTTTACCGAAGTGGCGGGCATCTATCCGATCACCCCGTCGAGCCCCATGGCGGACAATGTAGACCAGTGGGCGGCAGCCGGCCAGAAGAACATCTTCGGCACGACGGTCAAGGTCATCGAGATGCAGTCCGAGGCAGGCGCGGCCGGCACCGTGCACGGCTCGCTGGCTGCCGGCGCTCTGACCACGACCTACACGGCGTCGCAGGGCCTTCTGCTGATGATCCCGAACATGTACAAGATCGCGGGCGAGCTGCTGCCGTGCGTATTCCACGTATCGGCGCGTACGGTAGCGTCCCACGCACTGAACATTTTCGGCGACCACTCCGACGTCATGGCATGCCGTCAGACCGGTTTTGCAATGCTGTGCGAGACCAACCCGCAGGAAGTCATGGACCTGTCGGCGGTTGCGCACCTGGCGACCATCAAGTCGCGCGTGCCGTTCATCAACTTCTTTGACGGCTTCCGCACCTCGCATGAGATCCAGAAGATCGAGGTCTGGGACTACAGCGACCTGGCCGAGATGTGCGACATGGACGCGGTCGAGGCGTTCCGCAAGCGCGCGCTGAACCCGGAGCATCCGGTCATGCGCGGCTCGCACGAGAACGGCGACATTTTCTTCCAGCACCGCGAGGCTTGCAACAAGTACTACGAGGCCGTTCCGGGCATCGTTGAGGAGTACATGGGCAAGGTCAACGCAAAGCTGGGCACCAACTACCAGCTGTTCAACTACTACGGCGCACCGGACGCAGACCGCATCATCATCGCGATGGGCTCCATCTGCGACGTGGCCGAGGAAGTTATCGATTACCTGTCCGCACACGGCGAGAAGGTCGGCCTGGTCAAGGTCCGCCTGTACCGTCCGTTCGCGGCAGACAAGCTCATCGCGGCCATCCCGGAGAGCGTCAAGAAGATCGCTGTCCTGGACCGCACCAAGGAGCCGGGCGCACAGGGTGAGCCTCTGTACCTCGACGTCGTCACTGCGCTGCGCAACGCGGGCAAGAACGACATCGTCGTCACCGGCGGCCGTTACGGCCTGGGTTCCAAGGATACGCCTCCGTCCTCTGTCTTTGCCGTATACGAGGAGCTGGCCAAGGATGCGCCCAAGCACACCTTCACCCTGGGCATCACCGATGACGTGACCTACCTGTCCCTCGAGGAGAAGCCCGCGCCGAACACCGCGGCAGAAGGCACGACCGAGTGCAAGTTCTGGGGCCTCGGCGGCGACGGTACGGTTGGCGCGAACAAGAACTCCATCAAGATCATCGGCGACCACACCGACAAGTACGTTCAGGCTTACTTCCAGTACGACTCCAAGAAGACCGGCGGCGTCACCGTATCGCACCTGCGCTTTGGCGACAAGCCGATCAAGAGCCCGTACTACATCAATAAGGCAGACTTCGTCGCCTGCCACAACCCGTCTTACATCACCAAGCACTTCCCGATCGTGCGCGATGTCAAGCCGGGCGGCGTCTTCCTCATCAACTGCCAGTGGACCCCCGAGGAACTCGAGCACCATCTGGCAGCGTCCGAGAAGCGCTACATCGCGAAGAATAATATCCAGCTCTACACCATCAACGCCATTGACCTGGCCATCGAGATCGGTATGGGCAAGCGCACCAACACCATCCTGCAGTCCGCGTTCTTCGCGCTGGCTAAGGTTATGCCGTCCGAGGACGCCATCCGCTTCATGAAGGAAGCGGCAACCAAGTCCTACCTCAAGAAGGGCCAGGATGTCGTTGACATGAACCACAAGGCGATCGACGCCGGCGCAACCGCGTTCAAGAAGATCGACGTCCCGGCATCCTGGGCGGACGCACAGGACGAGGCCAAGGGCGAGCATCTGGAAGGCCGCGAGAAGACGGTCAAGATGGTCGAGGAGATCATGGAGCCGGTCGGCCGCATGGACGGCGACTCGCTGCCGGTATCGGCCTTCGCGGGCGATCATGTGGACGGCACCTTCGAGCAGGGCGCTGCCGCATACGAGAAGCGCGGCGTCGCCGTCACCGTTCCGACCTGGAATTCCGAGACCTGTATCCAGTGCAACCAGTGCGCGTATGTCTGCCCGCACGCAACCATCCGTCCGTTCGCGCTGAGCGCCGAGGAGGCTGCCGCGGCACCCGAGGCTGCCAAGATCGTGGACATCAGGGCCGGCAAGGGCAAGGGCGTCTACAAGTACACCATGGCTGTCTCGCCGCTCGACTGCATGGGCTGCGGCGTCTGCGTAGGCGTCTGCCCAACCAAGTCGCTGACCATGGTCCCGCAGGAGCAGGAAGCTGCCCAGCAGGATGTATTCGACTACATGGTTGCCAAGGTCTCCGAGAAGGAAGACATGGTTTCCAACAAGTCGGTCAAGGATTCCCAGTTCAAGACCCCGCTGCTTGAGTTCTCCGGCTCGTGCGCAGGCTGCGCTGAGACCGCTTACGCGCGCCTGATCACCCAGGTTTGCGGCGACCGCATGTATATCTCCAACGCAACTGGCTGTTCGTCCATCTGGGGCGGCCCGGCTGCTACCTCGCCGTACACCGTCAACAAGGAAGGCCGCGGCCCGGCTTGGGCAAACTCCCTGTTCGAGGACAACGCGGAGCACGGCCTTGGCATGTACTACGGCCAGAAGGCTATCCGCGAGCGCCTGATCGCCAAGCTCGAAGAGATGGCACAGGGCGAGAACACCCCGGCCGAGACCAAGGACGCCATTGCCAAGTTCATGGAGACCAAGGACGACGGCGAAGCCAATGCAGCGCCGACCAAGGCACTCATCGCTGCGCTCGAGAAGGGTGCGGCTGCTGGCTGCGCACTGTGCAAGGACATCCTGTCTGAGAAGGAATACCTGTCCAAGAAGTCCATCTGGATCTTCGGCGGCGACGGCTGGGCATACGACATCGGCTTCGGCGGCCTGGACCATGTCCTGGCTTCCGGCGAGGACGTAAACGTTATGGTCTTCGATAC
>DWWZ01000022.1 GCA_019119435.1 Candidatus Butyricicoccus avicola
GCTCATATGGGTGAGTATATCGCTTTTCATGCGCTCGTAATTGCGCTTTCGCATGTCATACCCGCGTACAATCCAGATTGCTTCCTGCTTGATCTCGTATGGTATCCTCAATCTTCGCCCTCCCATACAAAGTATTTTTTCAGCGTTTGATAGTCTTCCTTGCTCAAAAAATCTGATACGCCAAACTGATCTTGTTTCGCAACATCTTTCCAGTGTCTGATCTCTATATACCGTGTATGTGTTTCGTTCGCGTAATATCTAAGCCCCGCCTCATAAACATGCTGGTATAGTTTCCAGGCTGCTTGATTTCTCATTGCTTTCCCAGCAAATAATCCTGCAATAAACAAAGGTGCCATAAACAGCATCATGTATCGCCCTCCTCAAACGCGCTGCACCAACGCGTGCTCTTTTTCTTCCCCGATTCCTTTTTATCGCATTGATCAGGATCGCATCCGCGCATGTGCTTTGTGTCTATCATGTAATGGCATGCATGGTATCCGGCTTTTCCGCTCGCTAACGGTCTCCAATATTTACACCCCCTGCATGTCATAGCCATACCTCCAATGTATGTATCTCAGTATCCACGGTGCTTATTCAACCATCAGCTTTCCTCATTAATCACAATCCCGCCGTGTATAATAATCCTCTTACCGTCTAAATCAAAATACACCTCGGATTCGGATTCGGTAACATCAAATTTCCCGCTCCAACTTTTGATTTCTTCTCCGGTATTCGAATATACGGTGACCGTTCTGTTAAGTCCGCCCCCGAAGTCACTTGCAATCGATTTAGACGCCCTAGAGCAGCTCTCACAACCGCACAACATAGCCTCCATAATTCCAACAATAACAATCATCGCTATTCTTTTACACTTTTTCATTCTGTTCATCCTACAAAATTTTTTTATCATTCTGCCGCATCCGTCGCTTTGCCAGCCTTCGGAAAAACCGTTTTGATTTCCGCATCCGCCGTGCGCCGTGGAACAAGGCATCAAAATAGTCACGGTAGATGTTTTGTCGCTTCACCCTTTTCTTCCTCCATATACTGCATCAAAAACGCCGCATTGCAAGCAATATGCCATAAATGGGGCATACCGCTTTCAGGATCAACGGCTTTCCAATTGTCCCACGCCGCCAGCACATGACGCAGAAGCGCGTCCCAGTATCTTTGTGGCACGACCTTGCGCCAATTCTCGGGATCGCTATATTTCATGCAGCCGTATTCTCTGACCGAATCCACACCGCGTATCAGCGCAGGCGGTACAAGGCTCGGGCGGGGCTTTCCGCCGTCGGACTTGGCTTCGTGATTGCTGTCGGTTGCAGTCTGGTCGCAATCGTCCTCGATGACCTCATATCCCATCAGGCGGGCGGCTTCGTCCGGGTGGCAAGCAGCATAATAACCACAGGTTTCTCCTTGCTCGTTTGCATGTTTTTCAAGCGCACAATCAATGCAGTTATGGGTAGCGCAAAAATCAAATTTTGCTTCTTGCATACTGCAAAACACCCACCCATCCGGGCTTTTGAATTTCATTGTCAGTCCTCCTTCTGGCCGCGCCACTCCCAGTCTTCACAATCACCGTAGTACCATCGTGTTGGTGCTGTGTCGTTCATGTCGTGCTTAGCGCAGTCCTTCACAAAAAGGCACGAAGCGCAATACCCACTACAACAATCCACCGCCGCATCGCGCTCCCGCTTCGCCTGCTCCAGTTCAGCCCGCAACTTCTCGTTTTCGGCCCGTAACTCTGGGATCAGAGGGCAATTCGACGCCGGAACAGCGGTGCAAAATCCACCGACAGCTGTGCAGTTTCCGTTGTCTGGATGTATGTGATGGCACCCGATGCAATTAGGCTTCTCAATGTCCATCAGGCGCCCTCCTCTCCCTCCGGCTGGCGGCAGTAAGGCTGCGGATCACTCCAATCCACACGCTGACCGCAGTTATCATGGAATTTGCACTTGTACACCGTTTCCATTCGTTGGCCACGTCTACGCTGGGAGATGATGTCCTTACACCTTGGACATATGTAGTCAATATACTCCCGGTCTGGCTCGTCATTAACGAGTACAGATAGCGGCTCGTTCGGCTGGGTGAGGGTGGGAGCATAGGAAATACTATACAGCGCCCGTTCCAGTCCAGCGTTGTAGCCGACGGCCCACTGCCTGTCTGTCTCATGCTTTTGATCTGTTGATTGGCGATGCAGTTTCAAACCATCAGCCAGCATGTCGGCATCAATCATTCGCATCGTTCAGCGCCTCCATTTCTCCAGCAACGTGCCACTCGTTTCCATCGTCCGGTACTTCTATATTAACGGTTCGGTATTTGTGAGTATACGTTTCGTAGCTCGTTTGTACGAAAGCCTCAAGAATAACTGTTTTCTTCATACAGTGCCTCCAATCTCTCCATTACCATCTCCACGGCCTCGTCCGTAAGTGGCTTACCACACATAGGGCAAAGCCTTATGCCGCCTCTTGGCGGCATTGTGAATCTGTTAGTTATTGGGTTGCAAGTTCCCCATTCTTCGCCGCAATACTCACAACCCCTCCACACCTTCTCCACCTGCTCCCGGCTGACTGGGCGTAGGGCGGAGAGGGCCATGCCAAGAGCCTCCATAAATTGCGGTACATTTGGATAGCTCTTTCTCTGGTCGGCACTGCAATCATAGATACGTTTGCAAGTTTCATACTGCTCATTCAGCAGCGCAATCGCTTCTTCCGGCGTCATGCTCATAAGTGGACTCCCTTCTGTTCCATTTCTCCACGATTTCATCTACTGCCTTCCCCATGTCAAAACAACAGTTGGCATTTGGGTTGACCGAAATTTTGGTTTCCAGCCCACATCCAGGGCAAACGATAGAAAATTCATAGGCCACATAGGCCAATCCGTTTAGCTTGCACAGGATAACATCACTCCCGCAGTGTGGGCATTTCTCCAGTTTAATCATTCCATCCCCTCCAGCATCTCAATCTCTGTCACATCGTACTTTTTTTAAGTCCATTTCTTCTTTGAGTTCATATATGACTATGTACAATCCCCCTCTCTATGTCCGCTATGGCCTGAAACACAGGATAAAACTGTTGGGGGACTACGGCGTTTCCGTAGCACTGCATCCGCTGTTTGTACTGCGAATATCCCCCCATCCAATCGGGAATCCCATCATCCATTCCGCAAACTGGGGGTTGATGTACTGCCCAATACGTTCCGGGCAGATAATCCCAAGGCTGGAACACATCGTTTGTCCGTGTTTTCCGCTGTGTTCCCGTGGTGTCTGCTTGCGAATTGGCTTGAAATCCTGGCTTGCTCTTGGAGATGCCAAGAATACAAACCCGGTATCTTTCATGGTGCGCTCCGACAGCACAAGCCGGTATACTGAACGTCCAGACTTCATATCCTTCTTTTTCCAGGTCGGTGCAAACGGACTCATGTATTGTTGATAAAATGCCATTAACGTTCTCGCCAACAACATACCTTGGCTGTAATTCGGCAATAACTCGCAGGAACTCTGGCCATAAGTGCCGTTCATCATTTTCTGCAAGCCGTTTTCCGATAACGCTGTGTGGCTGGCAGGGGAACCCGCCGGAAATAACGTCAACTGTTCGCATTCCTGTCTTTTCATAAAAACTCTCTCCTGTCAGTGTTCTTATATCCCGCCATCTTGGCACATCGGGCCAGTGCTTTTCTAAAACTTTTGTCGGGTAGTCCGCCCATTCGCACTGCCCCACCGTTCGAAACCCAGCCATTTCCGCCGCCAGGTCAAGCCCACCGATGCCGGAGAACAAGGAGAGGTGGGTCAGCTTCGCCGCCTCGTGGTCTCCCAGCATTGCGGCGCGAATGTCTTTATTCATCGTCCTTCCTCCCATTCCGTTATCTCAATCTCCGTTCTCGGGTTCTCCTTGTCATGCATAACACGGCTCCCGTCATGGCTCACCACAATCCCGCTGTGATCATCTGCAATCACCCCGGCATGTACCAGCACATCGTCCGCAGCTTCAAGCAAATTCGTCAGGTCTACCCGCCGCCGCGTCGGCATGTAAAACACGCACTTGATATTCACCGGCTTATCAATCGGCGGTATGCATGCGGGTGTAAACCACTGCGCATCTTTTTCGTACTGCTTGTACTGCTCAGACGGCGCAATAAACGGCCTGCCCGTCGCCTTGTTGACCAAAATACGCTGGCTGTTCTTTTTCGTGACCGGTGGGAGCGGGATTGTAAATTTAACCATACCGCGTTTCAACCTCCCGGAATTCTCCAGACGACAGATGCATCATCATTTTCACATTTCCCGTCCCTGCATGCCGGTTTTTCGCGATATCTACATCAACCTGCACCCAGTCGCTTTTGTCTTCATCGTCGTACATGTCCGGCCGGTGCAGGAATATCACCGCGTCCGCGTCCTGCTCAATTGCGCCGCTGTCTCGCAGGTCTGCGAGGATCGGCTTCTTGTCTCCCCGCATCTCGCTTGCACGGTTGAGCTGCGCCAGACACAGCACCGGAACACCCAGCGTCCGGGCAAGGATTTTCAGCTCTCCGGAAATCTCTGTCACCTGCTCATACCTGCTCTTCAGCCTCATGTTCGGCTTGATCAGCCCGAGGTAATCGATCACCACAAGCCGCAGCCCGTCTATCTGCCGGGACATAGCCCGTATATCGCCCACAGCGCACCGCAGCGTCTTGTTCGTGTACAGGGGTACATTTACCAGCCGACGGCCTGCGCGTGCCGCCTGCGCGATCTCGTCCGCCGTAGCGCCGCCTAACAGCATCTTGGTGGCCGGGACGCGGCATATCCGGCTCACCCGGCGTGCGGTCAGCTGCACAGAATCCATCTCAAGCGACACGAACAGCACCGCGCCGCTTTTCGCTACATTGTCCGCAATCTGCAAGGCTAACGCCGTCTTGCCGCATCCCGGTCTCGCCGCCAGCACATACAAGCCGCTGTTGAGCATCCCGCCGCCCAAAACTCGGTCAAGATAGCCCATTCCGGTCTGTACCGAGAAGCCGCCGCCGTCCAGCGTATCCCAAAATTCCAATGCTGCTTCCTCGCCGGTCATCACCTCGGCGGTCTTGCCCTTCTGTGCGTCCTGCAAGCCCGTAAGCATCCGGTCGATGATCTCCGTTGGTTCGTCGCCCGCAAGGATGTCCGCATCCGCCTGCGCCAGTACGCCGCGCACCGCCCGCCGCATGGACGCTTTTTTGACCACGGCAACATGGGACGCAATGTCCGTTCGGACTGGTGTTACCTGCATCAGCTCGAACAGATATTCGCGGTCAATCCCGAGGTTCGCCACTTTTGCCGCGTCTATTTCCTGCCCATCTGCATCGAGTTTGCAAAACGCCTCGAAGATATTTCGGTTGATCTCCATGCTGAAATCATCAGGTTCAAGCATGCCAGTCAGCTCCTTTGCCGTCTTTCCGTCCAGCAATCCAGCCCCGCAAAGGTAGTTTTCACTTGTGATCAAGTCAGTCATAAAGCTTTATCGTCTCCCCGTCTTTGGTTGTCAAGGTGCGTGTTTTCTGCTGTTCGCTTGGCTTTTCATCCTCCCACCTGCGCCCATTCAGCCATGTCGCAGGATGGGGTATATAGCTCCCGTTGTCCTTCGTCCACTGTTCGCTATGGCGTTGCCAGTCCAAAGCAGCGAGCATCTCCGTGAGTAACGCCTCTGTCACGTTCAGCTTTTCAAAAGCTTTGAGCGCATTCCGCTTTGCTGTTTTGCGAGGATAAGCAGACCAGAACCGGTCAAACAATTCCCCTTGGGGGGATATAGGGGGGTATATATCATGATCATATTCATGATCATTATCAGCTTTTTTTGCTTTACTTTGGTTTTCCGAAAAACCTTTAGGTTTTTTTGCTTTTTCGGATAAACCTTTTGCTTTGGGTCTACCCCCGAGTTTCCCAGCCTCCGCACGTCTTTGGCAGGTTTCTATCCATTTATCATAATCCCTGTCTATTTGCGCGCGGATGAACGAAAAAGCCATCATTTCAGCCCCGGAAAGTTCAGGTTCTTCTCCTGTCCGGGCGTATCTGAAAAGGCTTTTTACCAACCTACCGCATTGCTCATCTGTCAGCAATTCAAGTTGTGTTTGCCATTCCAGATACATTACAAAGCTCTGTCGTTCCATAGTTTACACCATCAAAAAGGATCGTCAGAATCATCCTCGTCCGGCGGGATCATGTCATCATCCGGCAGGTAACTGCCATTGTCTTTCTCCCGCGCCTTCTTGCTCTCTCCGAACATGACTTCTGCGCAATTGACCTCAACCGATGTGCGGTTGTTCCCGTTCTTGTCCTGCCACTTGCGTGATTGCACGCGGCCTACCACGATAGTCATAACGCCCTTCTGAAACCACTTGGAAACGAACTCCGCCGTCTTGCCCCATGCGGTACAGTCAATGAAATCTGTTTCCTTCTGCTCGGTTTTGCTGTAATCCCGGTCAATCGCAAGTGTAAACGAGCAAACCGCTGTGTTGCTCTGCGTGTGACGCAGTTCCGGATCGCGGGTCAAACGCCCCATAAGAATTGCTTTGTTCAGCACAAGTCTCCCTCCTTTGTGATAAACGATTTCAGTTCGTCAGGCGAAAAGTATACCCTCGACCCAATGCGGACACATTTGATATAGCCAATATTTCTCAGCCTGTCCAGCATGTCAACGCTAATGCTTAATGCCTGCGCCGCCTCATGCCGCGTTAAAAGCAGTTTTTCCATCATTCCATATCCTTTCTCTTCAAAAATAAACGATTTCCTCGCAAAATTACCTGAACGGGAACATTTAATCTGTAAGCTGTTGAACGAATAGAGCTATATTCTTTTTTTATGTCCGTGAAGTCCAAAATTTCCGCTGTTTTATTCCCACTTTTGTAAAATTCCAAAACAATTTTCTGTTTTACAGCTTTGCGTACCGTATTGGTTTGGTCTGGAATTTCAACATTATATTTTATATTCATCTTTCCATTTCCTTTCTATATTTCAATTCCTTCTCGTCCCAATCCGGATAAAGCCCTTGCAGGTATTCCCGCAGCTCCGCCCGAATCGCGTCTCGCTCGTCTGTCTGGTCATACCTTCTGTGACAGTCCGCGCATAGCATAATCAAGTTCTTTTCGCGCCCAAGCCCGCCGTGTGATCGCGGTACAAAATGGGCGGCTTGTAATACGCCTGATTTTCCGCACAGCACACAGCGGTGATTGTCGCGCTCGTATACGCGCTTCCATGTCTGCGGCTGCACTGCGGTAAATCTTGTCTCTCGTCTCATACTGTCCGCGCCTCCGGCTTCCAATCAGCTACCCAGCGCAGGATATCTCCCGGCGGGGCAGTCTCAATGTCCTGATCCTTGCAGTCCTGCACAACAAGGTCGATCAGCCGCCCCATTTGGCGGGTGTCGTAGGTCGATGACCCGTAGTAGCAGCACAGCATGTCCTGTCCGGCGTCCTCCGTCACCCAGCCGAGACCCTGCGCTTCCCAAAGTCTGGCGATCAAGTCCCGCTGTTGCTCATTGGCAACCGGCACAATCCGGAAATTGTCGCCGATCTCGGTCACATAGGAGCGGTAAACATCGGTTTTTGGGATGTTCAGCGCCGCCGCCAGCTTGCCGCACAGCGTCCAGAAGTAAGCGTTTGCCTTACGGCTGCGCTTCTCTGTCTTGCGCTTGATCTCAGCCTGATAAGTGCCTTTCTTCATCTGCCTGCATTCATGCCGCGCCATCGGTGCGTTTTTGATATGCAGGCAAAGCCAATTCCCGCCATCGTCCCGCCGCACCTCTGCGCGGTCAAATTCATGCGTCATTTTGTTTCTTCCTCTGCTTTTCTTGTTCGTCCAGCTTACCGTTCAGGATAACCATGATTTCACCCCACCTTGACTTAGTCAAAGAAGAAATATCTTCAACTCGGATTCCCGCTATGCGTTCCATATCAGACACGGGATCACCTCCCAATGCTGAAACGAC